>JAJZDA010000206.1 GCA_021851525.1 Actinomycetes bacterium | reverse complement strand
CTGGGCGGCCGCCCTGGATGCTGCTGCTCCCGCCGTTGAACCCCACCAACGGGTTGCGGACGCGACTCTTGCGTGAAATGTCGCCCGGAGCCGAGGGGCTGCGCGGAGCCCGAACGCGGCGCGGAGCCGGGATCAGGTTCGCGCGCCAACTGCTCACAGACCGCGAGCAGCTCGGCCGGCTCGGCCAGGCGCCCGATGCCGTGCTCACCCTGCGAGGCCAGCTCACCGGTGCCCGGCGGGATGATCCTCACGCCGCGCGCCTCCAGCACCGCAAGGTTCGCCTGGGTCGCTGGATTCAGATACATGCGGCTGTTCATGGCGGGCGCCACCGCCAGCGGACAGGCTGCCGCCAGCGCCGCCGTGCTCACGAGATTGTCGGCGGCCCCGGTCGCAAGCTTCGCGATGGTGTTTGCGCTTGCCGGCGCGATCAGGTAGACGTCCGCTCGCTCCACCAGCGCGAGATGGCTGATCGGTGCATGCTCCGGTGGTGGGTCGCCCGGGTACGCGCCACGTGCCGGGTCCTCCTGGAACTCATCTGTCAGCACCGGCGCCCCGGTGATCCCGGAGAACGAGGCGCGGCCCACGAAACGTTCGCTGTTCGGGGTCTGAATGACGCGCACGGAGTGCCCGGCCCTGACCGCCAGCCGGGCTGTCTCCAGTGCCTTGTAGGCCGCGATCCCGCCGCTGACCCCGATCAGCAGTCGCACGGCCCGCCTGCCTCAGCGGTAGTGGTACTTCAGCTTGCCCTGAGCGACCTCTTCCAGCGCGATCGTCAGGTAGTTCTTGGACCGAGTCTCGACCATCGGCGGCGGGAACTCATCGAACGTACCCTCACCGAGGTTGTGGTAGTACGAGTTGATCTGCCGCGCGCGCTTGGCGGCCACCACGACGCTCGCGTAATCGGAGTCGACGTGCTCGAGCAACTTGTCGATACGGGGTGAGATCAAGGCTTCAATCCTTAGCTTGGTTGCGCCGCCAAGGTTAGCGTTCGCCGGGCGGCACCGATCCCCTGTGTGCCGCCGCCACCGCCGCGCAGCGCCGCCGCCACCCTCGGACTTTGCGGCTACGTACGTGAAATACACGTATCGCGACGCAAAGAACCGCGAACCCCGCCCGCCCGAGCCCCGCCCGCCCGAGCGAGCCCCGCCCGCCCGAGCGAACCCCGCCCGCCCGAGCGCCGCCCGCTCAGACCCGGCCCGCCAGCTCCCGCTCAACGATCGCCACCAGCTCCACGATCGCCTCCTCCAGACGGTCGTTGATCACCACATAGGTGAACTCGCGCTGCGCAGCCAGTTCCGCGTCAGCGGTCTGCAGGCGCCTGGCGACCTGCTCCGCGGTGTCGGTGCCGCGCCCCACCAAACGCGTGCGCAGGGTCTCACGTGAGGGCGGTGCGATGAACACCTGAACCGCCTCCGGCATCTTCTCGCGCACCTGCCGCGCGCCCTGAACCTCGATCTCCAGCACCACCGGAATGCCGCGCTCGATGCGGCTGTCCAGCTCGCTGCGCAGCGTGCCGTAGCGGTTGCCGGAGTACTCGGCCCACTCGACGAAGGCCCCCTCAGCGACGCGCCTGTCGAACTCCGTGCGGCTCAGGAAGTGATACGCGACACCGTCAACCTCGCCGGGCCTGGGGTCGCGTGTGGTGGCCGAAACCGACACCGCCAGCCTCGGCAGGCGATCGAGCAGCGCCCGGATCAGGGTCCCCTTCCCGACACCCGAGGGACCCGTGATCACGAACACCTTGGCCACGCGACTGCGGGGCTCCACGCGACTGCAGCGGCGCGCCGCCTAGCGGCGACGCATCATCTCGACGAGCTCGGCGCGCTGCCGCTGCGACAGCCCCCCGATCGTCTTGCTGGGAGAGATCCTGCACGTAGACAGGATCTTGTTGACCTTCACCCGGCCGTACTTCGGCACGGCCAGCATCAGGTCGAAGACCTTCGCGGTCTCGAGGTATTCAGGCGGATCAAGAAGCAGCTCATGGATGAGC
The DNA here is from genome assembly GCA_021851525.1 of Actinomycetes bacterium. Lineage (GTDB taxonomy): Bacteria > Actinomycetota > Thermoleophilia > Solirubrobacterales > Solirubrobacteraceae > Palsa-465. Next base: position 3,171 of record JAJZDA010000206.1, on the reverse strand, counting down.
TGGCGGCCCGCCTTCAGGTCGCGCTTGAGCTGCGCGCGGCGACTGCGAATGTCATTTGCGCGCTGTAGCGCCTCCATCCGCTGCACGAGCGACCGCTCAGGTGCGGAGATGGGTTTCGTGGGGGAATCACTGACCGGCGGCATGGCGGGCGACTATACATCCTGAACGCGGGCGATCACACCTCCGGCTACCAATTTCGGCTGGACCTCAAGCTGAGGTTGAGAATCGCTCGTGAGGGTTGCGACAATCATCACCGTTTGCAGGCAGTTTCCTGGCCATGTGGATGACCGCTGACGACGGCTGTCCAATACCACAAGGCCGCTCTGCTAGTCGCGCCGAGCCGCCGTGACGGTGGCCGTATACGACGATCGTCCAGAGCGCTGGAGCCCCCTGGAGGACGCCCGCATGCTGGTGCGCGCAGCACCCGCGGCCACCGCCGCCCGCCGCCCGGCATGACCGCCCGGCATGACCGCCCGGCATGACCGCCCGGAGCGCCCCCGCCGCCCGGCATGACCCTCGGGAGCGCCCTCACCGAAACCACCGCCACACGCGACGCGCCACACGCCACACGCCCCGCAGGACCGCAGGACCACAGGACCACAGGACCGCAGGACCACAGGACCGCACGCCCCGCAGGACCGCAGGACCACACGCCCCGCAGGACCACACGTCCACGGCCCCACGCGACCGCGCGCCGGCGGGCCCCCGCCGGCGCGCGTCACGTCAAGTCCTCAGACCCGGTCCGCGTACAGCTCCTGCAGCGAGATCACCTCGGGCTCGCCATGAGCCGCCGCGGCGATGGCACGGACAGCGGCGATCCCGCCAGACATCGTCGTGATGCACGGGATCCGCCGTGCGACCGCCGCCGCCCTGATCTCGTAGCCGTCGGTCCGCGCGCCGGTGCCCACGGGCGTGTTGATCACGAGGTCCACCTCACCGCGCTCGATGCAATCGACCACGTGCGGTGAGCCCTCCTGCAGCTTGTTGATCGGCTTCGCCGGAACCCCCATCCTGCGCAGCGCCTCAGCGGTGCCACGCGTGGCGATCAGCTCGAACCCAAGGTCGTGCAACTGGATCGCGATCCCGGTGGCCGCCGACTTGTCACGGTCGGCCACGGTGATGAACACGGTTCCGGCCGAGGGCAACCGCGCGCCGGCGGCGGCCTGCGCCTTGGCGAAAGCCGTCGGGAAGTCCCGGGCGATGCCCATCACCTCCCCCGTGGAGCGCATCTCCGGCCCCAGGAGGACATCCGAGCCGGCGAACCGGTCGAAGGGCAGGACCGCTTCCTTGACGCACACGTGGTGCCCCACAGGGTCCTCAGGGAGCTTCAGGTCAGCCAGCTTCTCACCGAGCATCAGCCTGCATGCGAGCTTCGCCACCGGCAGCCCGATCGCCTTGGAGACGAACGGCACCGTGCGCGACGCGCGCGGGTTGGCCTCGATCACGTGCAGGCCCTCGGTCCCGTGGATCGCGAACTGCACGTTGAGCAGCCCCACGACGCCCAGTGCCCGCGCGATCCCGCTCGCCTGCTCTCGGATCTGCGCCAGCATCTCCTCCCCGAGCGAGTGCGGCGGCAGCACGCAGGCCGAGTCACCGGAGTGGATCCCGGCCTCCTCGACGTGCTGCATGATCCCCGCGATCCAGACGTCCTCGCCGTCACACAGCGCGTCGACATCCACCTCCACAGAGTCCTCCAGGAAACGGTCCAGGTAGATCGTCGGGCTCTGGTCGGCCACCCCCGCGGCCCCGATCACACCGACCCGCGCAAGGTAGTCGCGCAACCCCTCGACGCTGTACACGATCTCCATCGCGCGCCCACCGAGCACGTAGCTGGGACGCACCAGCAGCGGGAAGCCAACCTCCGGCGCCCGCTCGAGCGCCTCCTCCGGAGAGTGTGCGGAGGCGTAGGGCGGCGCCTTGTAGCCGAGCTCATCGAGCAGCGGCCCGAACCGCGCACGATCCTCCGCCAGGTCGATCGCGTCGGTCGAGGTGCCGAGGATCGGGACCCCGGCGGCGCGCAGCCCGGCCGCCAGCTTCAGCGGCGTCTGCCCGCCGAACTGCACGATCACCCCGGCCGGCTGCTCGATCGCGCAGACCCCGAGCACGTCCTCCAGCGTGAGCGGCTCGAAGTACAGCCGATCCGAGGTGTCGTAGTCGGTCGAGACGGTCTCCGGGTTGCAGTTGACCATCACCGCGTCGCGCCCGGATTCCCGCACCGTCTGCGCAGCGTGCACGCAGCAGTAGTCGAACTCGATCCCCTGACCGATGCGGTTGGGCCCGGAGCCGAGGATCACCACGCTCTCGCGCTCCCCGCGGCGGACCTCCGACTCCGCACCCGCCTGGGCGCCGGCGCCGGTCCGCTGACCGGCGCCCTGCTCAGCGTTGCCGGGCGCCGCCCGCTCCCAGGCCGAGTAGTAGTACGGGGTCTGGGCGGCGAACTCCGCCGCGCAGGTGTCGACCGACTTGTAAGTGCGCTCACCGGCGAACGGCGCCTGCGGATCGGCCACCAGCTCGGCCAGCTCATGCAGGAACCAGGGCTCGATGCTGGTGCGCGCGTTCAGCTCGGCGACCGTGACGCCACGGCGCAGCGCCTCCAGCACGAAGTCAAACCGCTCCGCTCCGGGGATCGCGGTGAGCTCCATCAGCTCCTCCAGGCGCTCCGGGAACTCCGGACGGGAATCGAGCTCACGTGAGCGCAGCGCCTTGGCGAAGGCCTGCTTGAAGGTGCGCCCGATCGCCATCGCCTCACCTACCGACTTCATGTGCGTGGTCAGCTCCTGGCGCGCGCCCGGGAACTTCTCGAACGCAAACCGCGGCCACTTCACCACGCAGTAGTCGATCGCCGGCTCGAAGCTGGCCGGCGTCGCCCTGGTGATGTCGTTGGTGATCTCCTGCAGCGTGTAGCCGACCGCCAGGCGCGCGGCGATCTTCGCGATCGGAAACCCGGTCGCCTTCGACGCCAGCGCGCTGGAGCGGGAGACGCGCGGGTTCATCTCGATGACGATGATCTCCTCGGTCTCGGGGTTCACGGCGAACTGCACGTTCGAGCCGCCGGTCTCCACACCGATCGCGCGGATCACCGTGATCGCCTGGTCGCGCAGCTGCTGGTAGAGATGGTCGGGGAGCGTTTGCTGCGGCGCCACGCAGACGCTGTCACCGGTGTGCACGCCC
>JAJZDA010000205.1 GCA_021851525.1 Actinomycetes bacterium | reverse complement strand
CGCGGGCGGCCCCGGCGGGCGGCCCCGGCGGGCGGCCCCGGCACCGTGTGGCGACCCCAAAGGCGCGGCTGTGAAATTCTTCGGGCATGGAGTTCGCCATCGGACACGTCCCAGCTTCCGCAGGCGCCGGCGATGGTGTGCCGGTTGACCTGGAGCGTGAGACCGCCGAAGCGGTGGGGAACCAGTAGCCCGTTGAGCGCGCTGCGTGACTTCGATGCCGACCTGCAACTGCTCGGCACGATCCTCGACGAGGTCTGCGAGGCGGCCGGCGCGGCACAGATCCTGGCGCTGCGCACGCGCACCGTTGAGCTGGCCACGCGCGCCCGCCAGGGTGAGGTGGCAGCCGGCGACGAGCTGGAGCAGCTCATCGCCGAGCTTGACCTGGGGCAGATCGAGCTGCTGGTGCGCTCGCTCACACGCTGGTTTCAGCTGATCAACCTGGCCGAGGACAACGAGCGTGTGCGCCGCATCCGGGCCCGCGCGCAGCGCGAGGCCCCGGGGCCGCGCAGCGGCTCGGTGGACCAAGCGATCGACCAGCTGGCGCGGGGCGGGCTCAGCGCTCAGCAGGTCAGCGCGCTGCTGGCGCAGTCGGAGATCCGCCTGGTGATGACCGCGCACCCGACCGAGGCGCGGCGGCGCACCACGATCGACAAGCAGGCTCGCGTCTTCGATGAGCTGCGGGCGCTCGATGACCGCCTCGGGCACGAGCTGGAGGACGCCCGTGAGCGGATCCGCGCGACCGTCCAGGAGCTGTGGGGCTCAGATGAGCTGCGCGCGATCTCACCGACCGTGCTCGATGAGGTGCGCGGCGGCCTGGTGCACTTCACCAGCACGCTCGCGGACGTCGTCCCGCGCGTCTACCGCGACCTCGAGCGCTCGCTGCGCCGGCACTTCCCCGGCGAGGAGATCCCGACACCGCCGATCCTGCGGTTCGGCTCCTGGATCGGCGGGGACCGCGACGGGAATCCGTTCGTAACCCCGCAGACGACGGTAGCCACGCTCGCGCTGCTGCGCGAGCACTGCCTGCGCTTTCTCGAGACGCGCCTGGAGACGATCGCCGGGCGGCTCTCGTTCTCGGAGCGCATCACCGGCCCGGTGCCGGCGCTGCAGCGGATCCTTGACTTCGGTGAGCTGCACTTCCCGGCGCTCTCCGAGCAGATCCAGGCGCTCAACCCGGAGGAGCCCTACCGGCGAGCGCTGACGTTCCTGCGCGAGCGGGTGCGCGCGACCAGCGCCGGCGGTGGCGCCGGCTACGCACGGTCCCAGCAGCTGCTGGATGACCTGCTGGTGATTGAGCGCGCGCTGCGTGATGACGGCGGCGCGTTCAGCGCCGCCGGTGACCTGCACGACCTGATCCGCCAGGTGCAGGTCTTCGGTTTTCACTTCGCCAAGCTCGACGTGCGCCAGCACGTCAGGTTTCACCGCGCGGCGCTGCAGGAGGTCTTCAGCTCACTGGAGATCGCGCCCGGCTACACGAGCCTCGCGGAGCCTGACCGCGCCGCGCTGCTGGCCCACCACATCGGTGAGCGGCGGCCGCTGATCCCGGCTGACATCTCGCGCTTCAGCGAGCCCACGCAGGAGGCGATCGAGACCTTCAGGATGATCAAGCGGGTGCTTGACGGTGAGCACGGCGGCGCGATTGACGCCTACGTGATCTCCGGCACGGAGCGGCCCTCCGACGTGCTCGAGGTGCTGCTGCTGATGAAGGAGGCGAGCCTCACGCGCGCCGGCGGGCATGAGGCGCAGCTGCGGATCGTGCCGCTGTTTGAGGCCGGCGCCTCGCTGGCGGCGGCGGCGCAGACCCTGGAGAAGCTGTTTGAGACGCGCGTCTACCGCGAGGCCCTGCGCGCCGTCGGCGACCACCAGGAGGTGATGGTCGGTTACTCGGACTCAAACAAGGATGTCGGCTACGTCGCCTCGGGCTGGGGCACCTACCGGGCCCAGAGCCGGGTCGCGCAGACCTGCCGGCGCCATGGGGTCAGCTGGATCTTCTTCCACGGTCGCGGCGGCGCGGTGGGGCGCGGCGGCGGTCCCACCAACGACGCGATCCTGTCGCTGCCGCCTGGCACCGTCGAGGGCCGCCTGAAGATGACTGAGCAGGGGGAGGTGCTGACCGCCAAGTACACGGTGCGGGAGATCGCCCACCGGGAGCTCGAGCTGACCACCAGCGCGACGCTCGCGGCCACGGCGCCGGTCGAGGACCGCGAGGCCGACGCGCGCATCGCCTTCCATGAGCAGGTGCTGGAGGAGATGGCGCAGAGCGCCGAGCGCGTCTACCGCGCGGTGGTGCACGAGGACCCTGACTTTGTGGAGTTCTTCCTCAACGTCACCCCGGTCCAGGAGGTCTCGCGCCTGCGGCTCGGTTCGCGCCCGGCGCGCCGCCAGGCGGCCGGCGGGATCGATGAGCTGCGCGCCATCCCATGGGTCTTCTCCTGGACGCAGGCGCGGATCGTGCTGCCCGCATGGCTCGGGCTGGGGACCGCGCTGGCGCAGGCGCGCGAGCGCCACGGCCTGCAGACGCTGCGTGAGATGACGGAGGCCTGGCCGTTCTTCCAGGCGCTGATCTCCAACGCGGAGATGGGTTGCGGGAAGGCTGACATGGGGATCGCGCGCCGCTACGTGCAGCTCTGGGATCAGCGCGAGGCGCGGGACCGCATCTGGGGTCTGCTGCACGAGGAGTTCGAGCTCACCCGTCAGGAGCTGGTCGCCGTGCGCGGCGGCTTTCGCCTGCTCGACGCGCAACCGGTGTTGCAGGCCTCGATCGACCGGCGCAACCCTTACGTGGATCCGCTGTCCTTCATCCAGATAGAGCTGCTGCGCCGGCGCCGCCGTGAGGGTGACGCCGATGCGGAGCTCGCGCGCATCAGCCTGCTGGCGATCAACGGGATCGCCAGCGGATTGCGCAACACCGGCTAGCGTAGGGGAGACCGAGTCATGTCATACGAGATCACGATCAGCGGGCCGGACAACGAGCTGGAGGCGAGCTTCGTGCCGGAGCTCGGGATGATCCACTGCTCACTGCGCCACCGCGGCGAGGAGTGCCTGCACCAGGGCCATGGCCTGGCCGCCTACGCGCAGCACGGCGCGACCTACGCCAACCCGCTGCTGCACCCGTGGGCCAACCGCCTGAGCGCCTGGGAGTTCGAGCTGGACGGGGAGCGCGTGAGACTCGATCCGGAGTCTGAGATCACGCACCGCGACGGCGCGACGGGCACGGCCATCCACGGCCTGCTGGCAGCCAGCCCACACTGGCAGGTGCTCGACGCCGACCGTCACACGCTGACCGCCGAGCTCGACTTCGGTGCCGTGCCGCAGTACATGGCGGCGTTCCCGTTCGCGCACCGGCTGCGCTACGCCGCCACGATCGATGAGAGCCGGCTGGTGATCGAGCTGACGCTGGTCGCCGGCGAGCAGCGCCGGGTTCCGGTCTCCTTCGGCTTTCACCCCTACCTGACGCTGCCGGGCTCAGAGCGCGCCGGCTGGGACCTGCAGATCCCCGTCGCCCGTGAGGTCCTGATCGACGAGCGCATGATCCCGTCGGGGAGCACGGCGCAGCTCGCCCCGGGCGAGCTCGACGGCCCGCTCGCTCAGCGCACGTTCGACACCGGCTATGACCGGCTCACGGGGGAGCCTCCGTGGAGCTTCTCGCTGGCCGACGCGCGACGACGCATCACGCTGACCCAGGATGCCGCCTATCCGGCGGCTCAGATCTACACGCCGGACGCCGCCGACTTCATCTGCTTTGAGCCGATGACCGCCCCGACCAACGCGCTGATCAGCGGCGCGGGGCTGCGTTGGGTGGATCCCGGCGAGCGGTTCACGGCGAGCTTCACGCTCGCCGTGGAGCAGCTCGGCTGAGGCGGGGGCCGGGATCACGGCTCAGATGCTCGTGGCCACGGGGCGCGCCTGCGGTGGCTTGCGGCTGCGCTTGTTCACATAGAGGTCGGAGTCAGCCACGACCAGCGCGTCCTGCGCGCTGCGCGCGGCGCCAAAGAGGGCCGTGCCGACGGAGAAGCTGACCTCGATCCGCTGAGCGTCGGCGAGCGTGATCGGAGCGCTCAGCGCTCCGTGCAGCGCCTGCGCCACGCGCGCCGCCGCCGCCAGGTCGGTGGGCTCGGCGAGGATCACCGCGAACTCATCACCGCCCAGCCGCGCCGGCACGTCGACGCTGCGCGTGACCGCGCGCATGCTGTCGGCGAACGTGCGCAGCACCTGATCCCCGGCGCTGTGGCCGAGCGTGTCGTTGACGTGCTTGAAGTCGTCGAGGTCCACCAGCAGCAGCACCGCGTCGTGGCCGGCGCGGGCGCAGCGCGACTCGCAGGCGCGCAGCGTCTCGTCAAACAGCGCCCGGTTGGCCAGCCCGGTGAGCGGGTCCCGCAGCGCCAGCTCGGTCTGCGTCCAGCGCTGGCGGTGCTCCCGCCCGGCGACCGCCAGCAGGCCGGTGAGCCCGGCCATCGTCGCCAGCGCCCCGCCGGGGGCGCCGTGCAGCTGCACGGCGGCCGCCAGCCCGACCGGGGTCAGGCAGGCGTCCATCGCCAGCGCGTTGAGGTACTCGGAGGCCACGTAGTGCTCACCGCAGAGGCGGTGGCGCAGGACGAAGAGCAGCTCATATCCCAGGAACCCGCCGCCGAAGGCCGCCACGTAGGCGGGCCAGTGGCTCCAGCTGGCGGCGCCCGGGGCCAGCCAGGCCAGCAGCGCGCAGGGCGGCAGGGCCCACCAGCAGTTGTAGCTGGCTCGCAGCATGCGCTCGAGCGGCCGGCGCTCCGCGGTCGGCATGCTGGCGGCCATGCAGGCAAGCGCCACCAGCGGCACGAGGTTCAGCGGAGCAGCGAACACCAGGAACACGAAGGCCGCCTGGGTGCAGCTGACCCAGCCGCCGGTCTGGCGCAGGTAGATAGTGCCTCCCAACACGAGCAGCACGATCGCCGCGGGGGCCAGTGGCGAGAACCCGTGCCCGCCGGGCAGCATCAGCGCGGCGAGCGCCGCGGCCAGCACGTAACCCAATCCGAGCCCGATGCGGTCGGCGGTGATCGGCGCCGGCTCGAACAGCGCCGCCTGCGGGCGCACCGCGGTCGCGGGCGTTCCGGTCAGCTCGGCCATCGCCCCATACATCGGGCAATGCGCGGCGATCTTTAGCGATCTTCAGATCTTGAGCGCCGCGTTGCATCCTGACCATGGGCCGCGGGGCCCTGCGCGCCCAGCCGGCCGAACGCCGTGAGCGGCCCGCCGGGTCGGCCTCGGGCGGCGCGGCCGGCCGAACACCGT
>JAJZDA010000204.1 GCA_021851525.1 Actinomycetes bacterium | reverse complement strand
CCGGGCAGCGCCGTGCACGCGCCCGCGGCGCGAGCTCAGCTGTCGCCCGGCAGCGGCGTGTGCGGCGGAGCGTCGTCAAAGTTGTTCCTGCGTCCTTCACGTGCGTAGTCAACGGTAGAGCGGATGTGCGAGCGACCGTGGATCGTGTGGCGGCTGGCGACGTGGCCGAACATCTGGATCCCGAAACCGCCGTCCAGATCCTCCATGATCCGCCGCTTCCAGGGGCGGCGCACGATCTGGGTGGTGAGCCGCCGCACGGTGCGCGGCTGCGACATGATGTGGTCGGCGATCTGGAAGGCACGTTCGATCAGCCGCTCGGCCGGGACCACCTCGTTGACCAGTCCGTATTCGAGCGCGCGCTGAGCGTCGATCGCCTCGCCTGTGAGCAGCGCGTACGCGGCGCGCTTGGTGCCCAGTAGCTCCTGGAAGGCGTTGTGGATGCCGTCGGCTGGAACCGAGCCGATGTCATAGTGCAGGTCGAACAGCACCGCGTGCTCGGCAGCCAGCGTGATGTCACACATCGTGACTATCTCAGTGTGGAAGCCCGGTCCGTTCATCAGCCCGATGGTGGGGATCTCCAGGTCATTGACCAGCGCGCTGACGTTGATCCGGCCATCCTTGTACGCGTACTCATAGGCCCAGTGCTCGAGGTCCTCCTCCTCGAGCCGGAAGCCCTCCGGGTCGGAGTCCATCATGAACTCCTCACCGGTGCCGGTGAGGATCAGCAGCTCATTCTCAGGGTCGGCGCCGACCGTCTTGAGCATCTGCCCGAGCGCGCGATGGTTCTGGACGTTGAGCTGGATCGGACCGCCCCGGGTGTGGGCCTTGACCAGCAGCACGCCGTCATCACGGCGTGTCATCGTGAAGAAGTCGCTGAAGAGCCGGCTGTACTCCTCGAACTTCGGGGTGGGGAGGAAGTCCTGCAGTGACATGGCGGTTGGCCTTTCCGGTCGTGTGCCACCCGGGGCGGGTGGGGGGTGTCGTGCTGTCAGCGGAGGCCCGATGCCACGGTTGCCGGGGCTCCTTCCCGGCGGCCGGGGCGTCCTCTGCCTCAATCAGGCTCAGGTTGAGGCTGAGGCTGTCACTCGGGCTGCGTGTCGGGGTCTGTGGGCGCCAGGTGCAGGCCGCTGAGGGTCGCCTCCAGCTCGAACAGTGAGAGGAAGTCAGCGTCCCTGTAGCCGTGGCCGATGGCGGACTGCAGGATCTGCATCACACCAGCGGCCAGCGGCATCGTCACCTCCTGCTGGCGGGCTGCCGCCAGCCCCAGGTCAAAGTCCTTGCGCAGCAGCTCCGTTGTGAACGTCGGCGTCCAGTCCAGTGCGAGCATGTCAGGTGTGCGCCTGCGCACCCATTCGGTGGCCAGCACGGTGCTGTTGAGGAACTCCAGGAACGCTGCACGGTCCACCCCCGACTTCTCCGCCAGCACCGTCACCTCGCTGAGTGACTGCGCCAGCATCCCGAGGTAGAGGTTGTGGCAGATCTTCACCACCCGGGCCTGCTCGCCATCGCCGGCGTAGATCGCCACGCGTGCGATCGTCTCCAGCAGCGCTCGCGTGCGGTCGTAGGTAACCCGCGGTCCGGAGCTGACCAGCACCGCCTCACCGCCGGCCACCACGTGCGGGTTGCCGCTGATCGGAGCGGCCAGGAACTGTGCCCCGGTGGCGTTCACCTCGGCCCGCACCCGGGCGGAGGTCTGGGGGTCAACCGTTGAGCAGTCGACGATGATCGCCGGGTGTGGCCGGGCCGTCAGCAGGCCCCCGTCGCCGACCAGCACCTGCTCGAGATCTGAAGGGGTTGAGACCATCGTGAACACGACCTCGCAGCCGCCGAGCTCACCGAGCGCTGAGGCGACCGTGGCGCCGCGCCCGCGCAGCGGCTCGGTCTTGGCGGCCGTGCGGTTCCAGACGGTCACCGCCACACCCGCGTCAATCAGCCTTCCGGCCATTGCCGCGCCCATCCGGCCGGTGCCCAGCCAGCCCACCGTGGGCGAGTTCAACTGTTCGCGCTGCATGCTCGGTGCGATCCTCCGGCGTGGGTTTCAGACCGGGGCGTACTCGCCCTCGGTGACATCGGTCTCCGGCACGCGCGGCGACTCTCCCGACCGGCCGCTCAGGCTCCACGCCGCGTCGACGATGTCCTGGCTGCGCAGGCCGTACCTCCTGAACAGCGGTGGCGCGGTCCGGGCTCCCTGCGCGAACGTGTCGCGGAGGCCGATGCGTGCCAGCCGGCAGCCGATCCCGGCCTCCGCCAGCGTCTCGGCCACGGCTGAGCCCAGGCCGCCGACGATCGTGTGGTTCTCCGCGGTCACGATCGCGCGCACGCGGCCCGCGAGCGCGGCGATCGTGGCGCTGTCCAGCGGCTTGATCACCGGCACGTTGAGGACCGCGGCGCTGACCCCGGCTGCGGTGAGGGTCGCGGCGGCCGCGAGCGCCGCCGCCAGCATCATCCCGTTGGCCACCAGTGCCACGTCGCCACCGTCGATCAGCAGCTCCGCCCGGTTGAGCGTGAACTCGTGGCCGTCCTCGAAGATCACCGGGATCTCTCCGCGCTTGAGGCGCAGGTAGACGGGGCCGGGCAGCTCCGCAATCACCGGCAGCGCCGTGCTGATCTGGGTGGCGTCGGCCAGGTCCACGACCGTCATGTTCGGGATCGCGCGCATCAGCGCCACGTCCTCGATGGCCTGATGGCTCGGGCCGCCGGGGCTGGAGACGCCGGGCATGAAGCCGACGATCCGCACCGGCAGGTTGGGGTAGGCCACGGAGTTGACTATCTGATCCAGCGGCCGCCGCGTCGCGAACACGCCGAAGGTGTGCACGAACGGCTGAAAGCCGCGGCGGGCCAGCGCGCCGGCCATGCTGAGCATGTTGGCCTCCGCCATCCCGGCGTGGATGAAGCGTTGCGGCAGTTCGCTGGCAAAGAGGTCGATCTCCGTCTGGCGCGTGAGATCGCCGCTCAGGCAGAGGATCTCCTCCCGCTCCCGGGCGAGCGCCAGCAGCGCTCGCCCGTAGGGCTTGAGCACGGTTGCGTACGGGGCGCTATGCAAGTCTCGCCTCCAGTTCAGCGGCCGCGGCCGCTGTCAGCTCGGGGGAGAGCGTGATGAAGTGACCGTCGGCCTCGGCCGGCAGCACCGAGAGTCCCTGCCGGGTGGAGGTGCGGCAGATCACCACGCCGGGCTGCGGTGCCTCGAGCGCCTGGCTCAGCGCCCCGTCGATGGCGCTGACGTCGTGCCCGTCGACGTCACGTGCGAACCAGCCGAAGGCCTCCCACTTGGCGGCGATCGGCTCGAGCGTCGTGATCGACGAGACGGGCCCGTCAACCTGTGAGTCGTTGGCGTCCAGCAGCACCGTCAGCGAGCTGAGCCGGTTGTGCGCGGCGAACATCGCGGCCTCCCAGACCTGACCCTCCTCGAGCTCGCCGTCGCTGAGCAGCGCGAACACCCGGGCCTGATGGCGCCCCAGCAGGCGGTTGGCCAGCGCGAAGCCGACGGCGCCCGAGAGGCCCATGCCCAGCGAGCCGCCGGTCAGGTCGACGCTCGGCGAGCGTTCGGTGCCGATCGCCTCCAGCTGGGAGTCGTCGAAGCCGTAGCTGCTCAGCTCGCGCTCGTCGAGCAGCTCCAGCTCAGGGGCGGCGGCAAAGGCGCTGATGATGTAGTGCCCGGGCGAGATCACGATGTCATCGCGCTCCGGCCGGTAGTGGCAGCCGTAGAGCGTGGCGAAGATCTCGGCCGAGGAGAGCGCCTGGCCCAGGTAGCCGAAGCCGTGCGGCGCGACCATGCGCAGCGCGCGCAGCCGGATCGTGTCGGCGAGGCGGGCGATTGCTGTGGGGTCGAGCTCGGACATCGATCAAACGCGATAGTGGCTTAGCCACTATACGGGACCGGGCGCGGGCCGCTGTGGCGTGGGGTGTGGGCCGTGTGGCGTGGGGCGCGGGCCGCTGTGGCGTGGGGTGTGGGCCGTGTGGCGTGGGGCGCGGGCCGCTGTGGCGCGGGGTGTGGGCCGGCGCGGCGGGGAGGGCCTGCGGCCGCGCCACGCCCCCTGGGGGCTTCCGGGTGCAGTGGCTGGTTGACTTGTGAGCGATGAGTCCTGACCCGCGCCGGCGATCACGTTCGCTTCCTGGAAAGCTGCCCGAGGCGGCGCCGGGTGAGGTGCTCGTCTGGACCGACGGCGCCTGTCAGCGCAACCCGGGGCCGGGCGGCTGGGCGGCCGTGCTCTGCTGGGAGGACGGCGTGATTGAGGAGCGCAGCGGTGGCCTGCCGCTGACCACCAACAACGTGATGGAGATGACCGCTGCGCTGGAGGGCTTGCGGGCGGTCCCCGACGGATCGCGCGTCTGCGTGGTCACGGACTCTCGCTACCTGCACGACGGCATGACCTCGTGGCTGGCCGGGTGGAAGCGCAAGGGCTGGCGCACCGCCTCCGGTGACCCGGTCAAGAACCAGGAGATCTGGGTGGCCCTGGAGGCCGCGGCGGGGCTGCATGAGCAGGTCCGCTGGCACTGGGTCAAGGGCCACGTCGGGCATGCGCTCAATGAGCGCGCGGATCAGTTGGCGGTCAGCGCCATCACCGGTCTGGCCGGCTGAGACCGCCGCCGGCGGCACTCATTCGATCACGTCGAGCAGCCCGGCTGAGAGCTCGACGCGCATGCCGGCCGCGGCGGCGATCTCCGCGACCTCCTCCGGCCGCTGCGCACCGCCCGCCAGCAGCAGCAGGCGGGCGAGTTCACCGCGCACGCGCTTGGCCATGTGCGTGATCACGGTGCGCGTCCCGTCGGGCGCCTCGCTGAAGGCGCGCACCGCGAGGTGGGTGGCGCGGCGCGGCTGCCAGGCGGCGGCGTATGAGCCGGAGCGCATGTCCACGATCAGGCCCCTGTCGGGCAGCGCCGCGCGCAGCGGCTCGCGCCAATACGCGGCCAGCCCGCCGATCCCGGGCAACTTCACGCCCATGTCAAGCCGGTACGCGGGGATCCTGTCGCCCGGCCGCACCACGCCCCACAGCGCGCTCGCGATCAGCACCTGATCCCACGGCAGGTCGGCCAACCCCAGCGCTGTGAACAGCACGCCGGTGTAGAGCTCCGCGGCAGCCACCGCGGGCGCGCTGCGCAGCCCCGGGTCCAGCGCGTCGATCAGGCGCTCACGTGGCTCTCGCAGCCTCGGGTAGGCGAGCGTGGTGAGCCCCAGGCGGCGGCCGCGCGCAGGCGAGGCCTTGCCCTGGGAGGGGGGAAGCAGAATCAGCACGCCGGGCAGGCTAGCCGCGTGCGCACACGGATGCCCA
>JAJZDA010000203.1 GCA_021851525.1 Actinomycetes bacterium | reverse complement strand
GGCAGGGCGGGGCGGGGCGGGGCGAGGCGGGGCCGCCGCGGGGCGGGGCGCACGTTGCCGACGCCGCGGTCAACCGGTTTTGTGGCGCCGATCAACGGGTCCACCGCACCTACGCTCTACAGTGCTGGCCGACATGGCCACCAGATCAGACATCCGCAACCTCGCGATCGTCGCCCACGTCGATCACGGCAAGACCACGCTCGTCGACGCGCTGCTGTGGCAGTCCGGCGCGTTCCGCGCCAACCAGGACGTGGCCGACCGGGTGATGGACTCGATGGACCTGGAGCGTGAGAAGGGCATCACGATCCTGGCCAAGAACACCGCCGTGCGCTACGGCGAGGTGACCTTCAACATCATCGACACCCCCGGCCACGCCGACTTTGGCGGTGAGGTCGAGCGCGGGCTGACGATGGTCGACGGCGTGCTGCTGCTGGTCGACGCCTCCGAGGGCCCGCTGCCGCAGACGCGCTTCGTGCTGCGCAAGGCGCTGGGCGCGCGGCTGCCGGTGATCCTCGTGATCAACAAGATCGACCGCCCGGATGCGCGCATCAAGGAGGTGATCGATGAGGTCTACGAGCTGTTCCTGGACCTCGACGCCGACGAGGAGCAGATCGACTTCCCGATCGTCTACACCAACGCCAAGGCCGGCACCGCGACGCTCGACCCCGACGTGCCCGGCACCGATCTGAAGCCGCTGCAGGACCTGCTCGTCTCGCACATCCCCGCGCCCTCGTTTGAGGAGGGCCACGTGCTGCAGGCGCACGTCACCAACCTCGATGCCTCGCCCTACGTGGGGCGGATCGCGATCTGCCGCGTGCACCAGGGCACGATCCGCAAGGGTGAGAACGTCGCCTGGTGCCGCGGCGACGGCAGCGTTGAGCGCGTCAAGGTGACCGAGCTCTACCTGACCGAGGCGCTGGAGCGCGTGCCGGCCGATGAGGCGCGCGCCGGCGACATCATCGCCGTGGCCGGAATCCCGGAGATCATGATCGGGGACACCCTCTCTGACCCGGAGAACCCGCGCCCGCTGCCGGTGATCACCGTCGATGAGCCCTCGCTGTCGGTGACGATCGGCACCAACGACTCACCGCTGGCCGGCCAGGAGGGCGACAAGCTGACGGCCTCCCAGGTCAAGGCGCGGCTCGAGCGGGAGCTGGTCGGCAACGTCTCCCTGCGCGTCAACGCCACCGAGCGACCCGACGTCTGGGAGGTTCAGGGTCGCGGTGAGATGGCGCTGGCGGTGCTGGTCGAGGTGATGCGCCGCGAGGGCTTCGAGCTGACGGTCGGCAAGCCCCAGGTGGTCACGCGCGAGATCTCCGGCAAGCTGCACGAGCCGATGGAGCGGATGAGCGTCGACACGCCCGAGGAGTACGTCGGCGTGATCACGCAGATGCTGGCGCTGCGCAAGGGCCGCATGGAGCAGATGATCAACCACGGCACCGGCTGGGTGCGGATGGAGTACATCATCCCCGCGCGCGGGCTGATCGGGTTCCGCACGGAGTTCCTCACGGAGACGCGCGGCACCGGCCTGGTGCACCACGTGTTTGATCGCTGGGAGCCGTGGCAGGGTGAGATCCGCACGCGCGCCACCGGCTCGCTGGTGGCCGATCGGCGGGGCAAGGTGGCGGCCTTTGCGCTGTTCAACCTGCAGGAGCGCGGCACGCTGTTCGTGGGCCCCGGTGAGGAGGTCTACGAGGGCATGGTGGTGGGCGAGAACTCTCGCTCTGAGGACCTCGACGTCAACGCGGTCAAGGAGAAGCACCTGACCAACATGCGCTCCTCAACCGCGGATGAACTGGTCCGCCTGGTGCCCAAGCGCGAGCTCTCCCTCGATCAGGCGCTGGAGTTCCTGCGTGAGGATGAGTCGGTCGAGGTGACGCCGCTGAACGTGCGGCTGCGCAAGACGGTGCTGGAGCAGACGGCGCGCGTGAAGGCCGCACGGGCGCGCAAGCGCCAGGACGCCTGAGACCCGGGCTGAGGCTCGCAGGCCCGCCCCGCAGCACCGGTTCAACGCCGGGTACGCCGAAATTTAGGCTGCTTTGCAGGAAGCGTTGCAAGCTTCTCGAACGCAATACCCGAGGAGCCGGATGCCGCTAAGGTAGTGCGACCGCGCCGCCCGAGGCGCTCCGGATGCGACGGAAAGCAACCCATTCACCGTCGTAGCGACGCACCCTTGCCAGAACCCGATTGATGCCCGTTTCCCGCCACATCAAGCGCCTCAGTCTGCTCGCGGCCTGTGCCTGCACGGTTGGCGCCGCCACCCAGGCGCCGGCCAGCTCGGCCGACATCTCCAGCCAGATCAACGCCAACAAGTCCTTCGCGCAGACGCTCCAGAGCCAGATCAACGCGGAGACCGCGCAGATCGCCAAGACCCAGAACGGGGTCGCGGCCGCGACCGCGCAGCTGAACCAGATCAACTACCGCCTGGACACCAGCGTCGCCAACCTCAAGAACGTGCAGGTGCAGCTGATGGAGGCGCGTGATCAGGTGCTGGCGCTCGAGCACCGCCTGAAGGTCGCCTCGGAGGCGCTGGCCGCGAACCTCCGCGCCCAGTACGAGAACGGCTCACCGAACCTGGTGGACGTGATCCTCTCCTCGAACGGCTTCACCAGCCTGCTGGACCAGGTCAACTACCTCAAGGACGCGCAGAGCCAGGACCGGCAGATCGTCGCGTTCACCAAGACGCAGCGCGCGCAGGTGATGGCGGAGACCGTCAAGCTCGGCAACCTCGAGCAGCAGGATCAGACCCTCACCAACAACATCGTCAGCCAGCGCAACCAGCAGGCGGCCATCGAGGGCGCGCTGCTGCAGCAGCAGATCAATGAGCAGCAGGCGCGCAACGGCAAGCGCTCGCGGCTGGCGCAGGTCCAGAGCCAGACCCAGGCCCTGCAGCACAGGCTCAACCAGCTGGAGGCCGCGGCCGCCGCGAAGGCGGCCCAGACCGCGACCCAGGTCAACCAGCAGGTCGGCGGCATCGCGATCAACACCGGCGCTCAGGTGACACCGCCCGCGAACGCGCCACTGGCGGTCAAGGAGATGATCGCCGCGGGCAACGCGATCGCCACGCTGCCCTACATCTGGGGCGGCGGGCACGCATCGTTCCACGCGCTGGGCTATGACTGCTCCGGCTCGGTGAGCTTCGTGCTCGCGGCCGCGGGCCTGCTCTCGAGCCCCGAGGTCTCCGGGCAGTTCGAGAGCTACGGCGCTCCCGGCCCCGGCCAGTGGGTCACGATCTACGCCAACTCCACACACGTCTGGATGCAGATCGCGGGCTGGCGCTTTGACACGGTCGCGCTGGCGGAGATCGGCACGCGCTGGTCACAGGGCGGCGGCGAGTTCTCGGGCTTCGTCGTGCGCCATCCGGTCGGCATGTAGCGCCGACCGCCGCGCCCCCGCGGGGGCGCGGCCGAGTGAGGCGGCGGCGGGACGCCGCCGTCAGCTGCCGGAGTCACCCGCTCGCTGACCGGCGTCCGCCGCGGCGAACGTCGTGTCGGAGCCGACGCGCTGCCCCTCGGGCTCACGCTGCGCGGCGACCGCCGCGGCCACGGCGAGCACCGTGACCGCCGCCAGCTCACCCAGCCTGCTGGTGAGCGAGAGCAGCGGACCGATCACGGCCAGCGCCACCACCGCCGCCAGCGTCGGACGCAGGCGTCCGTGCCCGAGCGAGCGTTTGGAGAGCGCGATCCCGACCAGGAAGAGCGCCGGGCCGCCGGCGCAGATGGTCGCGAACGCGACGCCGACAGCGGCCTGCGGGGCACTCACCGCCAGGTGGATGGCGACGGCCACCACGATCACCGCCCCGACCATCACCGCGTGGGCGTAGGAGTAGGCAAAGCGCCCCAGGCGCGCCGTGTCGTGGCTCTGCTGCTCCATGCTCTGCGCCCCCTGCGGCGCGTGGTGCAGGAAGTAAATTGACCACAGCGCGAAGATCAGCAGGAAGCCGACGATCAGCGCCGTGACGTCTCCGGCCGTGCCGTGCACCTGCGCGAAGCTGCCGCCGATGCGCAGCATCGACTCACCGAAGGCCACCATCAGCACCAGCTGCCCGCGCTCCGCGATGTGCCCGCCGGCGAGCGTCCAGTCGGCGCTGGGGGTGGGCCGCCTCCCGGGCAGCCAGAACCCGTGCAGCGGAGCGGCGAGGTCCACGGCGACGGCCACCGCCCAGAGCCCGAGCCGTGCCGTGCCGTCATGCGTGAGCGCCCCGGCCACCCACGCGACGCCGGCGATCAGCGACCAGGCGAGCAGCTGCGCATAGTTGCGACCCATCGCCTCGCGCAGGCCGAAGGCCCAGACCATGAACGCGGCGCAGAGCAGCTGCATGCCCAGGTAGGCCAGCGCGAACGTCAGCCCACGGGTGCTGAAGGCCTCGAGCACCGCCGCCGACATCACCAGGCCCAGGACCATCATCGCCGCCATCAGCAGCGCCACCGGCAGGCGATCCGGGTCAGCCCAGTTGGTGGCCCAGGCGGTTTGGTTCCACGCCCACCAGATGGCGAGGAACAGCACCGTCGTCTGCAGGGCGCCGGTGACCGTGCGGCTCTCGTACAGGTGCTCGGAGAGCTGCGTCATCGCGAACACGTACACGAGGTCGAAGAACAGCTCCATGTTGGTCACGTGAGCCACGCGCTCACGGCCGAGCTCACGCAGGACAGATGTCTTGGGCACCGTAACGAGACACTAACTAGAGTCTCAGTCAGGAGTCCCCTGAACCTGAATCTGAACCTGAACCCGAGGAGTACGACATGTCAGCCAACAGCTTTGGCGCGCGGGCCACGCTCGACGTCGGCGGGCGCAGCTACGAGATCTACCGGATCGACGCGCTGCAGTCCCGGTTCGACGTCGCGAGACTGCCCTTCTCACTGAAGATCCTGCTCGAGAACCTGCTGCGCAACGAGGACGGCGAGGCGATCCGTGCCGGTGACATCGCCGCGCTGGCATCGTGGGACGCCAAGGCCGACCCGAGCACCGAGATCGCCTTCACCCCGGCGCGCGTGGTGATGCAGGACTTCACCGGTGTACCGGCGGTGGTCGACCTGGCGGCGATGCGCGACGCGATGCGGGCGATGGGCGGGGACCCCTCCAGGATCAACCCGCTGGTGCCGGCGGAGCTGGTGATCGACCACTCCGTCCAGGTTGATGAGTTCGGTTCACCGTCGGCGTTCCAGCGCAACGCGGAGCTCGAGTTCGAGCGCAACAGGGAGCGCTACCAGTTCCTGCGCTGGGGCCAGACGGCGTTTGACAACTTCAAGGTGGTGCCGCCCGACACCGGCATCGTGCACCAGGTGAACCTCGAGTACCTGGCGCGCGTG
>JAJZDA010000202.1 GCA_021851525.1 Actinomycetes bacterium | reverse complement strand
CAGCTGCCATCCGCGCCGCTGGCCGCGCCAGCGCTGAGCCGCCGGCCGGCCATCTGGCCCGCCGGCGGCTCGCCCCGCGCTTCCCCCTGGGTGCCGGCCTCCTGCCAGCGCCCCCTTTGGCGAGTTGGGCCGACCGGACCAGCTCGCCAAACCTTGAAGCTCCGGCCTACGCGCGGATCGCGCGCCGCCCGATCACACGCCGCCCGATCACGCGCCTGCTAAGCCCGGCGCCCTGCGTGATCAGCTCGACGCGGATGTTCGTGGTCTTGATCATCTGGATCACCTCTGCTCGCTGTCTGTGGCGGCGCCCGCTGCGCTGCTCGATGAGAGGAA
Source organism: Actinomycetes bacterium (assembly GCA_021851525.1). GTDB lineage: Bacteria > Actinomycetota > Thermoleophilia > Solirubrobacterales > Solirubrobacteraceae > Palsa-465. The sequence goes on along the minus strand of JAJZDA010000202.1, from coordinate 4,977 downwards.
GATATGTCTGCGCTCAGGCCGCAACCACGTCATATGACAACTTCGCCGCCGACCTTTCTGACGTCGCTCACCGCCACCGAACGGGAGGCCCTGCTGGGCGCCGGTCACGTGCGCCGATGGGGCTCGGGGGAGGTCCTGTTCCATGAGGGCGACGGCGCCGGCAGCGCGCTGGTGATCGTCGACGGGCTGGTGAAGATCCGCAAGCGCGGGCCTGACGGTGATGAGCTGATCCTCTCGCTCTGCGGGCCCGGTGACCTGCTTGGGGAGGTGGGCGTGGTCCAGGGCGCCACGCGCTCCGCGGATGCCGTCGCGCTCCAACGGGTGGAAGCCATCAGCGTCGCCGTGGGGGAGCTGCGGGCGTTGCTGGCGCGCCAGCCCCAGCTCGCGCTGGCGCTGCTCGAGCTGGTGGCGCGCCGCCTGCGCATCGCCGATCAGCGGCGACTGGAGTTCGCCGCCGCGGAGAGCCTGCCGCGCGTGACCAGCAGGCTGCTCGAGCTGGCCGAACGCTTCGGGGAGTCCGGGCCGGACGGCAGCGTCGCCGTGGAGATGCCGATCAGCCAGGAGGAGCTAGCCTCGTGGGCTGCGGCCTCACGCGAGTCGACCGCGCGGGCGCTGCGGACCCTGCGGGAGCTCGGCCTGATCGAGACCCGGCGCAGGCGGATCGTGGTGCGCGACGTGGAGGGCCTGAGGGCTCACGGCTCAGGGCTCTGAGCCCGCTCGGGCGTGATCGGTCAGCGGGCCGGCGGGCCGGCTGATGGGCCGCTGGGCTGGTCCTGCCCCGGCTGCAGCCCGCCGAACCCTGTCCACAGCGCCGCGATCGCAGAATCGACCATCTCGGCACGGCTGACGTCCACATGGCCCTGCCACCACCGCGCGGCCGCGGTCAGGGCCTCGCGGTGGATCGCGAACAGCGCGCGCGCTCGCACCGACTCCGGCTCCAGGCCGGCGCGCCGCGCGTCCGCCGCCAGCAGCTCGGCGAGCATCCGGTTGGAGTCGGCGCGCACCCGGCGGAACTCGGCGGCCGCCTCGGGGTCGAGCGGCGGGTGGTTGGGGAACAGCAGCTTCCAGCCCAGCGGCTGCTCCTGCACGAACGCAAAGAAGGCGTCGAAGGTCGCGCGCCAGCGATCCTCGGTGGTGCCCGGCGAGCCCAGCGCCGTCCCGAGGTAGCGCAGCAGCGTGCGCTGCTCGAGCTCCAGGATCTCCACGAACAGTTCGAGCTTGGAGGCGAAGTGGTCGTAGAGCACGGTCCGCGCGATCCCGGACGCGCCCGCGATCCGGCCGATCGACGCGGCCTCGTAACCGCGCTGGGCGAACTCACCAAGCGCCGCCTCGACGATCAGCTCGCGCCGCTTGGCGCCACGCATCCGCGTTTTGGGGGTGCCGGTTCTCATCGCTCTTTCACAACCATATTCTCGCCTGCGAGTATTATCCGACAGGGGTGTCGGTTATCACGCGCTGCCCCGCACGAGCCTTTTCCCAAGGAGCAAGAGACATGCCAGCCACTGAAGCCCTGGTATTCGACGCGATCCGCACGCCGCGCGGTCGCGGCAAGGCCAATGGGTCGCTGCACACGACCAAGCCGGTGGACCTCGTCGTCGGCCTGATGCACGAGATGCTCAGCCGCAACGCCGAGCTAGACCCCAGCCACGTAGATGACGTGGTGCTCGGCTGCGTCACGCCGGTCGGCGATCAGGGCGCCGACATTGCCAAGACCGCCGCGATCAAGGCCGGCCTGCCGCACACGGTCGCGGGGATGCAGCTCAACCGCTTCTGCGCCTCCGGCCTGGAGGCCGTCAACGTGGCCGCGCAGAAGGTCGCCTCCGGCTGGGAGGACCTGGTCTTTGCAGGCGGCGTGGAGTCGATGTCGCGCGTGCCGATGGGCACCGACGGCGGCGCCTGGGCGATGGACCCGGAGACCGCCTACGACACCTCTTTCATCCCCCAGGGGATCAGCGCCGACCTGATCGCCACGGTCGAGGACTTCAGCCGCGATGACGTTGACGCCTATGCGGCGCGCTCCCAGCAGCGGGCGGCCACCGCCCAGGCAGAGGGCCGCTTCAAGCATTCGGTGGTGCCGGTGCTCGACATCAACTGCAACGTGGTGCTCGACCACGATGAGTTCATCCGCCCCGAGACGACCGTTGAGACGCTGGCCGGGCTCAAGCCCTCCTTCGCGATGATGGGAGAGATGGGCGGCTTCGACGCGGTGGCGCTGCAGAAGTACCACTGGGTCGAGAAGATCAACCACGTCCACACGCCCGGCAACTCCTCGGGGATCGTCGACGGCGCCTGCCTGCTGGCGATCGGCAACGAGCGCGCCGGCGAGCAGCTGGGCCTCACGCCGCGTGCCCGGATCCTCGCCACCGCCGTCTCCGGCGCCGATCCGACGATCATGCTGACGGCGCCCGCGCCGGCCAGTCGCAAGGCGCTGCAGAAGGCGGGCATCACGGTCGACCAGCTCGACCTGATCGAGATGAATGAGGCGTTCGCCGCGGTCGTCCTGCGCTTCGTCAAGGACATGGACCTTGACATGGAGAGGGTCAACGTCAACGGCGGCGCAATCGCCATGGGGCACCCGCTCGGCGCGACCGGCGGGATGATCCTCGGCACGCTGATCGACGAGCTGCACCGCACCGGCGGGCGCTACGGCCTGGCGACCCTCTGTGTGGGTGGCGGCATGGGAATCGCGACCGTCGTGGAGGCGATCTGATGAGTGAGTCAACCGTCCGCTGGGAGCGCGACCGTGAGGACGTCGTCGTCCTCACGTTCGACGACCCCAACCAGTCGGCGAACACGATGAACGGCGACTACGTCGCCTCGATGCGTGAGGTCGTCGCCCGGCTTCAGGAGGAGCGCGACACGATCAGGGGGATCGTGATCACCTCCGCCAAGAAGACCTTCTTCGCCGGCGGCGACCTCAACGAGCTGCGGCGCGTGACCCCGGAGAACGCTGCCGAGTTCGGCGAGTTCCTGCGCGAGGCCAAGGCTCAGCTGCGCACGATCGAGACGCTCGGCGTCCCGGTCGTGGCGGCGATCAACGGCGCCGCGCTGGGCGGCGGCCTGGAGATTGCGCTGGCGGCCCATCACCGCGTGATCGTCGACGACCCCAGGGCCGTGGTCGGCTTCCCCGAGGTGACGCTCGGCCTGCTGCCCGGCGCCGGCGGCGTGACCCGCACCGTGCGGATGATCGGGATCGCCGCGGCCCTGATGGGCGTGCTGCTGCAGGGGCAGAAGCGGCTGCGTCCAGCCGAGGCGCGGGAGCTGGGCCTGGTCGATGAGGTGGTGGCGGGTGCTGATGAGCTGATCCCCGCCGCCAAGCGCTGGATCGCGGAGCGCGTCGCCACGGGTGAGCCGACCCAGCAGCCGTGGGACGCGGACAGGAAGTACAAGATCCCCGGCGGCACGCCCTCGACACCCTCGCTGGCCGCCAACCTGCCGGCCTTCCCGGCGAACCTGCGCAAGCAGCTCAAGGGCGCCAACATGCCGGCGCCGAAGGCGATCATGGCAGCGGCCGTGGAGGGCGCGCAGGTCGACTTTGACAACGCCCTGGAGATCGAGACGCGGTACTTCGTCAACCTCGCCTCCGGTCAGGTCGCGAAGAACATGATCCAGGCGTTCTTCTTCGATCTGAACCGCGTGGGCGGTGACCGTGGCCGCGCCGCCGAGACCGAGACCTACCGCGCGCGCAAGGTCGTGGTGCTCGGCGCCGGGATGATGGGCGCGGCGATCGCGTACGTCTGCGCCAAGGCCGGGATCGAGGTGGTGCTCAAGGACGTCTCGCTGGAGGCCGCCCAGCGGGGCAGGGGGTACTCGGAGAAGCTCGTGGCCAAGGCCGTTGAGCGCGGGCGCTCAACCCAGGAGCAGGCGGACCAGCTGCTGGCGCTGATCACCCCCGCCGACTCGCCGCAGGCGGCGGCCGGGGCCGATCTGGTGATTGAGGCGGTGTTTGAGGATCCGAAGGTCAAGGAGCAGGTCTGGCGGGAGATAGAGCCGCACCTCGCGCCCGGCGCGCTGCTCGGCTCCAACACCTCGACGCTGCCGATCACCGACCTTGCGCGGTACGTCTCCCGGCCGGATGACTTCATCGGCGTGCACTTCTTCTCCCCGGTGGACAAGATGCCGCTGGTCGAGCTGATCCGGGGGGAGCGCACGAGCGACGCGGCGACCTTCAGGGCGCTTGACTTCGTCAAGCAGATCAAGAAGACGCCGATTGTCGTCAACGACAGCCGCGGGTTCTTCACCAGCCGCGTGATCGGCACCTTCATCAATGAGGGGATCTCGATGCTCGCGGAGGGCATTCCCGCGCCGACAATCGAGCAGGCCTCCTCACAGGCCGGCTATCCGGCGCCGGTGCTGCAGCTCTCCGACGAGCTCAACATGAAGCTGATGCGCAAGATCCGCGTCGCCTCGCGGGACGCGGTGGAGGCCTCCGGCGGCAGCTGGGAGGTGCACCCCGCCGAGCGCGTGATCGACCGCATGCTCGATCAGTTCGAGCGGCCCGGACGCCTGGAGGGACGCGGCTTCTACGACTATGAGGAGGGCCGCCGCGTCGGTCTCTGGACGGGGCTGCGCGAGGCCTTCCCGCCGGTCGCCGATCCCGCCGGACTGTCGCTCACGGACCTGGAGGAGCGGATGCTCTTCATCGAGGCGCTGGAGAGCGTCAGATGCCTGGATGAGGGTGTGATCGAGACAATCGCCGACGCCAACATCGGCTCGATCATGGGGATCGGCTTCCCGCCCTGGACCGGCGGGGTGCTGCAGTACATCAACGGCTACGCCGGTCCCGGTCAGCCCGGGCTGCGCGGCCCGGCGGCGTTCGTCGCCCGCGCGCGGCAGCTGGCGGCCGCCTACGGCGAGCGCTTCGAGCCGCCGGCCTCGCTGCTGGCCCGCGCACAGAGCGGCGAGCTCTACAGCGACGAGCAGCTGCAGCCCGCCTGAGCACCCTGCCTCGCGCCGGGTGGCCAGCTGGCCACCCGG
>JAJZDA010000201.1 GCA_021851525.1 Actinomycetes bacterium | reverse complement strand
GGTTCGAGCACGAGCTTCATGCGCTCAAAGGCGAAGCGCAGCGCCTCGATCAGCTGCGCGTCGGTGACCGTCAGCGCTCCGTCGGCGCGCAGCCGGTTGACGGCGAAGGTCAGCTCGCCCGGGCTCGGCGCACCCAGCGCGTCGGCGATTGTCCGTGGGATCCCGACAGCAACGCGCTCACCGGCGGCAAAGGAACGCACGTGGTCATCACCGGCCGCCGGCTCCACACCGAACACACGCGCGCGCGGAAGCAGCGCGCGCACCACGGTGGCGCTGCCGGCCAGCAGGCCGCCGCCGCCGGCTGGCACCAGCAGCAGATCAAGCTCGCCAGCCTGCTCGATCAGCTCCAGCGCGGCGGTGCCCTGACCGGCCATCACCAGCTCATCGTCATACGGATGCACCAGCGTCAGGCCGCGCTGCTGCGCGAGCCCGCGGCCGATCAGCTCACGATCCTCGGTGAAGCGGTCATACGTGATCACCTGCGCTCCGTACTCCCGGGTCGCCTCGAGCTTGGCGGCGGGCGCGTCCGCCGGCATCACGATCGTCGCCGGGATCCCGTGCATCGCCGCCGCCAGGGCCACGCCCTGCGCGTGGTTGCCGGAGGAGAACGCCAGCACCCCGCGCCGGCGCTCCCGCTCGGGGATCGAGGCCACCCGGTTGTAGGCGCCGCGCAGCTTGAACGCGCCACCCCGCTGCAGCCCCTCGGCCTTCATCCAGACCTGGACGCCGAGCCGCTGCTCGAGCGTGCGCGAGCGCAGCACCGGCGTGCGGTGCGTGACACCGACCAGCCGCCGCGCCGCGGCGCGGACATCATCCAGCTCGATCATGCTCCCACCGCAGCCGCTGGGCGAGCTCCACCCCGGCCGCCTCGATCTGCGCCAGCGTCGAGGCCTCCAGCACCAGTTGCAGGTCGAGGATGCGGGCGTCAAAGCGATCCAGCGCGTTGCGCCCGACCACGGCGTGGCAGGGGACTCCAGCCTGCCGCGCGCGCGTGGCCACCTCAGCGAGCGCCTTGCCAGCCAGGCTCTGGCGGTCAAGGCGCCCCTCCCCCGCGACCACGGCACGCGCGGCGCGCATCCGGGCGTCGTAACCGAGCGCGTCGAGCACGAACGCGGCGCCCGCCACCAGCCGCGCGTCGAACCATGCCCACAGACCCCCCGCCAGGCCGCCCGCGGCACCGGTCATGGGGACGCCGAGGGGGTTGCGCGGGTAGCCGGCCGCCTGCCTGCCCAGGCGCGCGCTGAGCTCGGCCACGGCCTCGGCGTCCGCGCCCTTCTGCGGCGCGAACACGCGCGCCGCGTCGCCGAAGCTCGTGCGCACGTCACAGAGCACGTTGAGCTTCGCGCCGCCCAGCCCGCCGGCCGCGCGCAGCGCCTGCACCGCGCCCTCACCGCCATCGGTGGTGGCGCTGCCACCGACCGCGACGTGGACCTCACGCGCACCCGCGGAGATCGCCGCGGCGATGAGCTCACCGGTGCCGCGCGTGGAGGCCGCGAGCGGGTCAAGCTCCCCGGGCTCCAGCAGCGCCAGCCCGCTGGCCAGCGCCATCTCCACAACCGCCACGCCGTCAGGCGCGAGCCCGAACTCCGCCGCCACCGGCCGTCCCAGCGGATCGGACACCGTGACCGGCACGCGCTCGAGCGCGAGCGCGTGCGTGAGCGCCCGCAGCGTGCCCTCGCCGCCGTCGGCCACAGGCAGCGACTCCGCTGGCTGCCCGCTGGCAGCCAGCCCGCGCACGAGCGCCGCGGCCACCTGACCAGCGCTGAAGCTGCCCTTGAACTTGTCAGGGCAGACCAGGACGTGCGTTGGGATGCCGCGCAGGCGCATACCCGTCATGCTGTCAGGCGCGATGGCCGACCACACGATGATCGCCGTAGCCGGGCATGAGGTCAGGGTCTCGAATCCCGCGAAGGTGTTCTTTGCGGCGCTCGGGGTGACCAAGCTCGACCTAATCGAGTACTACCTGACACTGGCCGAGCAGACGCTCAACCACCTGCGCAACCGCCCCACCGTGCTCAAGCGCTACCCGGACGGCGCCGGCGCAGAGCCGTTCTTTCAGAAGCGCGTGCCGGACAGCGCGCCCGACTGGCTGCAGACGGCGGTCGTGCACTTCCCCAGCGGCCGCAGCGCCCGGGAGCTGCTGCCAAACGACGCAGCCCACCTGGTCTGGGGTCTGAACCTCGGCGTGATCGACTGGAACCCGTGGCCGGTGCGCGCCGCCGACCTCGACCGTCCGGATGAGTTGCGTGTGGACCTCGATCCCACTCCGCAGGCCAGCTGGGATGACGTGCGTCAGGTGGCGCTCTGTGCCGGGCAGGTGCTCAGTGAGTTCGGGCTGACCGGCTTTCCGAAGACCAGCGGCTCACGCGGGATCCACATCAACGTGCGGATCGAGCCGGCGCATGAGTTCCCGGTGGTGCGGCGCGCGGCGCTGGCGCTTGCGCGTGAGATCGAGCGACGCGTGCCGGAGCTGGCCACCACGCGGTGGTGGAAGGAGGAGCGCCACGGGGTGTTCATCGACTACAACCAGAACGCCCGCGACCGCACCGTCGCGTCGGCCTACAGCGTGCGGCCCACCGCCGACGCGCGGGTCTCCACACCGCTGCGCTGGGATGAGGTGGCGAGCGTCGAGCAGGAGGACCTGCGGATCGACACGGTCCCCGCGCGCGTGGCCGCGCTCGGTGACCCCAGCGCCGAGATCGATCAGCACGCGGGCTCACTGGCGGCATTGATCGAGCGCTCCCGGATCGACGAGCAGCACGGCCTCGGCGACGCGCCCTGGCCGCCGAACTTCCCCAAGGCCCCGGGGGAGCCCACGCGCGTGCAGCCCAGCCGGGCGCGCAGGTCGCAGCCCTGAGTTGCACGCAACGCGACTGCCAGGGCACGCAAACCGCCCCTGATCCAGCTTTCATCTGGTTTACTTGGCCGTCTGAGCCGGTCGCGCATGGGCGAGCGCCCGCCGGCGTCAAGCGTTCACACTCGGCAACCCGATGGAGCTCATCGCGTGAGAGAGTCGTTCAGGGCGTTCCGCCGTACCCTCTCCGGCCTGCTGGAGCAGGCCTCGGCGCGCCGTGAGGCGGGCCGCCATGTGCGGATGGCCTTTGACCAGGCGGCGATCCCTCTCGCGATCTGCGACTTCGAGGGTCGCATGACGCATGTGAACCGCTCGATGTGCGCGCTGCTCGGCAGGCCCTCCCAGCGCCTTTTGGGGGCCAGCTTCCAGGAGTTCACCCATCCCGACCATCGCGGCAACGACCTCGAGCCGCTCGAGCAGGTGCTCTCCGGCAAGACCGCGGTGTACGTGCGTGAGAAGCGCTACGTGCACGCCGACGGGCACAGCATCTGGGCGGAGGTGTCGGTGACGCTGGCGCGGCTGCCCAGCGGGCGCCCGTCGCACTTCGTGGTGCAGGTGCGCGACATCTCTGAGCGGCGCGGGTATGAGGAGGAGCTGCGGCGGATGGCCGATCAGGACCCGCTCACGGGGCTGCGCAACCGCCGCTCCTTCGAGGGCCGCCTCAGCGACCACATCGCGCACATCGAGCGTTACGGCGCGACCGGCGCGGTGCTGATGATCGACCTCGACAACTTCAAGTACCAGAACGACACGCACGGCCACGGCGTCGGCGATGAGCTCCTCAGCGCCGTGGCCACGCGCCTGGAGTCGCGTTTGCGCGCCAGCGACGTGGTCGGACGCCACGGCGGCGATGAGTTCGTGGTGCTGCTGCCCGACGCGTCGCGCACCCAGGCGGAGGTTGTCGCGTCGAAGCTGATCGAGCAGATCAACGCCACAGCACTGATGGCGGAGCTCGACGCGACCAAGCCGATCGGTGCGAGCGTGGGGATCGTCTGCTTCGAGGAGACCGGTCCGCTGCCGGTCGATTCGACGCTCGTCTACGCCGATCGCGCGCTCTACCAGGCCAAGCACGCGGGACGCAACCGCTTCGTCGTCTACGACACCACCGGCGTGGAGGATGACCTCATCACCGCCTCGCGCGGCAGCTGAGTTACCGCGCAACGCCGGTTGCATGTAACGGGCGTCACTCAAGGCGCCCGCGTTCAGAACCGATACACCCTGAAACGCGGCCCGCCCCCTCATGGCTCGGCGGGCCCTTACACAGACAAGCAAGGGGACCAGATGGCAGGCTGGATCGGCTCGCTCACGTTGCGGGCACGGCTCTTCATACTCGGCGCGTGCGCCGCCGCGGCGGTGTTGGTACTGACGATCGTGACGATCGTCCTGATGGGCGGGATCAACTCCAAGATCTCCTCAGCGAGCACCGCGCGGCATCAGGCGCAACTGATCGACGGCGCCTATCAGGCGTGGCTGACCAACGACGGGCAGAACAACGCGTACGTCGCCGCGATCGCCCTGCACTCCAAGGGCTCGGCCGCGCTCGCACAGGGTGCGTGGCAGAACGCGGTGGCCGGCTACAACACCGCGCGCACCGATCTGATCAAGCTGCGCGCCACGCTCACCAGCCCGGCTGAGCTGGCGCAGCTGAGCAAGCTGCAGCAGGCCCTGGCCGGCTACAACAGCCTGAGCGTGGCGATGCACAACGCCGGGCAGGCGGGCAACGCCGCCAGGGCCAACACGATCCAGAGCGCCGACAACACGGCGGTCTCCAACGCGCTGGTCAGCGGCTTCACGAAGGGCACCACGATGTTGGGTCGCAGCGAGACATCGAGCCAGGCCTCGGCCATGTCCAGCGCCAACTCGGCCACCACGATCGTGCTGATCGTCGCGGTCGTGGCGCTGCCGCTGCTGCTGCTGATCGTGATCACGACGATCCGTAGCATCGTGCGCGGCGTGAAGCGCGTGGACGAGCGGATCACCAGCCTCAGCGAGGATGTCGAGCACCAGCTCAAGCCCGGGATCGAGGCCCTCGCCGGCGGGGACTTCACGGTTCGCCTGCAGGTTGACCGCACGGCGGCGCAGATCGACCGTGACGACGAGCTCGGCGAGATCCTGCGCCGCGCGGAGCAGATGAGCGAGGCGATCTTCGCCTGCTACGACTCCTACAACCAGGGCGCTGAGCGCCTGCGCGACACGCTGCAGCGTGTCTCGGGATCTGCCGGCCAGGTGCTTGCCGCCTCCACGCAGATGGCGGCCACCTCCGACGAGTCCGGCCGTGCCACGGGTGAGATCGCCCAGGCGATCGGCGGGATCGCGCAGGGCGCTGAGCGCCAGGTGATGATCGTGGAGGAGGCACGCCGCGCCGCGGCCGAGGTCGAGCGCGCGGTCAACGAGACCGCCAGCACTGCCGAGCAGACCGCGGCGGTCGCACATGACGCGCGTGAGGTGGCCCAGCAGGGCGTGAGCGCCGCTGAGCAGGCGACCGA
>JAJZDA010000200.1 GCA_021851525.1 Actinomycetes bacterium | reverse complement strand
CCACCACCGCCGGAGCATCGCGGGAGCGACGGCTAGCGCTCGCGGTCCTCTGCGCCGCGCCGCCGCCAGCGCTGCTGGGCGCCACCGGCCAGCACCGAGTCGGCGTCACGGTCACCCGCCACCGCGCGCAGGTGACGGAACGGACGGCCCTCGCGCAGCTCCCGGACCACGCCGTCGATCAGCCCGCCGTCGGGCAGCTCACGACCGTCGGTGATCGCGTCAACGACCTCCCGCTTGCGCTGGATCAGGCGCGCCATCGTCTCGTCGATCGTCTCCGCGGCCAGCAGGTACCAGGCGCTGACCGCGTCGCGCTGGCCGATGCGGTGGCAGCGATCCTCGGCCTGGTCGTGGATCGCGGGGGTCCACTCCAGCTCCAGGAAGCAGACGTTGGAGGCGCGGGTCAGCGTGATCCCCTGCGCGGCGACGCGCGTGGCGCAGACGATCAGCGGCGGGCCGCCGGGATCCTGGAAGGCGGCGATGGCCGCCTCACGCGCTGCGATCGTGTCTTCACCCAGCAGGTGCAGGGCGTGCGGGAAGCGCTCCAGCACCGCGGTCTGGATCTCCACGTGCCGGGCGAACACCACCAGTGGCTCTCCTGAGGCCAGGAAGTCATGGATCCAGGTGAGCGCCGCATGCAGCTTGCCGCGGGCCGCCAGCCGCTGGAGCGCCGTGAGCTGCGCGAGGCGCTCGGCACGCAGCGCCGCCGCGATCTTCGCGTCGAGCTCACGCAGGTCCAGAGGCTGGGTGCGCAGCCACTCGATCACGTCGTTCTCGGCCAGCCGGTACTCCGGCTCATTGCTGAGCGCGACGGGCACCACCACCTGACGCTTGGCCGGCAGCTGCGGCAGCACCTCTGACTTCAACCGTCGCACGAAGCAGTGGCGGCGCAGGTGCCAGTGCAGCCGCTCCTCACTGAGCTCGCCCTCAAACTGGCGGCTGAAGCTCGCGCCCGAGCCGAAGTCCGTGAGGCGTCCGAGCAGGCGCAGCTGCGGGATCAGCTCGTCCGCATGGTTCATCACCGGGGTGCCGGTGAGCGCCAGCCGCAGCCCGGTTGACGGCACCGCCTCGGCGAGCCGGCGCACCGCCTGGGTGCGCTTGGCCTGCGGGTTCTTGCAGTAGTGCGACTCGTCGGCGATCAGCGCCAGCGGCCGGCGGCGGGCCAGGGCCTCACGGTGGGCCTGGGCGAGCTCGTAGTTGAGGATCGTGATGTCCGCCGCCTCGACGCTCGCGCCGCGTCCGTTGAGCACGGCGACGCTGCGGTGAGGCAGCCAGCGGCGGCTCTCCCGCTCCCAGGTGAGCTTCATCGAGGCGGGGCAGACGACCACCGCGGGGAACGCCTGCGCCGCCTCCAGCGTGGCCAGCGCCTCAACCGTCTTGCCGAGCCCCTGCTCGTCGGCGAGGAAGGTGCGGCGCGCCTGGAGGGCGTAGCGCACCGCGGCCCACTGGAACGGGGCCAGCTCGCCGCCCAGGCGGGCGGCGACCTCGCTGATCGGCTCGCCGCTGGTGGCGCGTGAGGCCGCCACCGCGCGCTGCGCCGCGCGGTGCTGTGCCGCCAGCTGCGCCAGTGCCTCCGCCGCCAGCGGCGCCACCGCCACCTCGTGCAGCGCCAGGAAGGCATCGAGCTGATCGATGATCCAGGGGTCGAGCTTGAGCTCATTGCGGGTGGCGCCGGGAAGCTGCTCGAAGGCGGGCTGGATCTCCGGGTCCCAGAAGCTCTCGAGCACCAGGCGCTCACCGGAGACGCTGCGCGTGAGGACCAGCCGGGCCGCGGGCGGACTCTCGCCGTGCTCCACAGATTCCAGGCAGCGCCGCGCGCCGATGCTGAACTTCGCGTCGCGCAGCTCGAGCAGCGCCTGCGCCGCCTCCGCCGTGAACGGGACCAGCCAGCGGCCCCGATCCTCGAGCGCGGAGCGCCGCAGAGACTCCGGCGGCGTGCCGCTCAGCGTGTCCAGCGCGAACCAGCCGCGCCCGTCGTGGCGGGTGGTGCGCACATGGCCGATCCAGCGGCGCTCGGTGGCTGCCAGCCAGCTGTCGAACTCCGCGGTGCGTGTCAGCTCCGGGCGCCTGGCCAGGATCTCGTTGAGCTTCGCGGCCACCCAGCCGTCGGCGGGCGCGGACCACTCGCGGCGATCCCAGTCGAAGCGCCGTCCCGGCAGCGTGCGCACCGCCGCGACCAGATGGCCGTCGTAGGGGAACGCCAGGACCACCTCCTGCTGCTGCCCGTCGCCGGTCGCGCGCAGGCTGACATTCGGCTGTTCGGGAAGGGCGCGCATCACCGGCGCGGGCCGCGCTGCACGCCTCGGGGGGACCGGGAAGGCTCCATCACCTCATCAAAAATAGAATCAGCTGGGTGAGCGTCCGGTGAGCAGTAACCAGGAGCACCCCAAGCACTGGCACTTCCCGCAGGGCAACGTGACCGGACTGGGGATCGTCGCCTCCTACACGCCGCGGTTCTGGGCACTCGTGGTGGGGATCGGGGTGATCGACGGCGCCGCCGCGGCGGCCCTGATCGGCCTGCTGCGGCTCACCGAGCGCCTCACCTACGGCGTGCGCACGCACACGCTGCTGGAGGCGGCCAACGCCGCTCCGAACTGGCGGCGCGTCGCCGCGCTGCTGGGCGCGGCGGTGATCGTGACCATCGGGTTGCGTGTCCTGGGGCGCGCCTCCACGGGCGGCACCGAGGTCAGTGAGGCGCTCTGGCTGCGCTCCGGGAAGCTCGCCTTCGTGCAAAGCATCGCGCGTGGCGTGATGTCGATCGTGAGCGTCGGGATGGGTGTCTCACTCGGCCGCGAGGCGGCGCCGCAGCTGGCCGGTGCGGCGACCGCAAGCAAGGTTTCGGAGTGGGCGCAGCTGCCGGTCTGGCAGCGGCGCCTGCTGGTCGCGGCGGGCGCGGGCGCGGGGTTCGCCGCCGTCTACAACGTGCCCCTGGGCGGCACCCTCTTGGCGCTGGAGGTGATGCTCGGGACGCTCGCGCTGCCGCTGGTGCTGCCGGCGCTGCTGATGTCACTGACCGCCACCTCGGTGGCCTGGATCTTCCTCGGCACCGCGCCGACCTATCACGTGGCAACCGACGGCTTCCATGTCTCGCAGCTGGTCTTCGCCGCGCTGATGGGGCCGATCATCGGCGTCCTGGCGACCATCTGGACGCGGCTGATCGCCGCCGCCAACAGGGCGCGCCCGTCGCGCACCGGCCGCTGGTTTGCGCCCACCGGCGCGTTCCTGGTGCTGGCGCTGGTCTCGCTGCAATACCCGCAGCTGCTCGGCAACGGGCACGGCATCGTGCAGCTGGCGATCGTCGGCAGCTTCTCACTGGGGCTGCTGATCGTGCTGATGATCCTCAAGCCGCTGGTCACGGCGATGTGCATCGCGTCCGGGTCGCCCGGGGGCCTCTTCACCCCGACCTTCGCGGTCGGCGTGCTGGTGGCCGGCGTCGGCGGCGCCATCTGGGGGCACGTGTGGCACGGCGCCGTGCCGGGCAGCTACGTGCTGATCGGCGGCGGCGCGTTCCTCGCCGCGGCCATGCAGGGGCCGCTCTCCGGAGCGGTGCTGGTGCTGGAGCTGACCCGTCACTTCGACCAGTTGATGGTGCCGACGCTGCTCTCGGTGGTGGTCGCGACCGTCGTCTCCAGGCGCCTGGGAGCGGCCTCCATCTACTCCGCGCGGCTGGCCTCCGGTGAGCTCTTGAAGGCCAGCCCGACGGCCAACGCCGCCTCGCTGGCGACCGTCTACGCGCTGGATGAGGCCCTGCCCGAGGACTTCGCGGAGCGCGTGGTCAGCTGAGCGTGAGCGGTGGCTGTGGCGGGCGGTGGCGGCGCCCGGCGCTGCCTGGGCTGAGCGATGGCGGCGCGCGCCGTCGGGCTCACGGGCCGGTGGCCGGCGTTGGCCCGGGCGGATCTGCGGTAACGTCATGGGTCCGGCGGATCGCCCACTCGACCGGGGTCGCGAGACCCAACCGGGCCGGCGCCTCTCACAGAGGCCAGACGGCCGGTGGTCGGGAGTGTCACGCCGCCCAGGCAGACACTCAAAAGTCCTGGGACGTATGTAGTCAGTGGCGATTGAGTCCGGGACCGCGGGGCCAGGCAGAAGCCTGGCCCCCGGTCTTTGAGCCGCTTGGTGAGGCGGAAAAACATCACGCCGGCGCGTGCGCTCGGGCAGAGTTGGCGGATCCCGCGCGCCGCGGCGCTGAGCGGGCCACAGGCTGCCGCCGCAAGCGGCGGCGTACAGATCGAGCAGCAGCGGGAGGTAGCGGTGCCTGAAACGGAAGAGGATCCCCGGCCTGACGCAGACCACGGGGCAGGGGTGCGGGGCGCGAGTGGGGCTCAGGAGCACGAGCGTGAGCGTGAGCACGACCACGATCATGCGCACGACCATGGCCACGAGCACGAGCACGAGCATGAGCACGGGCACGACCACGACCACGACCACGACCACACGCTGCTCTCGGAGCGTCTGCCGGAGGGCCTCTGGCGCGTCTCGCCGGAGTCCAGCGAGGTCAACTTCAGGGCGCGCACGTTCTTTGGCCTGCTGCCGGTCAACGGCTACTTCGGGGATTTCGCCGGTGAGCTGCGGGTCGATGCTGACGGCCATGGCGAGGGCTTTCTGACGGTCGACACCAACTCGATCCACACCGGCATCGAGCGTCGTGACCAGCACCTGCGCTCCGCGGACTTCTTCCACGCGCTGGCGCACCCGGAGATGAGCTTCAGCGTCTCAGCGGTCGAGGCCAGCGGCCAGGAGCACCTCAACATGAGCGGCACGCTCACGCTGCGCACCCGGGAGCTGGCGCTCGCATTCCCGGTCTACGCGATCCTGCACGGCGATCACCTGCACATCGAGGGGCGCGTGCAGATCGATCATCACGGCGCCGGGCTGGGCTGGAAGCGACCCGGGCTGGTCGGTGCTCGGGTGCGTGCCGACGTCGCCCTGACGCTCAACCCGGCCACCGCCTGAGCGATTCCCTGAACTGAACGATCCCCTGAAGCTGCCCGCGCGCGTCTGGCCGGCGCCCTGAGCCGGCCCGGCACGCGCCCCGGCCCTACCCCCAAAGCCGCTCCTGCAGGCCACTGGCACGGGCCACCGGGCGGCCGATCGCCGCGCGCAGCGAGTCCTCGCCGCCCAGCAGGATCAGCCGCGTGCGCGCCCGCGTGACCGCCGTGTAGAGCAGCTCGCGGGTGAGGATCGGGGACTCCGGATCCGGCAGCACCACGGCGACCGTGTCGAACTGCGAGCCCTGGCTCTTGTGGATCGTCATCGCGTAAAGCGGCTGCACCGCGTCCAGGCGCGAGGGGGAGAGGGTCACGATCGCGCCGTCACGCTCGAATGCCGCCAACGCGCCCTGGCGGGCCTCCGGC
>JAJZDA010000199.1 GCA_021851525.1 Actinomycetes bacterium | reverse complement strand
GCCGGGGCGCCGGCCCCGGCGCCAGGCGCCTGGCCACCGGTCTGTCCCGGTGGCCAGGGCGGTCTCCGCGCCCCGGGGAGGGACCATCGACCCACCCGGGGTCGCGGGGCGCCCCGCCGCAGGCGCAGCCCGGCCGCCACGGCGGCGCGCGCCGCCGCTCAGACCTGCACGTCGTCCAGCTGAAAACGGCCGCCGGCGTAGATCACGCGCTCGCTGCCGTCCGCCAGCACCGCCGTCACCGTGCGATCGGTGGTGGAGACGATGTCCGTGTGCACCACCGACTCGTTGAACCCAAGCTGCGCCCACTGCTCGTCGGTGAGCGTCGCCGGGTCGCCGTCGTACACCTCTTTGTATGCCTGCCCCAGCGCTACGTGGGTGTTGCCGAACGGGCCACCCGCGTTCTCATCAAACAGCGTGTTGGCCATGAACCTGTCGATCGGCGACAGGCGCGCGTCGGTCAGCGAGAACTCGCCTAGCCGGTCGGCTCCCGGGTTGGCGATCATCGCCCGCAGCAGCTCGACGTTCTGCTCCGCGTCGGCGCGCACCACCAGCCCGTCCTTGAACTCGAGGCGGATGCCGGTGATCAGCGAGCCGTACTCGTACAGCGGTTGGTTGAAGCGGATCCAGCCGTTGGTGCCACGCCAGTCCGGCGTGGTGAAGATCTCGAAGCTCGGGATGTTCGCGCCGACGCCGCCCTTCCACAGGCGCTGCTCGCCGATCGTGAGCCGGAGGTCCAGGTCCTCTCCGGTGAGGTGCACGCGCCTGATCGCCAGAGCGTCGAGCCGCGCGCGGATGCCGCTGATCGTCTCCTCAACCTCGCGCCAGCGCGCCACCGGGTCGGGTTGATCCAGGAAGCACGCCCGGATGATCTGCGCCCAGTACTCCTCGACGGTCATGCCGGCCTCAGCCGCCTGGCCGGCGGTTCCGTACTGCGCCAGCGTCCAGCTGAACTCGCCGGCGTTCTCCTTGTCGTCCTGCCAGTCCATCTGCGGCTTGAACGCCCGCCGATGGCGCAGCAGCCGCTCTGGGTCGACCCCTGCGTGGATCCGCGGGTCACCGTCGGAGAGGATGTGGACGTCGTGATCGACGTCATCGACCATCCCGCGGATCATGCGCGCCGGGAAGAAGTCCAGCTGCTCTGGGCTGGCGAGCTCATAGAAGGCGCGGTTCAGGCGCGAGGGGTCGCTGTCGGCGATGCTCAGCATCTGGATCACATGCCCGCCGGCCTGCCAGACAGCGCGGCACACCTCCGCGAACAGCGGCCTGGCATCGTCCTGCGCCACGACGCGCACCACGTCACCGGGGCTGATGCCCTCGCCGTCATTGAGGGCGTAGTTGACCAGCAGGTTGGCGTAGCGCTCGAGGATCGGCGGCGGTGGGGTGTAGGTCATGTCCGCGCCAGGATAGGCCGTGCGCCGTCAGCCGCGGCCCTTGGCGTGCGCTTGGCGCGCCGGCGCCGCCGCCCGCATGCGCGTCGCTCCCCGCTGCCGGTGGCGCGCGCGGCGGCGCTCAGACGCCGTCCAGCTGGAACTGGCCGTCGGCGTAGATCACGCGCTGGCTGCCGTCGCTCAGCGTCGCGGTGACGGTCCGGTCGGTGGTGGAGACGATGTCTGTGTGGACCGTCGAGGTGTTGAAGCCGAGCCGTTCCCGATCCTCCGGGCCCAGTTGCGAGGGGTCGCCGTCGTAGGCGACCGGCAGCGAGAGTCCAACCGCCAGGTGCGTGTTGCCGAACGGCCCGCCGACGTTCTCGTCATAGAGCGTCGAGGCCATGAAGTGATCGATCCGCGAGACGCGCCTGTCGGTCAGCGAGAACTCGCCCACCCGGTCAGCGTTCTCCGTGGCGACCAGTTGGCGCAGCAGCGCGCCGTTGTGCGCCGCATCGGCATGGACCACCAGGCCGTTCTCAAAGCGCAGCTCAGCGCCCCGCACCAGCTGCCCAAAGGCATAGAGCGGCTCACTGAAGCGGATCCAGCCGTCGGTCCCGCGCCAGTCGGGTGAGGTGAAGACCTCGAAGCTCGGGACGTTGCGTCCGCCGCCGGCCACCCAGCGGCGTCGCTCGCCCAGCGTGAAGCTGATGTCGCAGTCAGGGCCCTGCATCCGCAGACGCTCGATCGGCAGCGCGTTGAGTGCGTCGCGGAAGCCGTGCACCTGTTCTGTGACGGCACGCCAGCGCGCCACGGGATCGCTGTCATCCAGAAAACAGGCCTTGGTGATCTGCTCCCAATAGCGCTCGAGCGTCAGCTCCGCCTCGGCGGCCATCGCTTCGGTCCCGTAGAGCGCGACCGTCCAGCTCAGCTCGCCGCGGCTCTCCTTGGCGTCCTGGGCGGCGATCAGCGGGCCGAGCGTCTGCTGGTGGCGCATGATCCGGACCGGATCGACGGCGGCGAGCGCATGCGGGTCACGCTCGCCGACTATGTGCAGCAGGTGGTCTGACTGCTCGATCAGCGAGAGCAGCCAGCGCTCGGGGAAGAAGTCGAGCTGCTGCTCGCTGGCCAGCTCGTAGAAGGCGCGGTTGAAGCTCAGCTCCGCGTCGTCGGCCGGCATGTAGCGCGGGATGACGTTGCCGCCCGCGCGCCACACCGCCTTGCTGACCTCGATGAACAGTGGCTTGGCGTCCTCTGAAGCGTTGACGCAGACGGTCTCACCGGGGCTGATCCCGGCGCCGCCGCCCAGCGCCCAGTTGACCAGCAGGTCGGCGTAGCGTTCGAGGATCTCCGCAGGCGGGCTGTAGCTCATTCCCGCAGGATAGGCCCTTGACCGTGTCCGCTCAGTCGGTGGCGCTGAACTCCCAGATCGCCACCAGCAGCAGCACGACACCGAGGGCGAAGACCACTCCCGCCTCCAACACCGCCGGGACGTGCCAACCCCACCAGGTCAGGCCGGGGTCCAGCACGTGGCGTGCGGCCGGTGAGATCGCGAGCTTGCTGAACACCAGCCGGCGCATCGGATCCACCGCGTAGGCCAGCGGGTCCAGGCGGTTGAGCACGGTCAGCCAGCGTGGCAGCCCGTTGGCCGGGAACATCGCTCCGGAGATGAAGAACATCGGCATCACGATCATCTGCATCACGCCCATGAACGACTGCATCTGCTTGATGCGGATCGCCACGGCCAGACCAAAGGCCGTGATCGCGAAGGCCAGCAGCAGCTGCAGTCCCAGGACGCCGAGGATCAGGCCGATGTCGTATGGGACATGAACCAGGCCGGCGATGGCCAGCACGATCACGCCCTGGAAGGCGGCGACGGTGGCGCCGCCGAGGCACTTGCCGATCACAATCGAGCTGCGCCTGACCGGCGCGACCATCATCTCGCGCAGAAAGCCGAACTCCCGGTCCCAGACGATCGACGCGGCGGAGAACATCGCCGTGAACATCACCGCCATGCAGAGGATGCCGGGGAACAGGAAGGTCTTCAGGTTCACGCCGTGAGTGCCGGCGCTGGCCAGCTGCTGCAGGCCGCCGCCAAGCACGAACAGGAAGAGGAACGGTTGCACCAGGGTCGTCACGATCCGCATCCGGTCGTTGACGAAGCGGATCAGCTCACGCCGCCAGACGACCTTGATGGCGCGCAGCTCCGAGCGGGCGCTGCGCCTGGGGACCACCACCCGGACGACCTCGACCGGCTCGCCGGCCGGCGCAGCCTGCTGCTGGCGGGGGGCGTCGCTGACGCCGCTCATCTGCGGCCTCCCATCATCTGCAGCATCACCCGGTTGCGGTGCTTGGACGGGTCCTCCTCGGCGTCGCGGATCGTTGAGCCCGTGAACGCCATGAACACGTCGTCAAGCGTCGGGCGCGAAACGCTCACGCCGCGGATCGGCAGGCCGAGCTCCGCAAACAGCCGCGGCACGAACTGCTCACCGCCCGCCACGCCGAAGCTGACCGCGCCCTCTGAGACACGCGCATCGACGCCGAAATGCTCGCGCAGCGCGCTGATCGCCTCCTCGTTGTCGTCGGTCTGGATCGTCACGCGATCCTTGCCGACCCCGGCCTTGAGCGCCTCCGGAGAGTCCAGGGCGACGATCTGGCCCTGATCCATGATCGCGATCCGGTCACACCACTCGGCCTCATCCATGTAGTGCGTCGTCATGAAGATCGTGATCTCCTCACGCTGCTGCAGCTCGCGGATGTAGCCCCAGATGGAGCGGCGGGTCTGCGGGTCCAGGCCGATCGTCGGCTCATCCAGGAACAGCACCCGGGGAGAGTGCATCAGCCCCCTGGCGATCTCCAGGCGCCGCCGCATGCCGCCGGAGAACGATGCCACAGGCCCGTCCTTGCGGTCCCACAGCCCGACCATCTCCAGCACCTGGCGCATCCGTGGCGCGACCAGCGCCGACGGCACGCCATACAGCTCAGCGTGCAGCTGCAGGTTCTGGGCGGCGGTCAGGTAGCCGTCCAGCGTCGGGTCCTGGAACACCAGGCCGATGTGCCGGCGCACGTCGTCGCGCTCACGCACCACGTCGTAGCCGGCCACCCTGGCGCTGCCGGAGCTGGGCTTGAGCAGGGTGCAGAGCATGTTGATGGTCGTGCTCTTCCCGGCGCCGTTGGGTCCGAGGAAGCCGAAGACCTCGGCCTGGGCCACCTCGAACTCAACGCCCCGGACAGCCTCGAAGTCACCGAAGCGCTTGACGAGCTTCGAAACGGCTATGGCCGGCTGATCTGGATCCTGTGTGCGGATCTGGCTCATCAACCAGCAGCTTACGACTGCTCTTCACCGGCCAGCAGCCGGTAGAGCTGCCGACGGGCCTCGTTGATGATCTGCACCGCCTCCTCAATCTGCTCGCCGCTGCCGTCCTGGCCGACATGCCAGGCCGCTCTGCCGGCTGAGATGATCGCGTTGCGCAGTGCCATCCGTGGGTTGTTCTCCTCGCCCTCCTCGGGCTCCCACGGGGCGCGTGCCTCGGCCTGCTCGGCGATCTGCGCCCGCCCGGCGTCGGTCAGCTCGAAGGTTCGTCCGGACTCCCCCTCGGTCTGCGTGCCGCGGATCAGGCCCTCGTCCTCGAGCTGTGAGAGCGCGGGGTAGACGGAGCCGGGGCTGGGCTGCCAGCGACCGTCGCTGCGCTGGGCCAGGCCCTGCATCAGCTGGTAGCCGTTGGCCGGGCCGTCGGCGTTGAGCAGCATCAGCAGCGCCAGGCGCACATCGCCGCGCCGCCGCCGCCCGCGCATCCGCGGTCCCGGGCCCATCGGTCCAAAGCCAGGGCCCATCGGGCCAAAGCCGCCGCCGAACGGGCCCATTCCGCCGTGGCGGAACTTCATGAACACGACGTCGTCGTGATGGTGGTGTTTTGCATGATCGTGCATGCGGGTTCTCCTTACTATCGAGATAGCTCAAAGATATATCGTTATCTATCGCTTGTCAAGCCTCTTGGCGCC
>JAJZDA010000198.1 GCA_021851525.1 Actinomycetes bacterium | reverse complement strand
CTCGACCCGCCGGCGCCGCTGGGGGTTCCGGAGCTGCCCGCGCCCGAGCCCGACCCGCTGCCCGAGCCCGACCCGCTGCCCGAGCCGGACCCGCTGCCCGAGCCGGACCCCGACCCGCCACCGGACCCAGACCCGCTGCCCGAGCCGGACCCCGATCCGCCGCCGGACCCCGATCCGCCGCCCGCCGCCTGCACGGTGACCTGGACCGAGTCTGAGCCGGTCTGCCCACCGCTCTGCGTGACTGTCAGCTTGACCGTGTAGGTGCCGGCGCTGGCATAGGTGTGGGTGGGGTCGGCCGCGCTGGAGCTGGAGCCGTCACCGAAATCCCAGCTGTAGCCGGTGATGGTCTGCCCTGAGGAGGCGGTTGAGAGATCGCTGAAGCTGACAGATGAGCCGGCCGTCGGTGTGCCGCCCGCTCCGGAGTAGGTGAACGACGCGCTGGGGGCGGCCGGGCCGACCGTCACCGCCTGGGTGCCGATCACGCTGCCGCCGTTGGCGTCGGTGGCGGTCACCCACACGGTGTAGTTGCCGGGGTTCGTGAAAGTGATCTGAGCGCTCGAGCCGGAGGCCACCGACGGGTCGTATGTGCCGCCGCCATTTGACCAGTAGGACCACTCGTAGCCGGTGGCCGCGTTGCTGTCGTTGCTGAGCGTCGCGCTGAATGAGGCGGCGGTGTTGGCGGGGATGCTCGCCGGTGGTGTGATCTGTGCCAGCGGCGGGGAGTTGTCCTGCTGGACGCACGCGTTGGCGGCGTTTGACCACATCTCCTGCAGCAGGTACTGGTGTCCGTTGAGAGTCTGGTTGTAGACGCCGCCGCCGGTGGCGGCCTGCGTGGTACCCCAGTTCCATGCGCACTCATCGCCGATCTCATTGCCGCTGGAGTCCGTCCAGCCGGTTCCCGGAAGCGGGTCGGTCGCGGTCTCCATCGCCTCGTGCGCAATCACCGTGTAGGCCCCGGTCTGCGCTGAGAGCTGGCCGCTTGGCCCGCCGGTGACCGAGCAGTCTCCGCCGGCGTTGCTGTAGGTGCTGCCCGGATAGGGGACCACCGTGTAGGTGGTGGAATCGATCGAGGCGCTCGAGAAGTAGTCGTGGTAACCGCAGAAGTACTGCCCCTCGCACTCTGAGGAACTGGAGTCGAAGCAGACATCGACGCCCGGCGGGGTCAGCAGGATGTAGCTGCGATCGACCCCGGTCGGCAGGTTGTTGGCGGTGATGTAGGACTCCAGCTCGCTGACGATCTGGCCGTTGGTGATGCAGTAGGTGACGCCGCTCACGCTGCAGCCGCCGCTGCTCGGGTAGGCGCTGGTGTCGACCAGCGCCGTGTCGTTGGTCAGCGGCGTGGTGCCGCTGCCGAGCGCCGGGCCGAGGCCGTCGAGGTACTCGCGCGCGATCGAGACGATGTTGGTGTTGGCGGCGCTGCTGGCGGAGAGGTCGTTGAGGAACTGCTCGACGCCGCTGATGAAGCCCGTCGGGAACGACTGGCCCGAGGGCAGCCACTCAATCACCTGGGTGGTCATCGAGTTGGCCACCGGTCCCAGGCCGCCATAGAGCAGCGGTGGCGTACAGCCGCTGCAGGCACCGCCGCTCGCGCCGAGGCCGCCGAGCGCCGCGGCGCCCGGGATCAGGCCGGCCCCGCGCAGCGCGTTGGCGGTGCCGAAGGTGCCGGCGGAGCCCACCGGCAGGGCCCTCAGCGAGCTGCCCGACACGCGTGGCGGGGCGGCGTTTGCGCCGCCGGACAACAACGGGGGCAACACGCCCGCGATCACGCCGCTGTGCGTGGCGCCGTTGACGCCCGCGGCACGGGCGGCCACGGGCAGCGTGAGTGTGAGCAGCGCTGCGCAGAGCAGCGCGGGCAACGAGCGACGCACCGTCGTTGAGTCTAAGCGGGACATCCTGGGAGGCTTGTCGGCAGCAGGCGCCAGCAGGCTTAGCCCCTCACGCGGATCGCTGGACATCCAGGCATCCGGTCGCGTGCGGTTCAGGCATCCGGTCCCGCGCGGCCCCAGGCTCTAATGTCTGGAGTGATGTCCTACTTCATCACCACCGCGATCGCCTACGTCAACGGCCCGCCGCACCTGGGGCACGCCTACGAGGAGATCGCCACAGACGTGATTGCGCGGCACATGCGCCAGCGCGGCGAGGACGTCTTCTTCCTCACCGGCACCGATGAGCACGGTGAGCCGGTGGCCGACACCGCCAAGGCGCACGGGCTCGACCCGCAGGCCTGGGCCGATCAGAACGCGCAGCGCTTCATCGCGCTGATGCCGCAGCTGAACATCTCCAACGACTTCTTCATCCGCACCACCGACCCGCGCCACAAGGCCAAGGTCCAGGACGTGCTGCAGCGCGTCTATGACAACGGCCACGTCTACCAGGGGCTGTATGAGGGCTGGTACTGCCCGCGCTGTGCCGACTTCAAGGTCGAGAACGAGATCCTCGACGGCAACCGCTGCCCGATCCACGAGATCGCGCTCACCCGGGAGACCGAGGAGAACTGGTTCTTCCGCCTGTCCGCCTTCCAGGCGCCGCTCGAAGAGCTGTTCGCCGCCAACCGCGACTTCGTGATGCCGGCGCGGGCGATGAACGAGGCCGAGGCGTTCCTTGGCTCGGGCCTGCAGGACGTCTCGCTCTCACGCGGCAAGCTCAGCTGGGGGGTCAGCGTGCCCTGGGACCCGAGCCACGTCTTCTACGTCTGGTTCGACGCGCTGCTCAACTACTACACGGCGCTCAGCTTCGCCAACCCGGAGGAGGATTACACCGACCGCTACTGGCCGGCCAACCTCCACGTGATCGGCAAGGACATCCTCAAGTTCCACACGATCTTCTGGCCGGCGATGCTGATGGCCGCCGACCTGCCGGTGCCCCAGCGCGTGTTCGTGCACGGCTTCCTGCTGGCTGAGGAC
This sequence comes from Actinomycetes bacterium, assembly GCA_021851525.1. Taxonomy (GTDB): domain Bacteria; phylum Actinomycetota; class Thermoleophilia; order Solirubrobacterales; family Solirubrobacteraceae; genus Palsa-465. The sequence goes on along the minus strand of JAJZDA010000198.1, from coordinate 2,464 downwards.
GGGCGCAAGATGAGCAAGTCCCTGGGCAACGTGCTGGACCCGTTCGAGGTGATCGAGCAGCTGGGCACAGACGCGCTGCGTTTCTACCTGCTGCGCGAGGTGCAGTTCGGCCAGGACGGCAACGTCGGGCTGGCGGGCTGCCGCGCGCGCTACGAGAGCGAGCTGGCCAACGAGTACGGCAACCTCGCCAGCCGCACCGTCGCGATGCTGCGCCGCTACCGCGCCGGCAACGTGCCCGCGGTGGCGCCCGACCCGGAGATCGTGGCGCAGTTCGACGGCCTCGCCGAGCAGGTCAGCGCGCTCTTTGACAGGGCCGACTGCACCCAGGCGCTGGAGCTGATCTGGCAGCGGGTCAGGCGCCTGAACCGCTACGTCGAGGAGCGCCAGCCCTGGCAGCTGGCCAAGGACGACTCACAGGCCGCCGCGCTGGACCAGACCCTGACCTCGCTCTATGAGGGGCTGCGGGTGCTGAGCGTGCTGCTTGACCCCTACATCCCGCAGAGCGTCGAGCGGCTGCTGGCGGTGCTCGGCGCCCCCGACACCGCGCTGGGCGCCGCGCGCCTGGCCGCCGCCGGCCCGCTGGCCGGCGGCGTGGACCTGCCGGAGCTCTCACCGCTCTTCCCCAAGCGAGACTGACGTGATCGACAGCCACACGCACCTGCACATCTGCAAGCCGCCGGACCGCGAGCTGGTCCTGCACGCGCTCGGCGAGGGCGTCACCCGGATGGTCACCGTCGGGACCGACATCGCCAGCTCGAAGCTCGCGCTGGAGGCGGCCGAGACGTTCGAGCAGGTCCACGCCGCAGTCGGCATCCACCCCAACGCCGCCACCGGCTTCACCGACGCGGACGCGCAGGCGCTGCTTGAGCTGGGCGCGCACCCGCGCTGCGTGGCGATCGGCGAGACCGGCCTGGATTACTACCGGGACCACGCCCCGCACGCTGACCAGGCGACAGCCTTCCGGGCGCAGATCGAGGTCGCGCGCGAGCTCGGCAAGCCGGTTGTGATCCACACGCGTGAGGCCGATGAGGACACGCTGGGGCTGCTCGAGCGCCACGCCCAGGGGGTCAGGGTGATCCTCCACTGCTTCTCGATGGGCTCCCGCGTCGAGCAGTGCCTCGAGCATCCCGACTGGTGGATCTCATTCGCCGGAAACGTCACCTACCCCAAGAACGAGGAGCTGCGCGCGGCCGCGCTGCGGGTCCCGGCGCAGCGCCTGCTGGTCGAGACCGACGCCCCCTACCTGGCGCCGCAGGGGCAGCGTGGCAAGCCCAACGAGCCGGCGCTGGTGGTGCAGACCGCGCAGCTCTTGGCGCTCGAGCGCAGGGTCAGCTACCACGACTTCGACCAGGAGGTGGAGTCCGCCGCGCAGGCGGTGTTCGGGTGGTGAAGCTCGGCCAGAACTTCCTGGTTGACCGCAACATCCTCGACGTGATCGAGCGGCTCGCGGAGCTCGAGCCGGGGGATGTGGTGCTGGAGGTCGGCGGCGGCCCCGGGGTGCTCTCGCAGCGGCTGGCGCAGCGCGTCGCACACGTGCACGTGATCGAGCTGGACCGGTCGCTGGAGAGCAACCTGCGCGGCGTGCTGGCGCCGTTTGAGAACGCGCAGCTGCACATGGCCGACGCGACCGAGATCGATCTCGGCGCGCTGCGCCCGGCACCCACGAAGATGGTCGCAAACCTCCCCTACGGGGTTGCCGCGACCGTGATCCTGCGCACCGTCGCGGAGCTGGCGAGCATCGACAGCTGGGTGGTGATGGTGCAGCGTGAGGTCGGTGAGCGCTTCGCCGCGGCGCCCGGCAGCGCCGCCTACGGCGTGCCCTCGGTGCTGGCCCAATTGGAGTGTGAGGTGCGGGTCCTGCGGCCGGTCAGCCGCCAGGTGTTCCGCCCGGTGCCCAACGTCGACTCGGTGCTGCTGGGGCTGCGCCGCAGCGGTGCTCAGCGGGGCACCGCTGCGCAGGTCAGGCTCGTGCACGACGCCTTCCGCCACCGGCGCAAGGCGCTGGCCGGCTCGCTGGCGCTCAGCCCCGGCGCGCAGCCGGGGGTGCGTGAGCGGGCGCGGGCGGCGCTCGAGCAGATGGGGTTGCCCGCGGACGCGCGCGCCGAGCGCCTCAGCCCGCCGCAGTTCGTGGAGCTGGCACGGAGGCTCGCGCCGTGAGGCTGCGGGCGCTGGCGCCGGCGAAGGTCAACCTCGGGCTGTTCGTCGGTGAGCTGCGCGACGATGGCCGCCACCGGCTGGTGACGGTCTTTGAATCGCTCTCGCTGGCCGACACGGTAGAGGCGCAGGTGCTCGCCCCGGGCCAGCGTGACAGCGTGGTCTGCCCGGGCGTGCAGGGTGAGAACCTGGCGGCGCGGGCGCTGCAGGCGCTGCGCGCCGACGGCTGGGAGGGCCCGCCGCTGCGGCTCACGATCGACAAGCGGATCCCCGTCGCCGCCGGCATGGCCGGCGGATCGGCGGACGCGGC
>JAJZDA010000197.1 GCA_021851525.1 Actinomycetes bacterium | reverse complement strand
GGCGAGGCCCACCTCCTGCTCGAGCTTCTGGATCTGCTGGGAGAGCGCCGGCTGGGCGATGTGCTCGCGCTCGGCGGCGCGCGTGAAGCTCTGTTCCTCGGCGAGCGCGACGAGGTAGCGAAGCTGACGAAATTCCATAAGGCGATCTTATATGTCTTTGATGAATCGCGTCTTGGACTTCTTGGCCGCGAGGGTGCACTATTTGCACCGCAGCACCCTCTCCTCCCTCAGAGCGCGCCTCGAGTCCGGCCTCATATCCCGCCGGTACCGGGGCGCTCTCGCTTTAAGCGGTCGGTAGCGCTGCGCATGAGCTGGCGATCAGCCGTCGCGGGTGCTCACCCAGCGCCATCTGGGATCAGCGGCCGGCCAGCACCTGGGCGGGTGAGACGCGTGCGGCCCGCCATGCCGGATAGAGCCCGCCGAGCGCCCCGAGCAGCACGCCCACCAGCAGCGCCCGTCCAAGCACCCATGGCGTCACGTACGGCGTCACGAACGCCTGCGCCCCCAGGGCGCTCACCAGCAGGTGAGCGCCGAGCGTGCCCAGCAGCAGCCCGAGCGCCGCGCCCAGGATCGTGGTGAGGATGCCCTCGGCAAGCACGCGCAGCGCGATCTGCGGCCCGCTCCAGCCGACGGCCGCCAGCAGCGCGAACTCCGAGCGTCGTTCGATCACCGACATCAGCATCGTGTTCATCACGCCGATCCCGCCGATCACCAGTGCCAGCACGGCGATCACCAGCGCCGCCTTGGCCAGCAGCTGCGCGTTGGCGCCCGCCCGGACGGCCTCGTTGCCCGAGCCGATCACCAGCACCCCCGGGAAGCGGCTGGTGATCGTCCGCCTGGCGACGCTCAGCCTGGTGGTGGAATCGAGTGAGACCGCAATCGTGGTTGTCTCACCCTGCTTGCCTGCGATCGCCTGGGCGCTGGACAGCGGGATCACCGCCCCCTGATCCTGGGCCACCACCCCGAGGTGGTACACGCCGGTGATGTGAAAGCGCCGGCCGGCGACAGCCAGGGTGCTTCCGGGGTGCAGGCGCAGGGCGCTGGCCAACCCGTCGCCGACGACCATCTGGTTGGGAGCGTTGAACATCCGCCCCGCGGTGAAGACGTAGCGGTCGGTGAGGAAGGTGTTCGGCTGCGCGCCGAACACGACAGCTCCGGGTGAGCGCTTCACGTCCTGCACGAGCAGGACCAGTGGGGTGGCCGCGGCGACCCCCGGCGTCGCCAGCAGCCGGGGGATCAGCGTGAGCGGCAGCACCGAGGTGGTGGGGTCCGCAGCATCCTTCTGGAAGAGCCCGAGGTCCGACGCCCCGAGGTTCAGGAAGCGTCCGGCGCTCTGCTGCGCGCCGCCCGCGACCGCCAGCAGGGCGACGATCGTCGCGATCCCCAGCGCCGTGCCGAGCGCTGTCAGGAACGTGCGCAGCGGATGGTGGCGCAGTTCGCTCGCCGTCTGCGCGATCGTGCTCACGCGGCCCCCTCCGGTGAGCGGTCCGCGGCGGACGCGAGACGACCGTCGATCAGCGCGATCCCACGGTCGGCGTGCTGCGGCAGCGCCGGATCGTGGGATGCGACGAGGATCGTCGTCCCGTAACGCTCACGCACGCCGGTCAGCAACTCCCAGATGCGCTGCGAGGAGCGCGAGTCCAGCGCGCCGGTCGGCTCGTCTGCCAGCAGCAGCCGTGGCCATCCCGCCAAGGCCCGTGCGACGGCCACGCGCTGGCGCTCACCGCCGGAGAGCGCTGCGGGCAGATCGTGCTGGCGGCCGGTGAGGCCGACCTCATCGAGCAGCGCGAGCGCGCGCTGCTCGCGCTCATGACGCCGCACGCGCGCCGCCACAAGCGGCAGCTCGACGTTGCGCTGGACGGTGAGTGCCGGCAGCAGGTGGTGCAGTTGAAAGACGAAGCCGACTGTGTCGCGACGAAAGCTGGTTGCGTTGGTGAGCGCGTGCACCGCCACGTCATCCACGCGAATCGTGCCCGCGGTGGGACGGTCGAGGCTGCCGATCAGCTGCAGCAGCGTGGTCTTGCCCGACCCCGAGGGGCCGGTCACGGCGATGATCTCGCCGGGTTCCACGGCGAAGCTCACGTCGCGCAGGATGAGCGCGTCGCCGTGTGCCCGGCTGACGCGCTCAACGATGACCCGTGCCCCGGCCATTTCGCACTCACTGCTTGGTGTTGACCTGCCAGTAGATGTTCCTGGTGCCGTACCGGGTCTTCACGATCACGACCAGCGTCAGGGGTTCGCCGACGGCGCTGGAGGGGAACCTCATCGTGTCTCGGTAGACGCCCTTCTTGAAGCCGTGGCCCGGCTGGCGGCTGACCACCGCGCCAGCGAACTCAAACGCGTACCTGACGCTGCCGCTCAGCCGCTGCTTGCCGCGATGGACATCAAGCGTGAGCTTCCAGTCCTTGTTGGCGATCGGCGCGTGGTTGGGGAAGTGGGAGATCACCGTGAAGCTCGGCTTGGCGGCGGACGCCGCCGAGGGCAGCGCCAGGCACGCAGCCGATGCCAGACCGGCGGCCAGCGTCCGCCTGCGCGTTGCCAGGGACCTCACTGAATGATCGAGAGACGCCATCTGACTGACCTCCTTCGCTGCCGCGGGATCGCCGCTGCAGTCCGCAGTCCTATGAGTTTTCCCCCGTCGCACAAAGCATACGCCGCACGATCGGCCCGCCCAGCGGGTTGAGGCCCCCTCGCTTGCGGATAAGTGGCAGCATGCGAGCTGATGACCGATACCGAGCAACCGCTTCCCCGGCGCGTAGAGAAGCCGTGGGGCTACGAGATCTGGTGGGCCGTGACCGACCACTACGTCGGCAAGATCCTGCATGTAGACCGGGGGCACAGGCTCTCCCTGCAGTACCACGAGCTCAAGGACGAGACCTGTTACGTGCTCTCGGGTGAGCTGCTGCTCGTCCAGGGCGACGCGGAGCACACGCTGAGCGAGCGGACCGTGACCAAGGGGGACGTGTGGCGCAATGAGCCGCGTGTGATCCACACGATCGAGGCCCTTGAGGACGCCGATGTGCTGGAGGTCTCAACCCCGCATCTCGAGGACGTGGTGCGTCTGAAGGACAACTACGGCCGCGAGGGCACAAGCCACATCTGATCCGCCGCGGCCGCGCGCTCGGCGTTCCGCGCGCGGCGTTCCGCGACAATGGAGCCCCATTGCCCTCGTAGCTCAGCTGGATAGAGCGGCGGACTTCTAATCCGTAGGTCGCAGGTTCGAATCCTGCCGGGGGCACTTGGAGAGCCCTGGGAGCTTGGGACCTTTGTGACGACGGTCGCCGTGGCGGGTTCGCAAGATGTCTCGGAGGTGTGCCGGCGGCGGCGTGCGGCGCCTTCATGAGCTGGGTTGAGCGGACCCCGTTTGCCGGGACGCGTCGGCCGCGCGCGGGCCGGTCTTCTACGCCAGCTGCGTGCTGCCGATGGGCTGCCGGGCGCCAGGTGCAGAGGCGGCTGAGGAGTGGCTGCGGTTCATCCAGCAGGACCGGGGGCGCAAGCCATCGACCATCCACGACTATGCGAATGTGTTGCGTTCACGGCTGCTGCCGTCGTTCGCCGACCGGCAGATCGACTCGATCACGACCCAGGACATCGATCGCTGGCGTCAGTCGCTCGATGGTCTCTCGAATCGCAGCAAGAACAAGCTTCTGATTCAGCTGCACGGGACCTTCAGACGAGCCCAGCAGGTCTACGGCCTGGAGCTGAATCCGCTCGCGCGGATCGAAAGGCACCCGCTGCGACCTAGCGGGGACATCGAGGTGTTCTCGCCAGAGGAGGTCTGGTCGCTGGTTAGGGCCGCTGCATCCGAGACGGACGCCGCGATCCTCCTGACAGCGGCCTTCACCGGGCTCCGGCTCGGCGAGCTGCTCGCGCTCCGTTGGCGCGACGTCGACTTCAGCGGCGCCACCACACGCGTCCGGGCGAGCTACGCGCTCGGGGCACTCACGACGCCGAAGTCGGGGAAGGTGCGGGCCGTCCCGCTGGCTCCAGATGTCGCTTCGGCTCTGTCCCGGCTGGGACTCCGCGAGCATTGGGTGGGGGAGGACGACCTGGTCTTCTGCGGCGAGGCGGGAGGTTACCTCGATGGCTCAGCACTTCGCCGTCGCTACAAGGCTGCGCTTGCGGCCGCCGGACTCCGCTCACTGCGCTTCCACGACCTGCGCCACACATTCGGCACCCGGATGATCGCTAAGGCTGACGTCCGACGGGTCCAGGAATGGATGGGGCATGCGGACATCCAGACCACGATGAAGTATCTCCACTACGCGCCACGAGCCGACGACGCCCGCTTGGTCGCCGAGGCGTTCGCGACGGAGAAGGCCGACACGACACGAATCGAGGGGACGCTTGGGGACGCTCCGGGACGCTTGGGACGTGAGCACGCTGTGCGTACAGTGTGGTCCTCTCCTGGAGCTGGGTTCCGATGACAGCACAGGCGCCAACCACAGTGCTCTGGACAGACCACGCTCTGGCCAAGGCACAGTTCCTCGGCATTCCCAGATCGGACGTCGAGGACGCAATTCTGGAGCACCACGACCGGCGGGTTCGCAACGCCAGGGCTGCCGACTGGCTTGTGAGGTCAGGACGTCTCGTCGTCGCGTACAACCATCCGGCCGGCGATGAACTGACTGCGTTGGTGGTCACGCTGTGGAGACGGGACTAGCATGAGGCCTGTGAGGATCGACGGGCACTATGACGCCAAGGCCGACATCGCCTGGCTTCGCTTCGAGGATTACGACCCCAAGCTCGTAGTCGCCGAGGAGACCGACTTCGGCCTGCGCGAGCTGGATCCCGCCGACCGCCACGTCGTTGGCCTCGAGTACTGGCACGCCAGCGAGCGACTGCCCAGCGATCTGCTCGGGATGCTTCCCTCGCCGCCGATCAGCGTCGCTGGCTGATCCGGCCGGTCCCATAGCGACGCCGGATCGCCAGGCCCGACCACAAGCGCCGCGTCAACCCCATCGAGCGAAGCGAGATCCTCAGCGGGAGCGCAGCGGTCACAATCGCGCGACGGACGGAGAGGCCGATGCAGGACGCTCTTCGTTGCCAGTCGTTGACCAGACGGCGGCCGTTTTCGACAGCGCCACCGTGATCCCGGGCAGGTGTCTTCAGATGCGCGCTTCTGGCGAACAGGAGGGAAGACGCGCTGCACTCCGTCTGGGTGTGCTCTTGTGCTGGCGCGGTAATGGTGCCTGTCCCGGGTCGGTCCGACCCGTCATCGTGATGAGTACACCGTTGGTCCGCGGCGTTTCAGACGGCCGGCGCCTGGACGGGGATGCCGTGGTGCCGACATCCCGCCTGGAGCTGGCGATCGTAGGTCAGGACCGCTGCGATCTCATGCGTGGCGTGCAGGTCACGAGCGGTCGCCAGGTG
>JAJZDA010000196.1 GCA_021851525.1 Actinomycetes bacterium | reverse complement strand
TCGTGTCGCAATCGACTCCGGGGCGGTGGCGGAGGCGCTCGCATGAGTGCCGCCGCCGGCCACGGCGCCGCGCCCAACGCCTCAGCAGCCGGCGGTCCTGCGGGACCGCCGGCCTCCCCGGGGGGGCAGTACGACCCGGCCACAGCGGCCGGGCAGCTGGGGCTCGCGTTCAAGCGCGCGATGGTCGCCGTGCGCCGCCTGCGCGGACGTGAGACCAACCGCCCTGGCCAGATCAGCTACGCGCAGTACGCGCTGCTGTTCGGGCTGGCGGGGGGCTGTCCCTGCTCCGCGCGTGAGCTGGCGGACCACGCCGACCTGACCCCCGCCACGGTCACCCAGATGCTCGAGCACCTGGAGAGCGCCGGCCTGGTCACGCGTGAGCGCTCAGCTGAGGACCGTCGTGTGGTGCTCTCGGCGCTGACCGAGCGTGGCGCCGCGCTGGTGGCCGAGCGCCGGGCGCAGATGGAGCCGCGCTGGCAGGAGGCGCTCGCCGGCTTCTCAGAGGGCGAGCTGGAGGCCGCGGCGCGCGTGCTCACGCGCCTGGCCGACTACTTTGACTCGCTGATCGAGCGCGGCGCCTGACCCGGGGTGGGTGCCGGCCCCGTGACGGGGCCGGCACCCACCGCCCGGCCGCTGCGCTGAGTCACCCGCGATCGGTGGTGCGGCGCCGCCACACCACCGATCCTGCATCCCTACCGGCCAGCCACCGGTCACACCTCGCGGTGGCACCGGTCGCACGGCGCGGGACGCTACCCGCGCTTGCTGGTGCGCTTGCCGCTGGCGGTGGTGCTCGCCGTGGTGCTGAGGTCGTTGGACTTCAGGTACACGGCAAAGAAGTCACGGTCATCCGGGGTGAGGTAGCGGGTCGGCGCGTTCCACATGCCCGGCAGCAGGTTCGCCGGGTCGAGCGCGAACGGGCCCTTGTAGGTGATGAAGCTCGGCCACTCCGCGTTGATGTCCAGCTGCATCGCGCGGACCGCGCCGGCGTGGATCATGATCTCGGCCAGTGAGCCGACGGTCTGGTAGTCAGCGGCCGCGTAGATCAGGTTGCCGTACTTGTCGACGCCCACGGCGGAGCGCCAGACCCGCACCGCGTTGCCGAGCGTCGCGCCCCACTGGGGGCCGTCGGAGAGGTTCGGGTTGGGCTTGCGGTTGATCACGATCAGCGGCAGGTTCTGGCGCGCGTAGACGATCCCCTTGCCGACCGACTGGCCGCCGTGCCAGCCGATCACGTTGACGCTGCCGTTGGTGAAGCGCACGAACGTGCCCAGCCCGTCCTTCATCGGCGCGTAGGTGTGGCCGTTGAGCGCCACGCCGCCGCCTGAGTCAACCAGCTTGAAGCCGCTGTTGAAGGCCGCCACCACGTGCGAGCGCATGTTCACCGGAATCATCTCGGGGCCGCGGTTGGGCAGCGCCACGCTCGGCTCCTGGATGCCGGGATACAGCCAGGTGGTGGTCACGTTGTGGTCGATCCAGGCCACGCCGGCGACCATCTGCGGGTAAAGCGGGTCGCTGCGGAAGGTGGTGATCAGCACCGGCGGGTGCTTGAGCCCGACCTCTGAGAAGGTGGAGCGCCAGACGCCCTCGCCGGGCAGCGCGGGGCTGATCAGCGGCTTGATGTTGGGCGGCTCGTAGTACGGCGCAATCGCCTTGGTGGTGCTCCTGCCCTTGCCGTTGATGTTGGCCACGGCCTGGCCGGGCTGGGTGGGCAATTTGTGCAGCGCCGGGCCGCCGGTCGAAGGAGCTTCGAGCGTGTAGTAGAAGTTCTCAATCGAGTTCACGATTCCACGGGCGCCGTTGTCGCGCAGCCACTCCACGGCGTTGATCGACATCGGCACGTTGCCGGGCTGCCCGACCACCCCCATCACCAGAGAGACGAGCGCGATGAACAGCGAGAAGACCGCCGAGAGGATCACGATCCGCCCCGGCGACACGCGCCGACGCGGGCGCCGCCGCTCGGAGATCGGCAGTCTGCGGGGGGGTTCTATTTGGCGGGTGGGGAACTCGTACATCGCCGACAGTGTGCCGTCCGACGCGGTGGCGTACCCTAAATCAGGCGTGAGAGTTTTCTCAGCTTTCGCGTGGCCGACTGTTTAGAGAAGTCTGCCAACTTTCGCCGTCATGCTCGACTCGCCTGCTCTCGTCGCCAAGCCGTTGATCCCAAGTGTCCGCACGAGAGCAGTTGGCCTGGTCCGCACAGCACGTCCGCGGCAGTGGGTCAAGAACCTGCTGGTGGTGGCCGCGGCAGGCGCCGCCGGGGCGCTGGGACGCCAGGACGTGCCGCTGCGCACCGGCCTGACTTTCCTCGCCTTCTGCCTGCTGGCCTCGGGCATCTACGCGATCAACGACGTGCGTGACGCTGAGGACGACCGCCGCCACCCGACCAAGCGCTTCCGCCCGGTGGCGGCCGGCCAGCTGCCCGCCCGTGACGCGGTGATCGCCGGGCTGGGCTCCGTGCTGCTGGGGCTGCTGCTCGCCTTCGCGGTCGACCCGCTGCTCGGCTGGACGGCGATCGGATATGTGGCGCTGACGCTCAGCTACACGCTCGTGTGGCGCCACCTGGTGGTGTTCGACATCGTCGCCGTGGCCGGCGGCTTCGTGCTGCGGGCCATCGCCGGTGGCGTGGCCGCGCAGGTTCCGCTGTCACTGTGGTTCACGCTGGTGGTCGCGTTCGCGGCGCTGCTGGTGGCCACCGGCAAGCGCCTGGCCGAGCTGATGCGCACCGAGGCCGACGACGCGCACCGCCGGCGCGTGCTGCGCATCTACACGGACTCCGTGCTGCGCATGGTGATGCTCGCGAGCCTCGTCGGCGTGCTGGTCGTGTACCTGCTGTGGGCGCTGCAGGACTCCGGGCGCTCCGGCATGCCGTGGCGGCTGTTGACCGTGATCCCGTTCTCCTTCGCGCTGACGCGCTACGTGATGGTGGCGCGGGTGGGTGCCGGCGAGTCCCCGGAGGAGCTGATCTTCCACGACCAGCTGCTGCGCCTCGCCGGCGTCGCGTGGCTGGCGCTGTTCGTGCTGGACGTCAATGCCACGACCTGAGGGCGGCCGCTGGCTGCGCCACGCCCGGCCGGCGCGGGTGACAGGCTGGGGTGGGGGACCAAAGGCACCGGTCTGGCGCTGGGAGCCGGGCAGCGTGGCCAGCCTGCGTGGGGACATCGACCCGCTCGGCGGGCCCGGGCAGGTCGGCGCGATCCCGCGCGGGCGCGGGCGCAGCTACGGCGACGCCGCGCACTGCAGCGGGGGCCTGGTGATCGCCACCGACGCACTGAAGGGCATCGAGCTGGACCGCCGCAGCGGGCGCGTGCGCGTCGGCGGCGGCGTGACCCTCGGTGAGATCCTGCGTGAGTGCGTGCCGCAGGGCTTCATCCTGCCGGTCGTGCCTGGCACCCAGCACGTCAGCGTCGGGGGCGCGATCGCCAGCGACGTGCACGGCAAGAACCACGGCAGCGCCGGCGCCTTCGGCGCGCACGTGACGGCGCTGGATCTGCTGAGCTCCAGCGGGGAGCTGCTGTCGCTGACCCCCGAGACGCCCGGGGGCCTGTTCGACGCGACGCTCGGCGGCATGGGCCTGACCGGTGTGATCACCGCCGCGGAGATCCAGCTGCGGCCCGTGCGCGGGGCGCTGCTGGCGGTTGACAGCGACCGCGTTGAGAGCCTCGAGCAGACCCTGGCGCTGCTCTCAGGTCCGGGTGGCCCGCACCGTGTGGCCTGGCTCGACCTGCTGGGCCCGCGACCGGTGCGCGGAATCGTGACCCGCGCGCAGCAGCTGGACGACGAGGCCGGCGCCGGCGCGCCCACGACTCCCTACCGTGCCGCGGTTCCGCCCGGCTGGCCGGGCTGGCCGCTGCGGCCGCTCACCGCCCGTGCCTTCAACGAGCTGCGCTTCCGGCTCGCGCCGCGGCAGGAGCGCGAGCGCCCGCTGCCGTTCGGCCCGCACATGTTCCCGCTGGACGCGCTCGGCTCCTGGCCGCGGCTCTACGGGGCCTCCGGTTTCCTGCAGTACCAGTTCGTGGTCCCGCCCGAGGCGGTCTCGACGCTCGAGCAGGTGATCCTGCACATGCGCAGCATCGGCCTGCCCTCCTACCTGGCGATCCTCAAGGACATGGGCGACGCCGGCCGGGGGCCGCTCTCCTTCCCGATCCGCGGCTGGACGCTCGCGCTTGACCTGCCGCGCAACGCCCCCGGGCTGTGGGCGGCGCTGGACCACTACGATGAGCTCGTGACAGCTGCCGGGGGGCGCGTATATCTGACCAAGGACTCGCGCCTGCGGCGTGAGACCGTCGCCGCGATGTACCCGCGGCTGAGCGAGTGGCGGGCGGTCCGCGATGCGGCCGACCCCAGCGGTCTGTGGCGCTCCGACATGGCGATCCGCACCGGGCTGGTCGCCCAGCGATGAGCGGCGATATCGGACCGCACGCGCAGCGTGTGCTGCTGCTCGGCGGCAGCTCGGAGATCGGGCTGGCGATCATCCGCGCGCTGGCGCGTGAGCACCGCGTCACGCCGATGCTGCTGGGACGTGACCAGGCGGCGATGGAGGCGGGGCTGGCGGCGCTGCGCAGCGCCGGCTGCGAGCCGGGCGCCAGCGCCCCGCTGGATGCCGACGAGCTCTCCCAGCATGAGCGCGTGATCGACGAGGCGTTCGCCGCGGGCGGCCCGTTTGATCTCGTGATCCTCGCCGTCGGGGTGCTGGGCGGGCAGGATGGGCTCGACAGCCCGCGTGAGGAGGCGCTCGAGGTGATGCGCGTTGACTTCCTGGGCAGCGGCTCGCTGCTGCTCGCCGCGATGAACGCCCTGCGGCGCACCGGCGGCGGCAAGCTGGTGGTGCTCTCGAGCGTCGCGGCCGAGCGCCCACGCGCCTCCAACGCCATCTACGGCGCCGCCAAGGCGGGGCTGGACGCGCTCAGCCAGGGGCTCGCGGATGCCGCTCCCAGCAACTTGCAGGTGCTGGTCGTGCGGCCCGGCTTCGTGCACACGAAGATGACCGCCGGGCTGGAGAAGGTGCCGTTTGCGACGACCCCCGAGGTTGTCGCGCAGGTCACGCTCAGAGGCCTGGCCGCGGGCGCCCACACGGTCTGGGCGCCACCGATCCTGCGCCTCGTGTTCGCGATCCTGCGCCACCTGCCGCGCTCGCTCTACCGTCGCCTGCCGATCTGATGCCACGCGAAACGAAGATTGAACTCGGTGCCGCCGCCGGCATCACGCTGATCCTGGTGGTGTTCGGGCCGGGGCTGGCGATGGTGCTGCTGCTGGCGCTGCTGGTGCTGCTGATCGCGCTGATCCGGATGCTGCTGCTGCGCCGCCGGGCCAGGCGCCGCCCGGTCCGCCACCGCCCGCCGCGCACCGGCATCAGCCAGCTCAACGCCGAGGAGGCGCGCCAGGCGCGCGCCGCCCA
>JAJZDA010000195.1 GCA_021851525.1 Actinomycetes bacterium | reverse complement strand
AGAAGCGCCCGCCGCCCGCGGGCGCCGGCCCGCTGGCCAGCGCCCGGCGTGACCGCCGTCCCAGCACGCGGTGGCCCATCAGCGCCAGCAGTGCCGGCAGCAGCGTGAGTGCCGCCAGCACGGTGCAGCAGACCACCACGGCCGCCGCCACGGCGACGCCGTAGAGCAGCGTCACGCCGAGCGCGAACATCCCCAGCAGCGCGATGCAGACGGTGATCCCGGCGAACATCACCGCGCGTCCCGAGGTGTCTATCGCGTCGACTATCGACTGCTCCACGCTGCGCCCCGCCTGCAGTCCCTGGCGGTGGCGGGTGACGATGAAGAGCGCGTAGTCGACACCGACCCCCAGGCCGATCAGGACCGACAGCTCGGAGCTGAAGTTGGCCATCGTGATCACGTGCGAGAGCAGCCCGATCAGTGAGGTGCCGACGCCGAGCGCGAGGCCGGCGGTGAGCAGCGGCAGCAGCGCCGCCAGCACCGAGCCAAAGACGATCAGCAGCACCACCAGCGCCGCGACCGCGCCAATCCCGGCGCTGGTGTCCTTCAGCGGCTCGCTCTGCTGTGCCACCGCGCCGCCGACCGCCACCTGCAGGCCGTTCCCGGCGCCCGCGCGAGCGCTGTTCACGAACTGCTGGGATTGGGCGATGCTGAAGCCGGTCGCCACCTTGGTCATCGTCACGCTCGCGAACGCGACCCTGCCGGAGCGCGAGATCTGGCTGGCGCCCGCGCGTGAGTAGGGGGAGACGATCGCCGCCACTTCCGGCAGCCGTGAGACCCGCGCGAGCATCGCTTGGACCCGCGCGCGGGCGGCGGGGTCGGTGATCCGGCCGCGGGTGACCGCGACCACGATCTGCTCGCGGTCACCCGCGGCCTTCGGCGCCGCTCGCGCCAGCAGCTGCTGGGCCTCGGTGCTCTGGGTGCCGTTGAGCTGGAAGCTGTTGCGATAGGCGCTGCCGGCGCTCTGGGAGAGCGTGACCATGCCGATCAGCGCCACCAGCCAGATGCCAACCACTGTCTTGCGGTGCCTCACGCACCACCTGGCGATCGTTCTCACGTGGGCCTTTCTGTGCGGTCTGGGAGAGAGTTGGGAGAGGGTTCGGGAGGGAGTTTGATGCATCTTAGCGAATAGATGCAGTTAACTGCACTGATGCAGATCACTGTGGACATTGCTACGGTTGTTGCATGGGCGAAGCTCCCGGTTTGAGAGAGCGCAAGAGCGAGCGGATCCGTGAGGCGATTGAGCGCGCCGCGCTCGAGCTGGCGATCGAGCAGGGCTTTGACCACACCACGGTCGACCAGATCGCGGCCCGTGCGGACGTCGCCGCGCGCACGATCTTCTCCCGCTATCAGACCAAGGACGCGATCGTCTTCGGCCACGATGAGCTGCGCGTGCAGATGTTCAAGGAGTGGCTCGAGGGTGATCCCGCGACGCTCGTGCAGCGCCTCAGCGACTTCATCCGCTCGAGTGTGGAATACGGGCATCACGACAGTGAGCTCAAGCGCCTGCGCCTGCGGGCGATGCTCACCGACCCCTACCTGCGCCGCGCCATGCGCGGGCGACTCGATCAGGCTGAGAAGCTGATCGCCCAGCGGATCGCCGCGAACCTCGGCCTGCCCGCCGACGACTCCGGCCCGCGGGTGATCGCAGCGGCCTTCACCGGGCTGTTCATGACGATGTCTGAGAGCGCGCTCTGCGCCGCGGGCGAGCGGGTCGATCCACTGCTGGGGGCCGGTAACGCGCTCGCGGTGCTGCAGGCCGGCATGGACGCGCTGCGCCGCGACTAAAGCTGATCGGCATTACGGCCGACAGAGCAATTGCAGGCTCGCTCCTGCATCAGCCGTGACGCTGCGGACGCCAGTTCCGTTGCAGCCGTAAAGCGCGTGCCGATGGCCGACGATGCGCGACTGGGACCAAGGGTGAGGATCACGAGAGAGAGCCGCTGTGTCCGAAATCGAACGCGATCAAGAGTCCGGGTCGTTGCCCGCAGAGGCCCGCGAGGAGATCGGTCCTGAGCTTCGCCGCCTCGGCCGGAGCCTGTTTGAGCGCCGCAACGACGTGATCTCACGCGTCGAGCGGCTCAACCGCCAGGGTCGCCTGCAGCTCGACCCCGCTGCGCACCGCAGCATCGCGCGCGTGATCTCGGTCTCCACCGAGGCAGTTGCGCGCTGGATGTCCGGCGAGGGTGCCGACACCGCCCGCGAGGTCGGCCGCGAGGCCGCGATGATCTTCGGCCAGCTGGCGATCCAGCGCGCGGCGCCGCTGCATGAGATCACCAAGCGCGCGCTGCGCTGGCGCGATGCCACCTGGGAGGTGCTGACTGAGATCGGCGCCACAGAGCAGCTCCCCGACGAGGTCCTGCGCCAGGCGCGCCGGATGCTGCAGCGCAGCCTCGACGTCACGCTCGTGCGCCTCTGCGAGGCCTTTGAGGGCGAGCGCACCTCCGTGGACGGGGTGCTCGAACGCCGCCAGGCGGAGCTCGAGTTCATGGCCACGCACGATCCCCTCACCGGCCTGCCCAACCGCACACTGATCCTTGATCGCGCCGACCAGCTGCTGGCCCGTGCACGTCGCGAGCACCTGCAGTGCGCGGCGCTGTTCATCGACCTCGACGGGTTCAAGGCGATCAACGACAGCCTCGGGCATCGCGCCGGGGACGAGCTGCTGCGGGCGGTGGCCGCGCGCCTGGCGAGCACGATCCGCGAGGCCGACGCGCTCGGGCGGCTGGGCGGGGATGAGTTCGTGATCCTGGCCGAGGGTGTGGCGCTGGCCGCCGGCCCGGAGCTGGTGGCCGAACGGATCCTCGACGCGCTGGCGCAGCCCTTCGCGCTGCCGCAGGCGCACAACGGCCGCGTCACCCTGACCGCGAGCATCGGCATCGCGACCGGCGACCGCAGCGGCGCCGCCGACCTGCTGCGCGACGCGGACATCGCCATGTATCGCGCCAAGCTCGAGGGCAAGAACCGCTACATGCTGTTCGAGGCCGGCATGCAGGACGCGGTGCACACGCGCATGGCGCTGGAGATGGACGTCCGCGAGGCGGTGGCCAACCACGAGTTCTACGTCGCCTATCAGCCGATGTTTGACCTCGACGGGCTCACCCCGGTGCGCATGGAGGCGCTGCTGCGCTGGCGCCGGACCGCGGGTGAGAGCGTCGGTCCGGACACCTTCATCCCGGTGCTCGAGGAGTCCGGGCTGATCTCAGACGTCGGACGCTGGGTGCTGCGCCAGACCTGCCTGCAGTGCGCGCACTGGCGTGAGCAGGGCCACACGATCGGCGTGGCGGTGAACGTCTCCGCGGTGCAGCTCGAGACCGACCGCTTCATCGATGACGTCGCCGCGGCGCTCGGTGAGAGCCTGCTCGACCCGCGCGCGCTGACGATCGAGATCACCGAGACGGCGCTGATGCGCGACGCCGAGCAGACCGCCAAGCGGTTGCGCGCGATCAAGGCCCTCGGCGTGCGCCTGTCGATCGATGACTTCGGCACCGGCTACTCGTCGCTGGCCTACCTGCAGCGCTTCCCCGTGGACGAGCTCAAGATCGACCGTTCGTTCGTCTCGCAGCTGGCCGAATGCGAGGACGGGGACGCACTGATCCGCACCTTCGTCCAGCTTGGCAAGTCACTGGCGATCGAGACGATCGCGGAGGGGATCGAGAACCAGGAGCAGCTCTCGCACCTGCGCGCCGAACACTGTGACGTCGGTCAGGGCTTCCTCTTCGCCAAGCCGCTGGCGGCCGGTGAGTGCCGCCAGTTCCTGGAGGCCTGGGGCGCAGGCAGCGGCTCGTCGCTCAAAGTCCCAGCTCGTAGTAATCCTCGGTCGCCAGCGGCGTGAACCCGACAGAGCGGTAGAGGCCCAGCGCGTGGTCGTTGTCGACAGCCACCTCGAGCCCGACCTCCCGCATGCCGCTCGAGAGCAGCTCCCGGCAGACGCGCGAGAGCACCTCCCGGCCGATCCCCTGACCGCGCAGCTGGGGGGCGATCGTGAAGCCGTAGACGCCGCCGCGGTCACCGTCGCGGGAGAGTCTCACGGTGCCCGCCACGCGCCCCCGGTACTCGGCCACGAGTGTCTGCGAGCGCTCGGTGGGCAGCAGCTCCTCGGGCCCTGAGAGCGGGTGCCCGAAGCCGGCCAGCATCAGCTCCGAGAGCACCTCGAGATCCGGCAGGTCCGCCGCGCGCAGGCTCAACGCGGGGTTAGCCGGCGCCGGCGGCGGTGAGCAGCGCAGCACCATCGCGTGCTCTGAGTGCTCCAGCTGCGCCCCGCGTCCCAGCGCCAGCTGGCGCCCGCCCGGGGAGTTGCGCGGCACCACCAGCAGCACCGACTCGCCGCCGTGCTCACGGCAGACCGTCAGCGCCGCGTCCAGCAGTGCGCTGGCGATCCCGCGCCTGCGCGCCCCGGGGTCGACCATCCCCGCGATCTCCACCTTCGCCGTGTTGAACGCGTAGAGCCCCGCGAAACCCAGCAGCGTGTCCTGCTCCCACCAGGTGAAATCGCGCGGTGCGTGGCCGGGGCGGCTGCGCAGCGCGCCCCACTCCAGTTTCAGGCGGCCGCCGTCGGCGCCGACCGCGCGCGCTTCAAGCGCGGCCAGCGCCTCCAGCTCACCAGCTGAGAGTTGCTTCGATGCTCTTACAGCCATGGCCCTGTCTGACCCCCACGATAGCTGCGCACGTTGCGCTCGCGCGCCGCTTGCACCTGTGCCGATATCCGCGCTGACTCGCGCAGCTGGCGGCTGTACCAGCTGCGCATCAGCAGCCATCGCCGCTGGTGCCATCTGCCGTGCCGCGGGCGCGGGGCCACGCTGGCCAGCAGGTAACGGGTGAACATCACCTGACTCCATTCTCTGTTGCTTGGACATGTCTGAACTGCGGTGACTGACAGGTCCGCGAGCGTGCACCAGCCTCCCGCCTTGAGTCGGGTTTCTGACACACGCCCGGCGGCGTGTCACCTACTTCTGCGTGCGTGTCTGCGCGCTGGCGCGCGTGCGCTCAGGCGCGGCGGGTGTGCTTGTTCATGGCGTGTCCTCCGTGATGTTCGAAAGTCTGTGAAGTGGTCGTCGGGCTGGTGTTCTGGGCGGGTTCGGGCAATAAAAAAGGGCGGCCCTCAGGGCCGCCCTCGCGCGATCGGTATGTACACACCCCAATCAGGGCATGGACCTCTCGGCGAGGGTCAGGCGCTCACGCATGGCGAGCTGGACACGCTGGGCCGCACGCGGACGCATTGCGGCAACCGCGCTCGTGCCGCGGGAGCCTGCGTTCGTCGTGATGTGAGTGGTGTGCGTGCTCATCTGATTCCTTCCCCGTGAATGGGGCTTCGCCCAGCCTAACCCACCGAGTTACAGAGTGCAAGCCCCACAGGTGACATTTCTGTAACCGGACCGGTGGCCACGTCCCAGACGTGACAGCCGCCACCGCGCGTGGCGGCGGGTGGTGGTGCCGGGTGCCGGTGGCGGGTGGC
>JAJZDA010000194.1 GCA_021851525.1 Actinomycetes bacterium | reverse complement strand
TCCGATCTGGGCTGTCTGCCCACCAGCGGCTCCAGCTCCACACCCCTGCCCCAGCTGGCCGTGCTCTACCCCGCCTCATCGCCGTGGGTGACCGCCGTCGGCGGCGTGAACCTCGAGCTCGACGCCAACAACCAGATCCAGAACCAGGTGGTCTGGAACGACACCACCGTGCGTCCCGGGCTGGCGGGCGGGGGTGGCTTCAGCACGCTGTTCACGCGTCCCTCCTACCAGCGCGGGGTGGTGACCCAGAGCCAGCGGGCGCTGCCCGACCTGGCGCTGCTGGCGGACGTCGCGCCGGGATATGACGTGTTCTGCACCGCGCGCGCCCAGTGCCAGGGCCGCGGCTGGATCACGATCGGCGGCACCAGCGCGGCCACGCCGCTGCTGGCCGGTGGCTTCGCGCTGGTCGACCAGATGCTGCGCGGCCGGCTGCTCTCCTCACTGGGTCTCGCCAACCCGCTGATCTACAGGCTCGCGCAGTCTCCGCCCAGCAGCGGCTCGATCGTCTACGACGTGACCGACGGCAGCAATGACGTCGGCCCCCAGATCCAGATCGACGGCGCGCCGCTGGGCTGTTGCAGCGCCGGCCCGGGCTTTGATGAGGCCAGCGGCTGGGGCGGCATCGACCTGGCGCTCTTCGCCCAGGATGCGCTCGCGGCGCAGCCGCCGGTCGGCAGGGTCTCGATGCAGCTGCTGGCCGGGCAGCGGCCGCTCTCCAGCGGCAGGATCCGCGCGCGCCTGCGCTGCACCGCGCGCTGCGACCTCTCGGTCCGCGCCAGGGTGTCGATCGGCGGCGGCGTGGCGTTCATCGACTACGCCAACCTCCTGAACCTGCGCGCCCACGCGGCGAAGGTCGTGGACATCCTGCTGACCCGCTCCCAGCGCGCGCGCATCACCGCCGCGCTCGCGCGCCACCGCCGCGTGACCGCCAGCGTCACGGCGGCGCTGATCGACGCCAGCGACAACATCGAGCGCCAGACCACGACGGTGACCACGCTCGTGACCCGCTGAGCTGCCGGCCCGCCGCGGCCGGTGGCTGCGTGCCCGGCCGGTGGCTGCGTGCTGCGCCGGTGCGCTGCGTGCTGCGCCGGTGCGCTGAGCGCCTGGCCTGCTGTCTCCCGGACGGCGCCCCGTGCCCCCGGCGATGGTCGCGGAGCCCCGGAGGATAACGAGACGCGACGTATCGCCTCGTAATTCTCGCCAACCGCGCCCGGTGCCGGCGAAAGTTCCCGAGAATCGCTCCGGCTCTGTCATAATCTCAGTCACACAGACTTAGATTTAGCGTCCTTCGGAAGAGGCTGAGACCAGATGCAAGCTGACCGCTTCACGATCAAATCCCAGGAGGCGCTCGAGGCAGCCCAGAGGCTCGCCGAGCAGCGCCGCAACCCGCAGACAAGGCCCGAGCACCTGCTCGCGGTGCTGCTCGAGCAGGAGGGCGGGATCGTCGTGCCCGTGCTGCGCAAGCTGGGGGTCGATCCGGCCGTCGTGCGCGCCACGCTGAACCCCGCGCTGGAGGCGCTGCCGCGGCTTGCCGGCGGCGGCGGGAGCGAGACCACCGGTCCCTCACAGGAGCTGCTCGACGTGCTGCGCGCCGCGGAGGCGCAGATGCGGGAGCTGGGTGACAGCTACATCTCCACTGAGCACCTGGCGCTGGCGCTGGCCGCCTCCGGCGGGACCACCGGCGACGTGCTGCGCTCGGTCGGCGCAGGCCAGGAGTCGTTGCGCAGGGCGCTGGCCGAGGTGCGCGGCAGCCAGCGGGTGACAGACCAGCACCCGGAGGACAAGTTCCAGGCGCTGGAGAAGTACGGTCGCGACCTCACCGAGGCGGCCGCGGCCGGTCAGCTTGACCCGGTGATCGGCCGTGACGATGAGATCCGGCGTGTGATCCAGGTGCTCTCGCGGCGCACCAAGAACAACCCGGTGCTGATCGGTGAGCCGGGGGTTGGCAAGACCGCCATCGCCGAGGGGCTCGCCCAGCGGATCGTCTCCGGCGACGTTCCCGAGGGCCTCAAGGACCGCCGCGTGGTCGCGCTGGACATCGGCGCGCTGATCGCCGGCGCCAAGTATCGCGGTGAGTTCGAGGATCGCCTCAAGGCCGTGCTCAAGGAGATCCAGGAGGCCGGCGGGCAGATTGTGCTGTTCATCGATGAGCTGCACACGATCGTCGGCGCGGGCGGCTCGGAGGGCGCGGTGGACGCCGCCAACCTGCTCAAGCCGATGCTCGCGCGCGGTGAGCTGCGCGCGGTTGGTGCCACCACGCTCGATGAGTACCGCAAGCACATCGAGAAGGATCCGGCGCTCGAGCGCCGCTTCCAGCCGGTGCTGGTGGAGGAGCCGACGGTGGAGGACACGATCGCGATCCTGCGCGGCCTCAAGGCACGCTATGAGGTGCACCACAAGGTCCGCATCACCGATCCGGCGCTGGTCGCCGCGGCGACCATGTCCGACCGCTACATCACCGACCGCTTCCTGCCCGACAAGGCGATCGACCTGGTCGACGAGGCGGCGTCGCAGCTGCGCATGGAGATCGACTCCAAGCCGACCGAGATAGATGAGGTCGACCGTCACATCCTGCAGCTGGAGATTGAGCTGCAGTCGCTGGGCTCCGCGGAGTCTGACGACGCCGGCACCAGCGCCCGCCGTGAGCAGCTGGAGCAGGCGCTTGCCGAGGAGCGCGAGCGCTCCGCCGCGATGAACGCGGAGTGGCAGCAGGAGAAGCAGACGATCGGCGCCGTCGCCGAGCTGCAGGAGCGCCTGGAGCAGGCCGGGGTTGAGCTCGAGCAGGCGCGCCGCGCCGGTGACCTGGAGCGCGCCGCGGAGCTGCAGTACGGGAGCATCCCGGAGCTGGCCAAGCGCCTGGAGGCGGCTGAGGCCGCGCAGGGCGAGGCTGACGGCCAGCGGGCCGGCAGCCACCGCTACCTCAAGGAGGAGGTCAGCGCGGAGGACATCGCGGAGATCGTCTCCAAGTGGACGCGCGTCCCGGTCACGCGCCTGCTGGAGGGTGAGATCGAGAAGCTCGTGCACATGGAGGAGCGCCTGCATCAGCGGGTGATCGGCCAGGATGAGGCGGTCAGCGCGGTGGCCAGCGCCCTGCGCCGCTCGCGCGCCGGCCTGCAGGACCCGGACCGCCCGATCGGCAACTTCCTGTTCCTGGGTCCGACTGGCGTCGGCAAGACCGAGCTGGCGCGCGCCCTGGCGGAGTTCATGTTCGACTCATCCGAGGCGATGGTCCGCATCGACATGAGCGAGTACATGGAGAAGCACTCCGTCTCACGCCTGGTCGGCGCGCCTCCCGGATACGTCGGGTATGACCAGGGCGGCCAGCTGACTGAGGCGGTGCGCCGCCGGCCCTACGCGGTGGTGCTGCTCGATGAGGTCGAGAAGGCCCATCCGGATGTCTTCAACACGCTGCTGCAGGTGATGGACGACGGGCGCCTGACCGACGGGCAGGGCCGCACCGTGAGCTTCAAGAACGTCGTGCTGATCATGACCTCCAACATCCCCGGCGGCAGGCGCGGCGCGGAGGGGCAGTTCAAGCCGGAGTTCATCAACCGACTCGATGACATCGTTGAGTTCGCCCCGCTCAGCCGTGAGCAGCTCGGTGAGATCGTCGACCTGCAGGTGGCGCGGGTGGTTGCGCGCGTGGCTGAGCGCGGCATCGAGCTGGCGCTCTCCGATGAGGCGCGCACGCTGCTGGGCAACCTCGGCTACGACCCGACATACGGCGCTCGCCCGCTCAAGCGCGTGATCCAGAAGCAGCTTGTCGACCCGCTCGCGCTGGCGATCCTGCAGGGCCAGTTCATCGCCGGTGACCGGGTCGAGGTGGAGGCGCTGGACGGTGAGATCCGCTTCGAGGCGGTCGCCGCCGGTGAGGTCGTCCAGCCGGCGTGAGGTCGTCCAGCCGGTGAGGTCGTCCTGCCGGCGGGAGGCGGTCCAGCCGGCGTGAGGCGGTCCAGCCGGCGTGAGGCGGTCCAGCCGGCGGCGGCCCGGCGGGAGGTGCTTCGGCCCTTGACTTTGCGCCACAAAGTGCGCTAACTTTGTCCCACAAAGTCAAGGGGCCCGATCACCACCGACCCCGCCAATCCACTCAGGGGGTGGAGCATGAACGGCACGCTGGACACCAACCGGGCGGCGACCGATGATCAGGATCCGCTCGACCCGCGCAGCGCCGCCGAGCTGCTGCGTGAGACCGGCAGCCGCGCCGCGCGCGACCTCGACATGAAGGCCGGCATCCGCACCTCGCTGCTGGGCGCGGCGCTGCTGCTGATCATCTACGGGGGCCTCTACATGGCTGCGCGCAACCAGCATCCCTACGCCGGCCCGCGCGGGGCGTGGCTGCTGGTGTGGCCGGCCGGCGTCGCAATCGCGCTGCTGATCAACGCCAGCCGCTATGACCGCATGAAGCGCACCCTGACCGGCGCCACGCTGCGCCGGGTGCGGGCCAGCAGCGCCGCCGTGGTCGTCGGGCTGATCGGCATCTACACGCTGGACGCCGCGCTGGCCAACGCCGGCGCCGGCAAGAACATCATCTACGGCGTGTTCGACGCCTGCGCGCCGCTGATCGTGCTGGGCAGCATCGGCGCCGCCAACGCCGCCTGGCGCGAGGACTGGCCGACGCTCGGTGTCAGCCTGGCGCTGATCCTGGTCGCGGCGGGAGCCGCGTTTGCGGGCCCCGACGGCTGCTGGGGCGTGATCGCCATCGGCGGCTGCCTCGCGTGCCTGGGCAACGCCGCGGCGCGCTTCTATCTGCGACGCCAGGCGGCCCGATGACCGCGGAGGCAAACCGCGAGGGCGTCGAGCTGGACCCGTTGATCCACGTGGCCGCGCGCCTGCGGATCATGGCCACGCTGGCGGCGCTCGGTGAGGGCGATGCGCTCTCCTTCACGCGCCTGCAGGAGATGATCGGGCTGACCTCCGGCAACCTGATCACGCACCTGCGCAAGCTCGAGGACGCCGGCTACGTGGGCTCGGCGAAGACCGAGGGGGCGACCGGCACCCAGACCTGGATCGCGTTGACCCTGCACGGCCGCATGGCGCTCGAGTCCTACACCAACGCGTTGCGCGAGCTGCTCGGCGGGTTGTAGCCTGAGCTGGGCGGTCCGCGGCGGCGACCGCCCAGCCTCCCGTCGAGCAGAGGAGTCGGCCATGCCCACCTACATCATGCTGACCACGCTCTCACCCGAGGGCGTGCAGACCGTCAAGAACAACCCCGCCCGGATCCGCGAGGTAAACCGTGAGATCGAGCAGCTCGGCGCGAGCGTGAAGGCGCAGTGGGCAACGCTCGGCGAGTACGACTTCATCAACGTCGTGGAGGCTCCCGACGAGCGCACGATGGCGCGCATCTCGGTTGAGCTCGGCTCGCGCGGCACCGGACGCTACGAGACCCTCCCGGCGATCCCGATCGACGACTTCATCGCGCTGCTCTAGTGGCGTCGACGCGCCCGCGTCGCGCGCCCGCGCGGCCGGGC
>JAJZDA010000193.1 GCA_021851525.1 Actinomycetes bacterium | reverse complement strand
TGCGTGGGCTCACCTGCGCGCTTGCGACCTGCCCGAAGCAGTAGCACTCCGGCGCGCGCCCGTTGCGCAGTGCGTTGGCGGCGCCGGCGCTGAAGATCACCAGCAGTGCGGCGGCGCCGATCGCAGCCCAGCGCGCGGCGGGGGAGACCAAAAGCCCCGCCGCCACCGCAAGCTCGGCCAGCGGCAGCCCGCCGGCGACGGCGCCTGAGAGCCGGCTCGGCACGCCGAAGGCCTGCACGGACTCACGGAAGCGCGACAGACCGCCGAGCTTCGCGACCCCGGCGAGCGCAAACACGCCGGCCAGCAGCAGGCGGGCAACTAACTCAACGGAACTCACGTGCTGAAACCGTACAGCAGTGACGGGCCGTCACTGACAGCTGCGCTGCAGGCCCGGTGATCCCGGGCCTGCGACGCTAGGAGGTGCAGTTCTGCTGACCGTTGCCGCAGCAGAACTTGAACGGCCAGCCGTACGCGTAGGCCGCGTCGTAGTACGGGCCGTAACCGTTGCCGGGGCCGAGGTTGGCGTTCCAGTCGCTGGCCGGCAGGATCGAGCCGCTGGTGATCGCGCCGGTGATGTGCAGCGGCGCTCCGGTCTTGGTGCCGTCGCTGGTCGGCACGCACGCGACCTGCGCGCACTGATAGCCGAAGCCGCCGTCGCAGGGAACCACCTGATAGGTGCCGTAGACGTTGCTGGCGGCGTGGCAGAGATCTCCGAGCTGGTAATTGCCGGCAGTCACGGGCGCTCCGTTGCTCGTCCCGGTGACGAAATGCCAGTTCCCGTTGCGATCCTTGTAATACGGCTGATACCAGCCGCCCGGCGCATGCGAGCCACCGACGATGTTGTAGCCGCCGTAGTTGGTGATCGGATTGCCGTTCTGGCCGCAGGTGAAAGGGTTGCCGTTGTTGGTGAGGGTGTTGGCCGACGCGAACGGCGCAGCCACCGAGGAGATCAGCATCGTGCCCGCGCCGGCTGCGGCGAACGCCTTCAGCGCCGTGCGGCGTGAGATCCCCTGCTCGAGCACGCCCGTGGGGGCCTGGAGCAGCGCGCACTCATGCAGCTCGCCGACCGCCTCGCGGACCTCTGACTCGGTGACCTCGCGGTCGAGCCGGTAGGCGGCGAGCTCTGCGATCTCGGCGATGCTGTTCTTGCCGTCGGCGTACATGAAGACCGCGGCGGCGAGGGGGTGCAGCGCGTGCGCTGTCTTTGTGTCCTCGTCGAAGGCGACGGTCTCATCGCCGACGTGCTGCACCAGCAGACGCTCGCTACGAGCGAGTGGGTGCGCTATCTCTGACTGCTTATCGAAGGCCATCCTGACTACCCCCTGGTTTCCCTACGCTCGTCCTTGTAATCCGTTATAGGGCTGCACGCAACTTTGCGCGTCTAACTATACAGGGTTCTATCGGCGGTTGTGCCAAATCCCTAGAGTCCCGCCGAATGATAGATCAGCCCGGCGATTCTGCCAAGGCGGCGGTGCGCGCGACCGTCTGGAATATACGCATCGACGCGGCCGCGGCGGAGGCGCTTGCGGCGCTCGCCCAGGAGGGGATCGATGCGATCGTGCTGAAGGGCCCCGCGCTCTCTGACTGGTACGCCGGTGAGCCGCCCCGCACCTATGAGGACGCCGACATCTGGGTCTCACCGCAGCATCTGGAGCGCGCCGGTGCCGTGCTCCAGCGGCTCGGCTACGCGCCCAAGCAGGATGAGCGCGGGCTCCCGCAGTGGTGGCAGGAGCACGCCGGCAGCTGGGTCAGGGAGAGTGACGGCGTCGCCATCGACCTGCACAGGAGGTTGCAGGGCGCGCGGGCGCCGGCCGCGCTGGTCTGGGAGCTGCTCAGCGGCGAGCGGGAGCCGCTCAGCCTCGGCGGGCGCCCGGCCCAGCGCCTCGGTGGCGCGGCACGCGCGCTCTATGTGACGCTGCACGCCGCCCACGACGGGGATCGCGGCACCCAGGCGGTGCGCCACCTGGAGCGCGCGCTCACGCACGTGAGCGAGGCCGAGTGGCGGCGCGCCGCAGAGCTGGCGGAGGCGGTCGACGCACGCGACGCGTTCGCCGCCGGGATCAGGCTCTGCGCCCGTGGGGAGGAGCTGGCGGTCAGGCTGGGGCTGCCGCAAAACAGCTCCGTGGAGGCGGAGATCCGGGCCAACATCGCCCCGCCGGTGGCGCTCGGCTTCGAGCAGCTGGCCGGTGCGCGCGCCGGCGCCCGGATCGAGATCCTGCTGCGCAAGCTCTTCCCGCCGCCGGGCTTCATCCGCCACTGGTGGGCGCCCGCGCAGCGCAACGCGGCGCTGCTGGCGCTCGGCTACCTCTACCGGCCGCTGTGGCTCGCGCGCCACGCGCCGCGCGGCTACCGCGCCTGGCGGGCCGCGCACCGCACGGTTGAAGCTCAGCGTCGCGCCGCGGATCCGCCGGCGCGCTCGGAGAGCAGCTCTCGGTAGAGGCGCGCGTGATCGTCGGCCAGGCGAGCGAGCGTGAAGCGCGCGCTCGCGCGCTCACGGCCCGCCTGGCCCATCTGCGCACGCAGGCCGGCGTCACGCACCAGCTCGCGCAGGCCCTGCGTGAGCGCGTCCAGGTCATCGGCGCCGGCCAGGAGGCCGCTGACTCCGTGCTCAACGACCGAGCGCACGCCGCCTACATCGGTGGCCAGCACCGGCAGCGCCGCCGCCTGCGCCTCTATCAGGCTGACCGGCGTGCCCTCGTTGTCTGAGGTCAGCACCACCACGTCACTGGCGAAGCAGACGTCGGGGATGTCACGCCGGAAGCCGGCCCAGACCAGGCGCTCACCGAGCAGCCGCGCCTGCGCCGTGTCCTGCAGCTCAGCTCGCAGCTCACCGTCACCGACCACCACGAAGCGCACCGCCGGCTCATCCGCGAGCGCCGCAGCGAGCTTCAGGAAGCGGTCCACACGCTTGATCGCGACCAGGCGCGCCACGAGCGTGACCACCACCTCACCGTCGCGCACGCCCCAGGCGCCGCGCAGCGCCGCGGCACGGCTGGCACGCTCCTCATCAGCGGTGAACGGCTGCAGGTCAAAACCCAGTGGCAGCACCGTGAACTTCGAGGCGGGGGCGACGCGCAGGGCCACCAGGTCCTCCTGCACCTCCTGGGAGACCGCGATCAGGCGGTCCGTGAAGGGCGCCAGCAGCTGCTCGATCAAGCGGTAGACGGCGGCGGTGCGCCCGGAGAAGTAGCCGGTCAGCGAATGGCCGTGGTAGGTGTGGATCAGCACCGGGCGCGTGCGGCGCCGCGGGAATGCAATCAGCGTCGCCAGGCGACCGAGCGTGCCGCCCTTGGCGGCGTGCGTGTGCACAACCGCGGGACGGTCGCTGCGCAGCAGCCAGACGAGCGCGGCCAGCGCCCGCAGCTCCCCGGGCCCGGGGTCCCGGCGCAGGCTGCGCACGAGCGTGGGGCGGACCCCGATCCGCGCCGCCAGGTAGTCCATGTTGCCCTCCGCGGGATCCTCGCTGCCGCGGATCAGGTGCGTCCGGAAGCCGTGACGCTCAAGCTCACGCGTGAGCGTGATGGCCTGGATCGCCGGCCCGCCGATGTTCAGGCGGGCGATGATCCGGGTCACGCGCGTGGGCGGCTCGGGTGCGCTGGCGCGGAGGTCACTCACCGGCGGCGGGAGTCGCGGAGCGTCGGGGGCGTGCACGGGCTGGCTGCCATGGCGGTCGTCATCGGCGTCGGTGATACTGCCAGCCCGTGCACTCAGACGGGCCATCCGCGCGCACCACCGTCGTGATCCCGGCCTGGGGCGCGTACGCCGGTGAGCGCCTGCAGGCGGCCATCGCGAGCGTGATGGAGCAGGGGCGGGCGTGCCGGATCCTGGTGGTCGACAACGCCGCGCAGCGGCGGCTGGCGCTGCCCGCGGGGGTGGAGCTGGTGCGCGCGCCGCGGCGGCTGACGCTCGGGGCCGCCCGCAACCTCGGGCTCTCCCACGTGAGCACCCCGTGGGTGATCTTCTGGGACGCGGACGACCGCATGCTGCCCGGCGCGCTGGCGCTGCTGGAGCAGGCGCTCGAGGATGACCCGGGGCTGGTCGCCTTCGGCGCCGCGATCATCGAGTCGCCCTCGGGCAGGCGCCACCGCTGGCCGCGCCGCTGGATCGCGACGCTCGTGCACCGGCCCGCGCTGCTGGCCGTGATCAACGCCGTCTGGTCGGTCTTCCCGACGACCGGCGCGACGCTCATCCTCAGCGAGGCGGCGCGTGCCGCCGGCGGCTTCTGCGACGCTGACAGCGGCGAGGACTGGGGCCTGGGGGTGGCGCTGGCGGCAGCCGGTCGCCTTGGCTGGAGTGAGCAGCCGGGGCGGCTCTACACGCAGCACGAGGATTCGATCTGGACCACCCACTCAGGGCCGCGCGACCAGCTTGCGCACGCCGCGCTGGTGCGTGAGCGGTTGCGCCGCCCGGGGGTCGCCCCGCCGTGGCTGAGAGCCGCGGTGCCGCTGATCGGCGTCGCGCAGCACGCCGCGCTGGGGGCGCACGTGCTGCTGGCGGCGCTGCGGCGGCTCAGTGCCCGTCGCCGCGCCTGAGCCGGCGTCCGAGCGCGAAGCCCACGGCGCCGGCCAGGCTGAGCGCCAGCAGCAGTGGCAGCATCGCACCGATCCCGCCCGCATCCTGCCCGCTGAGCAGGTGCGTGAAGCCGCTGAGCGCCGAGCCGCCGGCGAGGTTCACCGCGGCGCCGGTGCCCGAGTGTCCGCCGCCGTTGCCGGCGCTGCCGCCGCCACCGTTGCCGGCGCTGCCGCCGGGCTTCGCCGGTGGGCGGCTCAGCGAGGGGGCGCTGGCACGCGCCCAGTTGGCGGCCGCGGCCCCGGTCTTGCCGAGGTGGCTGAGCGTGCCGGCGGCGGTGCGCCCCTGCCCAAGGCGGTTGAGGTTCGCGCCCGACGGCGTTGAGAGGTTGGCGGGAGGCGCCACGCCGCCACCGGCGTTGGGCACGACCTCGAAGTACTGGGTGGCGCCGGCCTTGCCCGGGGGCGCGTAGACCCTGGTTCCGCCGGCCCCGAGCGCGCTGGCTGGGGCGGCTGCTGCGAGCAGCAGGGCCACGGCGCTGAGCAGTTGCAGGCGGCGCAGGCTCATCCCAGGAAGATGATATTGGTCGGGTCCAGCCGCCGCGCCCGCCTGTAGTCCTGCAGCGCGGCGGCGGCGTCCCCGTTCTCCACCGCGATCCGGCTGGCGGTGAGCCACAGCTCCGAGTTCAGCGGCTCGCGCGTGATCGCCGCACGGATCGCCAGTTGCGCCGCCCGCACCTCGCCCATCTGCTCGAGCACCAGCGCCTCCTGCAGGCGCGGGGAGGCGGCTGCGGGCTCGACCCTGGCGGCGGTCAGGGCGTCGTGCAGCGCGGCGCTCATCTGGCCCTGCTGCGCCGCCGACTGGCTTGCGCGGACCGCCACCGTGCTGGCCAGCGGGATCGCGATCAGCACGATCCCCACCAGCGCCGCGGCGACCGCCAGCGGCGCGAACCACCGGGGCCGGCGTGCCCGCGGCCCGCTGGCCGCGGGCGGCTGCGCGT
>JAJZDA010000192.1 GCA_021851525.1 Actinomycetes bacterium | reverse complement strand
GCTCGCGCGCCGCCGGCCGCGCCGCCGGGCGCCAGTTGAGTGGCTCGCCGAGCGGTTGGCTGGGCTTGGCGCCGGGTGGCTCGGCGGGGGGTTGGCTGGGCGTGGCGCCGGGTGGCTCGGCGGGGGACGCGGTCACCGGCCGGAGGCTAGCGTGCCGGCGCCCGACGATTTGTGTCGACGGGGCTCGCGCAACGGCTCGCGGTGGCCGACTTAAGTTGTGATGGCACCCTCCGCGAAACTCACCGAAAGGCAGCGTGCGCTGCTGCGCTGGGTTGGCGAGGGCTGCCCGCCGGGGGTGATGGCGCAGCCCTCCTACCGGATCTCCGCGGCGGCGCTGCGCAACAGGGGCCTGATCACGATCACCGGGAGGGGGCGAACGTGGCGGGCGAAGCTCACGCCCGCCGGGGCCGCATACCTGGACCAGCTCGATGGTGGCAGCGCTCGCAGGGCGCCGGCACCGGATCCGCTGGCGCTCGACTTCCGCGGGCGCATCGAACGTCACGAGGTCTCCCGTGCGCAGCTGGAGCGCGCCGTGCGGCTGGTCGACCTGATCGTGGGCATGGCGCGTGACCGTGGCTGGTCGGTCAGCGTGGCGGGGGAGAGTGAGAATGAGGTTGGTCTGCTCGACTGGAGCAGCGCCAAGGATGGCCACCTGGTGCTGGAGCTCGGTGCCCGGCGGATGTGGCTGCGCCTCCAGGAGGAGGGCGTCCGCACGCGCGGAGCGCTGGAGGACGGTGAGAGCATCGTCTACGACAGCTGCGCCAGCGGCAGGCTCAAGCTCGAGCTGCGCTGGGGACCCTGGTTCACACGCCAGCAGCGACGCTGGATCGACAGGCCCGGCGCGCCGCTCGAAGGGCGCCTGCTGGAGCTGTTCGAGGTGGCCGAGGCCAGGTTTGCGCAGGCGCAGCTGATCGCGAGCCGCCAGCAGCTGCGCGACGCCGGCTTGACCGCAGACCAGCGTGCTGAGGCACAGGCGCTGGAGCACGCCTGGGCTTCCGACCTGCGTCGGGCCCGACGACGCTCGGACAGCCTCGAGCTCGAGCGCGAGCTGCGTGACCAACAGCGCTCGCTGCGCGAGGCCGGCGGCAGCACGGGTTAGCGGTCACTGTCCCGAGGCCAGGCGGCGGTCCGGCTGCCGTGCGCACGGAGTGGTGCGGGCGGCGTGGGGTGCGGGCGGCGTGGGGTGCGGGCGGCGTGGGGCGCGGGCGGCGTGGGGTGCGGGCCGACCATCTCCGTCGCTGGGGGACTTTTGCGTCCCCAGGACGACTAACTCCCCCAGCGTTGCGCCACGCCGGCCCGCTTGCCCCCTAGCGTCGCGCCACATGCGCCCGCATGGAGGTGCGGACCAGTGGAGCAGCGGGCCGGCGGGCGCGGCGGTCACCCCTTGCAATCGTTTGCAGACTTGCGTAGGCTGCGCGCCGATGTCCGGTCATGCCGAGCTCTCTGCTGACGTCGTCGTCATCGGCGCGGGTCACAACGCGCTGATCTGCGCGGCCTACCTGGCCAAGGCCGGCCTTGAGGTGGTGGTCGTCGAGGCATCGGCCCGGATCGGCGGCAACACCGTGACCGAGGAGCTCACGCTTCCGGGGTGGCGGCACGACTCCTGCTCCAGCGCCCATGCGCTGATCCAGTCAAACCCCGTGCTGCGTGACGATGAGCTGGGGCTGATCTCTGATTACGGCCTGAGTTACGCCTACACGGAGCCCGCCACCGTGTTTCCGCTGGGCGACGGCGACTCGGTGGTTGTGCACCGCTCCGTGCAACAGACGATCGAGGAGATCGCGCGCTTCTCATCGGCTGACGCGCAGCGGCTGGCCGAGTTGCTCGAGCAGTGGGGGACCCTGAAGGCCGAGCATCGCCGCTGGAACGCCGGACTCGAGCCGTCGGAGGGTGACGCCGGCCGCGCCTACAGCGCGCTTCGAGCCCGCAGTGCATGGGACGTCGTGACCGAGAACTTCAGCCATCCCGTCACTCGCCACGTGCTGTCGTGGATGGGCTTCGCCACGTTTCAGCCGCCAAAGCGCCCCGGGACGGGAGTGCTGCCGATCAGCATCCTCAACGGCAGGATCGAGTTCGGCTGGGCGACGCCGGTGGGGGGTTCGGGGGTGCTGCCGACCCTGCTGGCGCGTCTGGTCCGCGACCATGGGGGCGAGGTGCTCACCGGTGCGCCCGTCGCCGAGATCCAGGTGGCGGACGGGCGCGCCGTCGGCGTGCTCACCGCCGACGGGCGGCGGATAGCGGCCCGCCAGGCGGTCGTGTCCTCCGCGCACGTGCTTTCGATGGGCCGGATGCTGCGCTCCGCGCAGAGCGCGGAGCTCGCCGCCGCGGCCGGCGCCTGGCGCCCGGGGCTCTCGCTGTTCGCGGTGCACGCGGCGCTGAAGAACGATGTGACGTATCCCTCGCAGGCCGGTGTTCAGGTGCGCTGCACCGCTGGCGGGCTGGGCTCGCCGGAGGGCATCCTGCGCCAGCTCCAGGGGTGCCTGGTATCGGGTCGGCCGGCGCTGGAGGACCCGTTCATGCTGATGGTCTCATCGACCGTGGTCGATCCCCAGCGTGCCCCCGGCGCCACCTTCAAGATCCTCACCGCGGCGCCGCAGGCGCTCGCCGACGGGCGCTCGTGGGACGAGTACGGACCGGAGTATGCCGATCACCTGATGGGCCTCGCCGGGCGTGCGCTCGGGGGCCTTGAGCCGCACAACGTCGAGGCCGTGCTGGCCGAGACGCCAACCAGCCTCGCGCAGCGCAACCCGTCGAACATCGCCGGCTCCTGTCACGGCGGTGAGTTCGAGCTGGCCACCGGTGAGGTCGTACCGGGCTGGCGCCACACGACTGACATCCCCGGACTGTTCCTGACGGGCTCGATGAGCCATCCCGGCGGATCCGTTTCCGGATGGCCGGGGCGCAACGCCGCCCACGCGGTCCTGCGCACGCTGCGCCTCGACCCCGCTGCCGTGATGGCCGTCCAGGCCTGAGTGGCGGTCCTGCGCACGCTGCGCCTCGACCCCGCTGCCGTGATGGCCGTCCAGGCCTGAGTGGCGGTCCTGCGCGCCCTGCTCAGGGGCGCTCGCGCAGCCCGTCCAGCGTGATCTGCAGCAGGTGCTCCCGCTGCCCCGGGCCGGTGGTCTGGATGCGCGCGATCCCGCCGACCAGCTGGATCACCTCGGCAAGGTCGGTGTCTGCGCGCAGCACGTGTGCCGCCTGGGCACGCTCCAGCAGCGGCTGGCCTGCGCGTAGCAGGCTGCCGCGGCAGGTTTGGAAGATCGTCGAGTCCTGCCCGACGTAGGCCAGCAGCTCAGGCGCCAGCGCCTGCTTGGTGGCCAGATAGTTGACCAGCCGCTCTGCGAGGGCGGCGAAACCGTCCCATGGGTCCAGGGTCAGGAACTGCTGGGCGTCGTCGCAGAGCTGCTCCACCTCGCCCCGGTAAACGGCCTCGAGCAACGCCTGGCGTGTGGGGAAGTGCCTGTAGAGCGTGCCGATCCCGACCCCCGCGCGTCGCGCCACCGCCTCCAGTGAGGTCTGTGCGCCGTCCTGCGCAAACACCTCGCGGGCGGCGGCCACCACCTTCGCGTGGTTGCGCAGCGCGTCGGCGCGCATCGGACGCTCCCCCGCAGCCGCGCCGGCGGCCGGGGCAGAGGTGCCGGTGCCGCCCGGGGCGGCTGTCGCGGTTCCGTCAGAAGCAGCGGTCCCGGCGTCGCCCGGGACAGCGGTCCCAACGCCCGGGACAGCGGCCCCAACGCCCGGGTCAGCGGCCCCAACGCCCGGGTCAGCGGACGGCGCGGCGGTCCCGGCGCCCGGCGGTGTGGTGGTGTCGGGCGCCTGTGGCTGCCCGGTCGGCTTGGTGGTGGTCATCTGACTGAACTCGATTACATCATTCCAACAAAACGGAGGCATCCTCCGTTATAGTACCCGGAGGCACCCTCCAGTTTAGTGCCCTCTCCTCCAACGCAAGGACCAAATATGTCCAACTCCGAACGCCGCCGCTGGCTGGCGCTGGTCGTCGTATGCCTGGCGCAGTTGATGATCGTGCTTGACACGACGATCGTGAACGTCGCGCTGCCCAAGATTCAGCACGACCTGCACTTCACCCAGAGCAACCTCACCTGGGTGGTAAACGCCTTCCTGGTCACGTTCGGCAGCTTCCTGCTGCTCGCCGGCCGCCTCGGTGACCTCGTTGGGCGCAAGCGCGTGTTCCTGGTCGGCGTGACGCTGTTCACGCTCGCCTCGCTGCTCTGCGGCGCATCCGGCGACTCGACGATGCTGATTGCGGCGCGCTTCATCCAGGGCGTCGGCGCCGCGATGCAGGCCTCCGTGATCCTCGCGATCATCGTCACTGAGTTCCCCGAGCCCGCCGAGCGCGCGCGGGCGATGAGCGCCTACGTGTTCACCGCCGTGGCGGGTGGCTCGCTGGGCCTGCTCGCCGGCGGCCTGCTGACTCAGCTGCTCAGCTGGCACTGGATCTTCTTCGTCAACCTGCCGATCGGCGTGCTCGCCGTGCTCAGCGGTCGCGCGCTGATCCCCGATGACAGCGGCAGCGGGCTGGGCGACGGGATCGACTGGCTCGGCTCGGTGCTGGCCACGGCGGCCACCGCCGGCGCCGTCTACGCGATCGTCGAGGCGACGGCTTCGGGCTGGGGCTCGGCGCACGTGATCGTCCCCGCGATCATCGCCGTGGTGCTGGCCGGTGCCTTCCTGTGGCTGGAGTCGCGGATCTCCAACCCGATCATGCCGCTGCGGATCTTCGCGCTGCGCGGCCTGGTGGGCGCAAGCGTCGTCCGCGGCTTCCTGGTGACGGGCATGTACGGGGTCTGGTTCCTGGGCAGCCTCTACCTGGAGCGGATCCTCGGCTACGGTCCGATCGCCACCGGGCTGGCGTTCATGCCCTGGACGCTCACCGTGCTCATTCTGTCGCTCGGCATCACGCGAAAGCTCGTGGCCCGGTTCGGCACGATGCCGGTGCTGCTGGGCGGCATGCTCGCCGTCGTCGCGGGGATGCTGATCCTGCGCACCGGTGGCCAGCAGGCGCCGTTCTTCCCGACGGTGTTCTTCGGCATGCTGCTGATGGGGCTCGGGATCGGCAACGCGTTCATGCCGCTGCTCACGATCGCGATGGCGGACGTCCCGCACCAGGACGCCGGCCTGGCCTCCGGTGTGGTCAACGTCTCCCAGCAGGTGGCGGGAGCCCTGGGCCTGGCGTTGCTGTCGACCTTCGCGACCAATCACACCCACGCGCTGCTCTCGCGCCACGTCGGCGCCGATGCGGCGCTGATCGGCGGCTACCACTTCGCCTACCTGATCGGTGCGGCGAGCGTCGGGGTCGGGTTGCTGCTGACGCTCGGTCTGCTGCGCGCGCACGCGCCGGGCGCGGTGGCGCAGGCGCCGGCTGCCGATGCGCCGCCGCCGGCGCTCGAGGCGGAGTTTGAGCTCGCCGCCTGAGCGCCGGGTGCCGGCTGCGCGGTCCGTGCGCTCAGGAGGGGCGGGGGCGAACCAGGTTCACGCCCCACTCCTCCTGGCGCCGGGCGGGGCCGGCGTGTGG
>JAJZDA010000191.1 GCA_021851525.1 Actinomycetes bacterium | reverse complement strand
CTCGCGGGACGCCGGCGTCCGGGGCCGTGGCGGGCGGGGACGCGGCGTCCGGGGCCGTGGTGGGCGGGGCACTCTACGATGGACGGCTCACACCATGGCCAAGAGCACCAAGAAGAAGACCGCCCCCGGCGATGTCGCCACCAACCGGCAGGCGGCGTTCAAGTACAACCTGATCGAACGCTATGAGTGCGGCATCGTGCTCAGGGGCACCGAGGTCAAGTCGTTGCGCGACGGCAACGCGCAGCTCAAGGACGCCTACGCGACGATCGACAACGGCGAGCTGTGGCTGATCGGTGCCTACATCGCGCCTTACCCGGCGGCCTCGCGTGAGAATCATCCGCCGGAGCGCACCCGCAAGCTGCTGCTGCACCGCTCCGAGCTGGAGCAGCTTGTGGGGCAGACCAAGGAGAAGGGGCTCACGCTGGTGCCGACCAGGATCTACTTCAAGGGCTCCAAGGCGAAGGTCGAGGTCGCGCTGGCACGCGGCAAGAACCTCTATGACAAGCGCGACTCGATCAAACAGCGGGACATGGCCCGTGATGTGCAGCGGGAGCTGCGTGAGGTGGGCCGCTGAGCGGCCCCGCGGCCTCGGCGCCTCGTGTGGCGCCGGCGCGCCACGGCTCGGGCGTCCTGCCCTTCATCCGCGACGACCGCCGGGCGGTCGCCGGCCGATTTCGCGACGGGCCACGATTTCGCTACGGGCCACTACAATCACTCTTGACATACCCCGGGGACGACAGGCTTCGACGTGGTCGGATCGTGGGGTTGGTCGCGAGTCGAGGGTCCCGGGAGGCCTCGTAAAAAACCTGGGAAACAATAAGTGCGGATTCGCACAACTTTGATCTTGGCCTCGCTGCTTAATCTCAGCTAGCTAAGAATCATCTCGCCCCACATTCGCCCGCGGTGTGGGATCCGGGATCAATTGTGGGCTTGCTCAGAGCGGATTTGTTCCCTCCAATCTGAGGACATCTCAGGGAGCTAGTGCTCGACAACCCGGCCGGCGAGGCTAGTCGAGCGCGAGATCAGAGCGCCGGCTACGCTCGTAGACGCCAGCTCTTACGCGACCGCGGACGGGGGTTCAATTCCCCCCGTCTCCACTTGTTGGACCTCCTGCGAGGGAGCGCTGTTCATGCTCACGGGCGGCGATGCGGTGTGAGCGCGCGCCCCTGGCGGGGCGCGCGGGATGGATGCTCACCGGTAGTTGCAGCGGGGGAAGCGCAACCACGGGCTCCAGCAGATCAAGGCGCAGATGTGCACGAGGTCTGTCGGCGGTGCGCGGTCAGTCGGGTGTGCGCGGTCGGCCGGCGCGGCCCGAAGCGATCATGACGACGTGAGTTGGCGCTGGGCGTCGGCGGGTGGGCGCAGCGGCTTCCGTGGCCGTCGTGATCCAGCGAAGACCTCCATCC
This sequence comes from Actinomycetes bacterium, assembly GCA_021851525.1. Classification (GTDB taxonomy): domain Bacteria; phylum Actinomycetota; class Thermoleophilia; order Solirubrobacterales; family Solirubrobacteraceae; genus Palsa-465. The sequence goes on along the minus strand of JAJZDA010000191.1, from coordinate 4,164 downwards.
GGCTGCACTACGGGGATGCCTGCAGGAACTCCAGCCTGTTCCCGAACGGGTCATTCACGTAGATCCGTCTGAAGCCGGGCAGCTCGCTGTCCCAGATGACCTGGATGCCGTGGGTGCTGACGCGCGCGGCCACCTCATCAAGATCATCCGCCAAGATCCCCGGGTGCGCCTTGCGGGCCGGCTGAAACGGCTCCTCGACACCGAGGTGCAGCTCTACGCCGCCACTGCCAAACCAGACGCCGCCGCGCCTTGCGAGGATCGCAGGCTTCGCGATCTCCGTCATGCCGAGCACACCGACGAAGAACGCGCGCGCCACGTCCTCGCCGCCGTGAGGCATTGCGAGCTGGACATGATGCACGCGCTCGAGCATGGGTCGAGTATCGCGCGGGATGGGCGGGATCGGCGGGATCGCTCGCCTCGCGCCTGCGGATCGATCGCCTCGCGCCCGCGGATCGGTCGCCTCGCCCCCGCGGACAGGCCGCCTCGCCCCCGCGGACCGGACGGCGTGAGGCCTTCATGTGGGGGTCCGCATGGTGATCATTGCCGCAACCGAGGTGCCCCGGAGGCCGTTGGGTGCTCTGGACGCTGCCGAGCACGTACCTGGTTGGGTTGTCGCCTGTCTGTGGCACTGGTTGGCGCGGGCGTCGCCTGTCGGTGGCACTGGCCGACTTCGCTCCTGCCGGACGTGCTCGCGCCGGTGGCTTTCACGGTAGTGGTCAGCTGGCGCGCTGATCAGACGCGCTCGCGAGCGACCCTGGGGGAGAAAGCAAGCGTGGGAACGGGTTTCTCCCCCAGCGTCGCGCAGGGCTTCGCGCTTGGCCAGTGGGGTCGCGAGCATCGCACCACACCGGATTCAGGGCAAACTGAATTTAGTGGGGTTGTCAGGCATGGCAGTGAGAACCGGCCCCGCCGTCCGGAACGTGGGTCGCTGGGCGCCGCCCATCAGGGGCGCGCCAGAGCGGGGTGCGTGCCCAGCAAGCCCGCCCTGAGGGCGCCTCAGCTCGCGAACCGCGCCGCTGCCGCCGCGCGACGCTTGGCGGCCTCGAGCTCACGGCTCTTCGGGGCGGCGGCGGTCTGGAGCGAGGCGAGCAACCTGGCAGATGCTGCCGTCACCTCGGCGACGGCCGCGGTGAAGGCGGCTTCGTTCACCCCGGAGGGCTTGGTGAAGCCACTGATCTTGCGGACATACTGGAGCGCGGCTGCCGCGATCTCATCGTCAGTGGCGGGCGGCTCGAAGTTGTAGAGGGTGCGGATGTTGCGACACATGCGCCGAGCCTACGCGCCAGCGTGCGCGCTGCCAACTCCGGCCGGTGAGGCGCGCGATCACTGCCAGTTCTGGCGGGCGGGATGGGTTCAAGCGGCGTTAGCAGTACCGGGAGCGACTGAAACGCGCAACCACTGTCAGTTCGGGCGGGCGCGGTGGGAGCGATCCCGCCGTTTGACTCTGGGCACGACGCGGGAGCGCCGGTCGCGCCCGCCTGATGCGGTCACACCTCGCCAGCGGGGTCGCGCCGGCTGACGCGGCGCACCCCGTCAGCCCGGCTGCGCGCGCTTGACACGGGCACGACCCGTGAGCCCTGCAGCCGGCGCGAGCGCGGTCCTGGGTGCGGCGGGCGATCGCGGGCGGCGCTCCGCCGATCACCACGCGCTACGGTGGGCGCTCAGGCAGGCAGTGGAGATTCGGAGGCTCGGGTGATCAGGCGCGTGGCGGTGACGGGTGGCAGCGGCAAGGCGGGGAGGGGCGTGGTCAGAGACCTGCTGGAACGCGGCTACGAGGTGATGAACCTCGACCGTGTGCCATCTCCTGAGTCATCCACGCCGGACTCACCCGCGCCGTTCGTCAGGGCTGACCTGACGGACTTCGGCCAGACGCTGGAGGCGCTCAGCGGTGGGGACCACTGGCCCGCGGCGGATGCCGTGGTGCACCTGGCGGCGATTCCCTCGCCGCTGCACGGGACACCGGATCAGGTGTTTCGCACAAATGTGACCAGCACGCACACGGTCTTCTCGGCTGCGGCGCGGATCGGCATCAGGCGAGTGGTCTGGGCTTCCAGCGAGACCACGCTCGGGCTGCCGTTTGAGCGCAGGCCGGACTACGCGCCGGTCGATGAGGCACACATGTATCCCGAGACCAGTTACGCGCTGTCGAAGGTCGTGGGCGAGGAGATGGCTCGGCAGTTCAGCCGCTGGACGGGGATGACGATCATCGGACTGCGCCTCTCGAACGTGATGGTTCGTGCTGACTACGATCAGTTCCCCGGATACTGGGATGACCCTCAGGCGCGGCGCTGGAACCTGTGGGGCTACGTCGACGAGAGTCACGTGAATCAGAGCGTGCGCCTCGGTCTGGAAGCGGACCTCGATGGTGCTGACAGCTTCATCATCGCCGCGGCGGACACGGTGATGAAGCGTCCGAGCCGCGAGCTCATGGCCGAGTGCTTTCCGGGTGTTCCGGTGGCTGAGCACGTCAGCGGGACAGACACGCTGCTGAGCATCGAGAAGGCTCGGAGGGTGCTCGGCTACCGGCCGGAGTTCACCTGGCGAGAGCTGTTCTGAGCTCGACCGTAGGCGTCGGCAAGCGCCCGGAAACGCAGGAAGAGGCGGTCAAAGACCGCTAGATACTCGGCATCTGAAAGCGGCGCAAACTCCCGCGGCCCGCCCGGCAGTTCACCGACGTCAAGCGTCAGCGCGTCGCGCAGCAGCTGCTCGTCGGCTGCGCTGGTGGGGACCAGCATGCCCAATTGCCAGGCGCGGATCAGCGCACCGTGAAGCCGCGCCAGCGCCGGGCGCATCTCCAATTTCTCCGCGTCGGTAAGAGTCGGCTCAGGGGACATTGAACGTTCAACACTAGTTAGTAGACGGGTATGTCTGCTGCTTATTGCCCTGGGGCGCCCGATTTGTGACGTCGGCTCCTGGCGGCATCTGCCCTCCGTGACGGCTGCTCCTGCTGACGTCGGCTCCTGGCGGCATCTGCTCTCCATGACGGCTGCTCCTGGCGGACCTGCTCCTGGCGACATCTGATCCCGCCGGCTTCTGTTCCCACTGGCACCACCCGGGCCATCGGCTGACCGTCGCCTCCACGGTTGCGCGAGGCCCTGCGTCACAGGGCTCCGGCCGGAGCCGCGCGCAGACGCGCCCGAACCGCACCCGCACCAGCACTACGCCCGCGCGGGCGTTCCATCACACCTACGATGGGCGCCGTGAGAATCGCTCTGGCAACCTGCTCGGCCCACGCGCAGGGCTGGCGCTCAGACCTGGAGCTGGCGAGGCTGGCGGGCGCCGAGTTCGTGGTCTGGGATAGGCCGGGCGTCGACTGGTCGCGATTTGACACGGTGGTGATCCGCTCCACCTGGGACTACAGCCATCAGCTGCCGCAGTTCCTTGAATGGTGTGAGTCGGTGGGGGACTCGCGGCTGCTCAACAGCCCGGCGACGGTGCGCTTCGCCGCTGACAAGCGCTACCTGGCCGGGCTCCGCGTCCCGACCGTGCCGACCACGTTCCTCGAGCCGGGCAGGCGGCTGCCGGCCTACAGCGGCGAGGTGGTGATCAAGCCGAACATCTCCGCCGGGGCGCGGGACACGGGGCGATTCACCGAGTCGATGGCGGCCGAGGCGGCTGCGCTGGTCGACTCGATTCACGCAACTGGGCGCAGCGTTCTGCTGCAGCCGTACCTGAGCGCGGTTGATGCGGTGGGTGAGACCGCCGTGGTGCTGTTCGCGGGCGAGGTCTCCCACGTGCTGCGCAAGCGTCCGGTGCTGCGCGACCCGGGAGTCGCCCCGCTTTCAAAGCTCGCTCACGGGCCGGCGGCGGTGATGCTCGAGCGAGATCTGGTGAGCGCCGCCGAGGCCACACCGGCGGAACTCGAGCTGGCATTGCGGGTGGAGGCAGAGTTGCGCGAGCGCCTCGGTGAGATTCTGTACGCGCGCGTCGACATGGTGCCCGGCCCGGACGGTCAGCCGGTGGTGATGGAGCTCGAGCTGATCGAACCCAACCTCTACTTCGATCTGGCACCAGGCGCCGCGCAGCGCTTCGCGCAGGCGATCACAGGCGCGAGAGCCGCCGTCCGCGGTGACCGTTGATCCGCGCGGGTCGCGGGTGACGCCCTCCCGGCGGCGCCGCCCGCTGCCCGCCACAGGGCGCCGCCCGCTGCCCGCCACAAGGCGC
>JAJZDA010000190.1 GCA_021851525.1 Actinomycetes bacterium | reverse complement strand
TCCGGCCGCCGGGCGCGCGCCGCGCGCAGCGCGGCGCGCGCGGTCGCCCCGGTGGCCAGGCCGTCATCCACCACCACCGCCGTGTGCCCGTTCAGCGGCCGCCCCGCGCCGCGCTGCTGGTAGCGCGCAAGCCGCAGCTCCAGCTCATGCGCGGCCAGCTGACTGGCCGCCTCCAGCTGCTCTGCGGTCACGCCCAGCCCGGAGATGAGCTCCTGGTTGAGCACACGCACGCCCCCCTGGGCCAGGGCTCCGAGCGCCAGCTCCGGGTTGCCCGGAGCGCCGATCTTGCGCACCACCAGCGCCTCCAGCGGCGCGTGCAGCGCACGCGCCACCTCGTAGGCGACCGGCATGCCACCGCGGGCCATGCCGAGCACCACCGGCGCACGCGGGGCCAGCGCCAGCAGCGCCTGCGCGAGCGTCCGCCCCGCGGCCCGGCGGTCCTCAAAGGGCTCTGTCACGGCTGTCCATCCAATCCGATCGACGGGCGCGCGCGGCAGAAGCTCTCAGCGGGGCTGGTGACATCGCGCTCACGCCCCGTCCTGCGGCTGCGTCCCGTCCTGCGGCTGCGTCGCGCCGATCGGCAGCAGCAGCACCGGCACCGTCGCCCGCGCGATCGTGCTGGCCACGACCTGCGCGCGCCCCGGCTCCAGCCGCTGGTTCCAGGCCATCACGACGAGGTCCGCAAACGCGGGGTTGGCCGCCGCCGCCACGTCCGCGGCCGGGCTGCCGACATGCCGCAGCAGCTTTACGCGCGTATGCGGTGCCGCGATGTGGCGCGTCAGGAACTCTCGCTCCCAGGTCTGCCCGGCGTGCGGCTCATGATCGGAGAAGGCCGGCACCGACGCTGCCGGGTGGACGTGCATCGCCAGAATCTGGAGGCGGTGGCGGTGCGCCAGCGCGATCGTCTCGGCGAGCGCCAGGGAGCTCTCGTTGCTGCCGTCAAGCGGCACCAGCAGCCGCTGCGGCAGGCTCGCCGGCAGGTCCACAGGCGGCACCAGCACCACAGGCTTGGCGATCCGCGTGATCACCGCCAGCGCCGTCTGGCCGGCCGGGTGCCTGCCGCCCTCGAAGCCGCGCGCGCCCAGCACGACGGCGGCCACCGAAGCGTCGCCGGCGGCCTGCGCGATGCGCGCCACAGGCTCTCCCTCGAGCTCCAGCAGCGGCAGCTCACACGGTGCGCCGTGATACGCCTCAGCTCCGGGACCGCGCACGTGGATGGCGCGCGGCGTGGCATGGAAGAGCGGCGCCAGCGCGACCGTCGTCGCCAGCACCGGGGCGCTGCATGAGTCACCTGCGATAGCTGCGAGAAGCGCCTTCATCGTGTCCTCCGCTCTGCTGCTGTGGTGATCTGGAAGGTCTGGGGCCGGGAGCCCACCACCAGCGGCTCACCGTCCGGCCCGAGCGCCTGGATCGGCGGGTTTGCACTGACCGTCGCGCGGTCCCCGGCGAGCAGCACGTGCACGTCGCTCGAGCGGAAGCGCACGCTCAGCTCCAGTGAGTCCCAGTCGGCGGGCAGCAGCGGATCGATGCGCAGCCGGCCGCCTGACGGTGAGAGCCCGGCGAAGCCGAAGCTGAGCGCTCGCCAGACGCTTCCCATCGCCGCCAGGTGCAGGCCGCCGGCGGTCGTGCCGCCGATGTCCCGCAGGTCGATCGCGGCTGTCAGCGCAAGCATCCGCAGCGCTTCGGGGACGCGTCCCGCGCGCGCCAGCAGCGCCGCGTGCACCCCGCTGGAGAGCGTCGAGCCGTGAGCCGTGCGCGGCTCATAGAAGTCCAGGTTCGCCGCCAGCGACCCGGGTGCGACCTCATCCGGCACAAGGTAGTGCAGCATCAGCACATCGGCCTGCTTGAGCACCTGCGCCGCGGCCGTGCGGGCATGGCCGAGGAGCATGTCGGCAGCCACCGGGCGCTGCTGTGCCAGCTGCGAGATGAGCAGCGGCTCGAGCCGATGGAAGCCGCTGAACTGCTCGTAGATCCCGGTTGCCGGGTCGTATCCGTCGACCAGCGCCTGCGCCAGTTCCAGGAACCTGCGCCGCTCCGCGCTGTCCAGCGCGTCCGCCGGCAGCGCCGCCGCGCGCCGCAGGTTCCAGCGCGCCATCACGTTCGTGTAGGCGTTGTCGTCGACGTGCTCGTGATACTCGTCCGGTCCCACGACGTCGCGGATGTGGGCGCGCCCGTCATCATCGAGCTGGGCCCGCGACGCCCACCAGCGCGCGCACTGCAGGATGAGCTCACGCCCGGGGCCCTCGGCGAACCGGCGGTCCCCGCTCCACTCCGTGTAGCAGGCGGCGGCCCAGGCCACGTCAGCGACGATGTGCTCCTCAAGCTCACCGGTGGTGATCTGCGTCCAGCCGCCGTGGCGGTCGGGCGCGCGGCGCGGGGTCACGTCACGCCCCGACCGGCCAGACTCCCACGGGAAGCGGGCGCCGGCGCGGCCCAGAGCCCGGGCGGCGCGCAGCGCCGTCGGCAGCCGGCGGATGCGGTACTCGAGCAGCGCCCGGGCGGCGTCCGGGTGGGTTGCGGCCAGGAACGGCAGCACGTACACGTCGCTGTCCCAGAAGACGTGGCCGCGATAGCCGTGACCGCTGAGCCCGCGTGCCCCAACCGCCGCCTCGCCCGTGTCGGCGACGCTGGAGATCAGATGAAACAGCCCGAAGCGCACCGCCAGTTGCAGCTCAGGGTCACCGCCGATCCGCACGTCGGCGCGCCGCCAGCGAGCCGCCCAGGCGCTGCGGTGCTCATCCAGGAGCGCGTCGAAGCCGAGCCCCGTGGCGACGCGCGCGCCTGCCAGCGCGCGCGTCAGCTCGTCGCCCACGGCGGTGCTCGAGCCGGCGTAGAAGGCGACCCTGTCGAGCCGGCTGCCGGCCCGCAGCCGGTGCAGCTCGGAGGCCGCGGCGGCCGCGATCAGCGCCGGCTGACGGCGGCTGATCATCCAGCTCAGCTCGGCGTCGGCGCCGGCCTCGCAGCGCACCCGTGGCGGTTGCGTGAGCGCCGTGGTGGCGCTCTGCAGCGGGACCTCACCGCGTGCGCGCAGCACGGTGGTGCAGGGCCGCGCCAGTGAGGAGAACATCACGGCCTCGGTCTCGCCATCGTCGGCCAGGCGCTCATGCACCAGGCCGCTGTGCAGATCCAGCACGCGCAGCGCCACGCCCGCCCCGGCGCGCTCCACGGCTAGCTGGTTCCACAGCGGCGCGCTCAGCAGGTGCGACTCCTCACCCGCGCCCGCGTAGACGCCGGCCATCAGCACCGCCGGCTCACGCCCGGAGCCTCCCAGGAGCGCGCTGCCGCGGGTTCCCAGATGGCCGTCGGCGAGCGTCAGAAGGGCCTCGTGCACGCGCTCCGCGTGGGGTGGCGGGCTGTCCAGCACGACCGTCCATGACGGCTCGTGCGACTGCACCGGCAGCTCCCCGTCGGCCCGCCTGCGCAGCTGGTCGGCCAGCAGCAGCGCGAAGCGTGCCGGTCCGCCGCCGAGCCGGATCACCCCGTCGGGCACGCCGCCGGGCTCGGGGCCCACCGAACAGGCGGTGGCGCGTGCCGCCGCGCCGGACAGCAGCAGTGAGTCGCTGCCGGGCAGACCGCCGAGCGGGCCCATCTCATCGCCGGCGATCAGCACCTGCTCAGGGGCCACGCCGCACTCCCAGAGGTGCTCCATGATCCAGCGGATGGAGTCGGATTTGTCGGTCAGCCCGACCTCCACGTGCTTGGCGTCGCTGGTCACGCGCGGGTCCTCGAGGCCCACGTCAAGCGCCGCCTGGTGAGCGGCGCGCACCGCGTCCCTCAGGCCGCGCAGGCCGGCGTGATTGAGCCGCTGCGTGACCGCCGCCACCAGCTCCGGGAGCCTCGCCTTGGGTGGGTCTGACCATTCGGGCTCCGGGATCAGATCGAGCTTGCGCCGGTTCAGCCGCGCGGCGACGATCTGCGTCCCCAGCCCGAGCGCCCCGAGACGCTCGGCCGCCAGCTGCGCCGCCGCGCTGAGCGCCTGCTCCTCGGCCGGCGTGGCCCGGCGGCGCTCGCGCAACCGCGGCCCGTCGGCGTCCACGATGTAGATCTCCGAGCCGCGGTTGAGCGCCAGCACCAGGCTCCCGGGCCCGGGCGGCCGCGCTCGCAGCTGACCGTCGACGTTCTGCAGATGCGTGCCACTGACAATCGCCAGGTGCAGGCCGAGCGCGCAGGCCCGCTCGATCAGCTCGCGCAGCGCGTCCGCGTCGGCCTCGCGGTCGGGCACGGCGGTCCCGTCCCAGTCGAACACGACAGCCTCAAACCGGCGGTCCAGAGGACCGCGGTCGGCGGTCGCTGTGCTTGGGGTGAGCATGATCTGCGCGCCGGCGCCACGGCCTCTGCGCCGCCTGCCGGCACTCAACCAAGCCTGGCCTGCGCGCGAGCGCACTGCGACGGTAGTTCGCCCCAGCGCCGTTACGTGCGATCCCCGGATTGGCCTCGGCGGGGCGCGACGTAAGTTGAGTTCATGAGCCAGCTTCTTGCGAGCATCGCAGGCGCCGCGACCCCGGGCCAAGGGCCGCTCACGGGTCGCGACCGGCGGCTGCGGATCGCCGTGCTGGCGCCGCCCTGGATCCCGGTCCCGCCGAGCGCCTACGGGGGGATCGAGGAGGTGGTTGACCTGCTCTGCCGGGGGCTGGTCGCGCTGGGCCACGACGTCACCCTGCTGGCGGCCCCCGGCTCACGCTCACATGCCGCCGTGCACCCGCTGCTGGAGGACGTGCACCCCGATGAGATCGGCGCCTCCATCTATGAGTCTGATCACGTCGCCAGCGCCTGGGAGTGGATCGAGCTGGCGGCGCGCGGCGGTCATGGATTCGACGTCGTGCACGATCACTCCGGGTTCACCGCGGTGGCGATGGCCGACCGGCTCCGGGTGCCGCTGGTGCACACCCTCCACGGGCCGTTCGACGCCCGGACCGCGCGGTTCTACGCCCGTCACGGCCACCGTGCCACGCTCGTGGCGATCAGCCGCAGTCAGGCTGCCCGCGCGCCTGCGGGCGCGCGGATCGCGGCTGTGATCCCCAACCCGCTGGACGTGGCCGACTGGCCGCTGCGGGTCCGCAAGCAGCCGTATCTGCTGTGGGTCGGACGCATGGATCCGGTCAAGGGACCCGACCGGGCGATCGCCGTCGCCCGCCGTGCGGGCCGGCCGCTGATCCTGGCGGGACCGGTCCAGCCCGGCCAGGAGAGTTACTTCAGATCCCTGGTGCTGCCGCACGTGGACGGCCGGCGCGTGCGCTACCTGGGGGAGGTTGGTGGCGCGAGCCGCCGGGAGCTGTTTGCCGATGCCAGCGCGCTGCTGATGCCGATCTCCTGGGAGGAGCCGTTCGGCATGGTGATGGTGGAGGCGATGGCCTGCGGCACGCCGGTGATCGCCTACCCGCGCGGTGCCACCGCTGAGGTCGTGATCGACGGCGTCAACGGGATGCTGGTTGCCGATGAGCAGCGGATGGCTGAGGCCGTGGAGCGCCTGGGGGAGATCGACGCGGGGCGCTGCCGCGCGAGCGCCGCCGCACGCTATGACCCGGTGAGCGTGGCGCAGCGCTACGTGCAGGTCTATCGCGAGGCTATTGCCCGGGCGGCCGGCGGGCCCGGCCTGGGTGCGCGGCCGG
>JAJZDA010000189.1 GCA_021851525.1 Actinomycetes bacterium | reverse complement strand
CGCGGCTGCCCGGCGGGGTGCGCGGCTGCCCGGCGGGGTGCGCGGCTGCCCGGCGGGGTGCTCAGTTGACCGACGGATCGGCCGGCATCCGCGCGATCAGGGCGTAGCTGCCGCCCTTGCGTGAGAGCACCTCAGACCACAGCTGCTCGGGCTCCTGCGCGAACGCGTCGGCGTACCGTGCCGGCTCGAGGATCCAGTCGCCGCGCTCGAGCTCGCCGTCCAGCTGCCCCGGGCCCCATCCGGAGTGCCCGGCAAACACGCGCGCCTCACGCACTCCGACACCGATCTCCACGGGCGGGGTGTCGCCACCGAGCAGCCCGACGTTCTCGAACGCGAGCAGAGCGGCATCCCCAGGGTTCTCGAAGGCCGCCAGCACGATCACCGCGGACTGTCCAACCGGCCCGCCGACCAGCAGGTCAGCGTCGCCGTCCACCAGCTCAGCCAGCTGCGGCACGGCCTCTGTGACCTTGGCCTCGGAGGGACGGTTGAGCACCAGGCCCAGGGCGCCCTCCTCACTGTGCTCGACAACCAGCACCACCGTTCTCCAGAAGTTGGGGTCCTGCAGCGAAGGCCCCGCGATCAGCAGCTGTCCGCGAGTTGATTGCACACTTCAATTCTGACACCGGGCGGGGCGCGCACGGGCGGGGCACACACGGGCGGGGCGCACTGGCGGGGCGCGCCGCCGGCTCAGACGCCGTAGGAGCGCCCGATCACCTCGAGCATCACCTCGTCGGTGCCGGCGCCGATCCGGTTCAGGCGCAGATCGCGCCACGCCCGCTCGATTCCGTACTCCCGCATGTACCCGGCGCCGCCGTGGATCTGCAGGCAGTCGTCGGCGACCTCCACGGCGATCCGCGCGGCGTTGAGCTTCGCCATCGAGATCTCGCGCACCGGGTACTCGCCGTTCTGGAAGCGCCAGGCTGTCGTGTAGACCATGTTGCGGGCCAGCTCGATCTTGGTGGCCATCTCCGCAAAGCGGTGGCGCATCACCTGGAACTTCCCGATCGGGCGGCCGAACGCCTCGCGCTCCCTGGCGTAGCGCAGCGTCTTGTCGAACACCAGCTGCGCACTGGCGACCGAGCCGGCGGCACCGATCAGCCGCTCTCCCTGCAGCTCCCACATGATGTGGTAGAAGCCCTTGCCCACCTCTCCCAGCACGGCGGAGGCCGGCACCCTCACGTCCTGGAACGCCAGCAGCGCGGTGTCGGAGGCGTGCATCCCGAGCTTCTCCAGCTTCCTCTCGCGGATCACCCCCGGGAGGTCCATCGGCACCAGGAACAGCGTGAAGCCGTCGTAACCGGCCTGCGGGTCGGTCTTGGTCACCAGCACGATCACGTCGGCGCGGTGGCCGTTGGTGATGTAGGTCTTGGAGCCGTTGATCACGTACTCATCGGTGGCGGGATCGTGGACCGCGCGCGTCTTGATTCCGGAGACGTCCGAGCCGGCGTCGGGCTCGGTGATCCCCAGGCAGAGGATCCGCTCGCCGGCGATCGCCGGCGCCAGCCACTGCTGCTTCTGCTGCTCGGTGCCGAACGCCAGGATCGGCGGCATCGCCATGTCGGTCTGCACCGCCACGCCCATCGCCAGCCCGCCGGACTCGCCGTGCACGATCTCCTCGGCGAGCACCAGCGCCGAGTAGTAGTCGCCGCCCTGACCGCCGTACTCAACCGGCTTGTCGAGCCCGAGCAGGCCGAGCTCACCCATCCGCCGGATGATGGAGTCGGGGAATGTCGTCTCCTCCCACTCCTCGGCGTGCGGCCGGATCTCATTGAGCGCAAAGCGCCTGATCGTCTCGCGCAGCTGCTCGTGTTCATCACTGAAGATGAAGTGCCGGCGCTTGCCGGCGTGGTCGGGCCTGGTGACCTCGGGTGTGCTCATGGCGCAACACTACTGCGCGTCCCGCAGCGCTCGCTCAGGGTCGTGTGTCCCGGAGCTGGCCCCAGCGGCATCTCACCGCAGGGCGCAGACAGCGGCCCGTTCACCCCGTAGTCTTGCGCCATGTCGAGCTTCGAGACCGTCACCTACATGCTCAGTGAGGGCGTCGCGACGATCACGCTCAACCAGCCGGAGACCCGCAACGCGCTCTCCCCGGAGCTGCTCGGGGAGCTGCGGGCGGCGTTGGAGCAGGCGCGTGCGGACCAGCGGGCGCGTGTGGTGGTGCTCGCGTCGAGTGATCCCCGGGTCTTCTGCAGTGGCGGCAACCTGGCGGCGTTCACCGGTGAGCAGTCGCAGATTCACAAGCACCTCTCCAACGATCTCTTCCCGAGCGTCTTCCGGCTGCTGGGGGAGCTGGGCAAGCCCTCCATCTGCGCGGCCTCGGGCCACGTGCTGGCGGGTGGGCTGGGGCTCGCGCTCGCCTGTGATCTGGTGATTGCCAGGGAGGGCGTGCGCTTTGGCACGCCGGAGATCAACGTCGGTCTGTTCCCGTTCATGATCATGGCGCTGATCTATCGCAACGTGCCGCGCAAGCGCGCCAATGAGCTGCTGCTGCTGGGCGAGCAGATCTCCGCCCAGGAGGCGTTGGTGATCGGGATCGTCAACCGCGTGGTGGCGGCCGAGCAGTTCGACGCCGCCGTCGGTGACCTGGCGGCCAGGCTGGCCGCCAAGTCACCGCTGATGATGCGGCTGGGCAAGGACGCGATCTTCCGCCAGCAGGACATGGCCTTTGCCGACGCGCTGGACTACCTGCGCGCGCAGCTCTCGCTGGCGCTCGCCACTGAGGACGCCCGGGAGGGCGTGAGCGCGTTCTTTGAAAAGCGCGAGGCGGAGTGGCGGGGGCAGTGAGCCAACCGCCCTCCACGGATGACAGCGGCGCCGGCGCTCAGGCCGGCCGGCCGGCGCCCGCGGCGACGAGCCTGCTGCGCCCGCTGGTCGAGGACCTGAACGCGCGTCGGGCCGTGATCGCGCTCGGCGGCGGGGAGGAGCGGGTGGCAAAGCAGCACGCGGCGCAGAAGCTGACCGCGCGTGAGCGCCTGGGGTTGCTGGTCGACGACGGCAGCTGGGTGGAGCTTGGGATGCACGGCCGCCCGCACTTCTCACAACGCGCGATGGACGGTGTCGATGCTCCCGCGGACGGCGTGATCACCGGCTACGGCAGGATCGACGGGCGCCTGGCCGCGGTCGTTGCCTACGACTTCACGGTGATGGCGGGGGCGATGGGCATGACCGGCGAGCTCAAGGTGGCGCGGCTGCGCGAGCTCGCGCTGACCAAGCGGATCCCGCTGATCTGGCTGCTGGACTCAGCGGGCGCGCGCATCCAGGAGGCCGTCGGCTCGCTCTTCGCCGGCTCCGGTGACCTCTTTCGGGAGCAGGTGGTGATGAGCGGCGTGATCCCGCAGGTCGCCGCGGTGATGGGTCCCTGCGCCGCCGGCACCGCCTACATCCCGGGGCTGGCGGACTTCGTGCCGATCGTCAGGGGGCGCGGCTCCATGGCGCTGGCCGGGCCGCATCTGGTGCGCGCCGCCGTGGGCGAGGACGTGACCGCGGAGGAGCTCGGCGGCAGCCGCGTGCACACGCGCCGCTCCGGTGTTGCGGACCTGGAGGTGGCTGACGACCAGGAGTGCATCGCGCAGATCAAGCGCTACCTCTCCTACATGCCCTCCCACTGCGAGCAGGAGCCGCCCGTGGTGGCCTGCACGGATCCCGTGGATCGCGTCGAGGAGTCACTGCTCGACGTCCTGCCGGACTCCAATCGCAAGCCCTACGACATGTACGAGGTGATCCGCGCGATCGTTGATGACGGGCAGTGGTTTGACCTCAAGCCCCAGTGGGCAAGGAGCGTGATCACCTGCCTGGCGCGCTTCGGTGGCCGTCCGGCGGGGATCGTCGCCAACCAGCCCCGGCAGCTCGGCGGCATCCTTGACAACGATTCGGCGGACAAGGCTGCCCGCTTCATCAACCTCTGCAACGCCTATGGGATCCCGCTCGTCTATCTGATGGACGTGCCCGGGTTCATGGTCGGGACCAGGGTTGAGGAGCAGGGCATCATCCGCCACGGCGCCAAGATGCTGTACGCGACGGCCAACGCCACGGTCCCGAAGCTGACCGTGATCCTGCGCAAGGCCTACGGCGCCGGTTACTACGTGATGTGCGGGCGGGCCTACGAGCCCGACCTGATCCTCGCCTGGCCCTCGGCCGAGATCAGCGTGATGGGCGCGGAGGGGGCTGTTGAGATCGTCTTCCGCAAGCAGGTGGAGGCGGCCGAGGACCCGGCCGCCAAGCGCGCGGAGCTGATCGAGGCATACCGCAAGATCATTGACGTCTACATCGCCGCGGGCAACGACATGATCGACGATGTGATCGACCCTCGGCAGACCCGTGCGCACATCTGCCGCGGCCTGGAGATGGCTGCCGGCAAGCGCGTGCAGCGGCCCTGGAAGCGCGGCGGGATCGTGCCGGTGTGAGCGCCCGGGGCGTCGAGCTGCCGGCCGCCGGGCCTCAGGCCTTGCGGGCGCTGCACGGATCACTTCCCGCGGCTGCGGAGGTGGGCGTTTGAGCGTCGAGGACCCGGTGATCATCACCTGCGCAATCTCCGGCGCGATCGCCGGGCGTGAGCAATGCCCGGCGATCCCCTACACCCCTGCCGAGTACGCCGCCGAGGCGCGGCGCATCGTCGACGCCGGCGGCGTCCACATCCACATCCACGCGCGCCGGCCGGACGGGGCTCCCAGCTACGAGACTGAGGACTTCGTGGCGATCCGTGACGCCGTGGTGGCCGAGGTGGGGGACGCGGCGATCATCAACTTCTCGACCGGCACGGTGGGCGTCAGCGTGGAGCAGCGGGTCGCCTACCTGCGGGCGGGGCGCCCTGAGGTGGCGGCGCTCAACATGGGCTCGCTGAACTACGCCAAGTACTCCCGGCGGCGGCGTGAGTTCGTCTTTGCGTTCGTGTTCGCCAACCCGTTCGACGAGATCATGGAGCTGCTGCGCGCGATGCGGGAGCTCCGGATCAAGCCCGAGGCTGAGTGCTTTGACGTCGGACATGTCGCCTCGCTGGCACCGCTGGTGGAGATGGGGCTCCTGGATGCACCGCTGCACGCGGACTTCGTGATGGGCGTGCTCGGCGGGATCCCGGCGACAGCCCGCAACCTCGCGGCGATGGCGGACAACCTGCCGGCGGCCCCCGCCGGCGGTCCGGCACATCACTGGGGCGTGATCGGCATCGGCCGCTCGCAGTGGACGATGGTCGCCGCAGCACTGGCGCTGGGCGGCTCTGTGAGGGTTGGCCTGGAGGACAACTTCTACCTGCCGGACGGCACGATGGCGCGCTCCAACGGTGAGCTCGTGGCCAGGGCCTGCCAGATGACGCTTGACTGCGGCCGCCGCCCCGCCACGGTCGCGCAGGCCAGGGCGCTGCTCGCCATTCCCGCGCCCTGAGCCGCGGCCCGACACGCTTCCTGCCGCCCGTGGCCCGTGGGACGTGGCCCGTGGGAGGTGGCCCGTGGGACGTGGCCCGTGGGAGGTGGCCCGTGGGAGGTGGCCCGTGGGACGTGGGACGCAGGACGTGGGACGCGGGACGTGGCCCGTTGCGCTTGAGCAGGGTCGAGGACTCGGCGGCGCGCCGACGCTCCGCCACCGGCCCCCGACCGGCCCGCCACCGGCCCCCGACCGGCCCCCGACCGGCCCG
>JAJZDA010000188.1 GCA_021851525.1 Actinomycetes bacterium | reverse complement strand
GGGCGCCAGCGGCAAGCCCGGCGCCGGCTCCGGCGCCAAGGCCGGCGCGCGCTCACGCAAGCCGCGCTGAGCACAACGGCCGTGCGCTCGCGGCTCAGGTTTCCGCGAGCGCCGGCCTGACGGCCGTCCACGGCCGCTGCGCCTCGATCTGACCGGCCAGCGAGTAGAGCAGCTCCTCATCCCCGTGGCGCCCGACCAGCTGCACGCTGAGCGGCAGCCCGTCGCCGCCGAACCCGGCGGGGATCGAGATCGCCGGCTGACCTGTCAGGTTCCAGACCGGGAACCAGGGCATGAAGCGCGCGGCCCGGTCCAGCGCCGCCGCCGCGGAGCGCCCGTAGGCACCCTCCGCCTCGATCGCGGTGCTCGCCAGGCCGGGCGTCAGCAGCACGTCGAAGCGCTCCCACAGCGCCCCGATGCGCTGCGCGGTCTGAGCGCGTCGCGCGAGCAGCGCGTCGCGCCTGCGGGCGGACACCACCCTGCCGCCCATCGCCGCCAGCTGGCGCGTTGAGCGCTCCGCCACCGACGGCTCCTCGACAGTGCGGAACGCCTCGTGCGCGGCCCGCAGGTAGGTCTGGATGAACTCCAGCGCCACCAGCCCGTAGTCCGGGTCGGCCTCCTGCACGTCGTGCCCGAGCTCCGCGAGCAGCCGGGCGGTGCGTTCCCAGGCGAGCCGTTGGTCGGCGGAGAGCCAGGCGAGCGTCCCCACCGGCAGCGCCCGTGAGATCGCGATCCGCAGCGGCACCGCAGGCTCGGTGCGCGCGGCCGCGAGAAAGCTCCCGCGCGGCGGGGCGCAGCGCGCCTCATCGGCCTCCAGCGCTCCGTGCATGGCGTCCAGCAGCGCGGCGCTGTCGCTCACCCCGCGCGCCAGCGCGCCGTAGCTGGAGAGACCCAGCCAGCCCTCTCCCAGCGGTTGCGCGGACACGCGCCCACGGCTCGGCTTCATCCCCACCAGTCCGCAGCACGCCGCCGGAATGCGGATCGAGCCGCCGCCGTCCGACGCCCCCGCGGCCGCCACCAGGCCCGCCGCCACGGCCGCCGCCGAACCGCCCGAGGAGCCGCCCGGGGTGCGGCTCAGATCCCATGGGTTGCGGGTCACGCCGTTGGCCGCCGAGGCGGTCCAGGGGAAGAGCATCAGCTCCGGCACGTTGGTGATCCCGATCGGGATCGCACCGGCCTCGCGCAGCCGTGCCAGCGCATGCGCGTCCGCGCTCTGCAACGGCGCGCGTGAGCGGGACCCGTGGGTCATCCGCTGGCCGGCCATCGGCATGTCGTCCTTGACTGCGATCGGCACGCCGGCCAGCGGACCGCCGGCCTCGGGCGCGGAGGCCCGCAGACGGTCGAGCGCCGCCGCCTCGGCCAGCGCCTGCTCGGCGAGCACCACGCGAAACGCGTTGAGCTGCGGATTCAGGCGCTCGATCCGCGCGAGGTGAAGCTCCACCAGTTCCGTGGCACTGAGCTCACGGGCACGCAGCAGCGCCGCCACAGCCAGCGGACCGGCGAACGCCGCATCGGTCTGGGCTCCGGCGCTCACGGCCACCAGCTCCCCTCACCCGCACCCTGCAGCGCTCATCGCAGAAGTGTCTCAGATGGCCAGCAACAACTCACGGATCGCTCCCGGGTACCGGTGGGAGACACCACCGTGCCGGCCGTCGAAGAGCTCGAACGTGTGCTGCACCCCGAGCGCCTGCAGCTGCTCTGAGAACGCCTGCGCGCCCAGGTCCAGGAAGTACTCGTCTGCCCGTCCGGCCTCGATGTGGATCCTGCGCAGGCCCCGCAGGGCCTGCGCATGGGCAGGCGCCATCCGCACCGGGTCGTGGCTGAGCCACAGCTCCCAGACATCCTCGATCAGGCGCCCCGTGCCCAGCTCGAAGGGCAGCAGCACCTGGCCCGGGTGCTGCCGGTCCGGGGAGTAGGCGGCCGCCATCGCGTAGACGTTGAGCACCTCACCGAAGCGGCCCCAGTCGAGGTTCTCCCGCGCCCGGAAGGCCTCCCAGAAGCGCGCCGTCGAGTTTTCAAAATGGTCGCGCAGGGCACGTGCCGCCCTGGCGAAGTCAGGCTGGTAGCACGCTTCAAAGAGCGCGTCCCCGGCATGCGAGGCCAGCGCGCCAAAGACGTCGGGGCGCAGCATCGGCAGCACCATCGCGCCGTAGCCGCCGGAGGAGTGCCCGGAGATCCCGCGGTGCTCGGCCGCCGGCCTGGTGGGATAGTTGGCGTCGACGAACGGCACCAGCTCATCGCAGATGTGATCCAGATAGTTGCCGGTGGCCGGCGAGTTCAGGAACTGAGCGCCGCCCAGCGAGGTCCACGCGTCGACGAACACGATCACCGCCTGTGGGCAGGCCTGGTCCGGATCGCCGTACATCGCGTCCAGCCGCTCGACGATCGTCGGCTCAAACGGCTTGCGCGCCAGCCACGCGTCGACCTGGCCGGTGAAGCCCTGCAGCACGTACACCGAGGAGACCTGAGCGGCGCTGGCGTCGACCACGCCGGGTGAGCTGTAGACGTAGAGCGGACGCCGGTGTGGATCGCCCAGCGGATTGCCCTGCAGCACCTCGGACTCGACCACGAGGCGGTCGAGGCGGCCGTGCAGCCGTGGCTCCCAGGGCGGACCCGCGGGCCCGTGAAGCTGTTTGATCGTCATCTGCCTCACGCTAGCCGAGCTCACGGCAGCCTCCGGATCGGCAGGCGGGCCACGCCGTTTATAGTGCGAAAAATGACCGATACCAGCGCCGCTTCCGACATCGATGCCGTAGAGACCAGCGAGTGGCTCGACGCGATCGACTCGGTCCTCGAACACGATGGCGTGAACCGCGCCCGGCACCTGCTGACCCGCGTCGTCGAACATGCCCAGCACAACGGCAGTGGTCCGATCGCGACGCTCAACACGCCCTACGTCAACACGATCCCCGCGTCCCTGGATGAGCCGATCCCAGGCGACCCGGAGGTGGAGCGCCGGCTGCGCTCGGTGATCCGCTGGAACGCGATGGCGATGGTCGTGCGGGCCAACAAGACATCCTCGGAGCTGGGCGGGCACATCGCCTCCTACCAGTCGCTGGCCACGCTCTATGAGGTTGGCTTCAACCACTTCTGGCACGCGCCCTCCGGGGGGCATGGCGGCGACCTGATCTACTTCCAGGGCCACTCCTCCCCGGGCAACTACGCGCGCGCCTTCCTCGAGGGCCGTCTCAGCACGGAGCAGCTCGACAACTTCCGCCAGGAGGTCGGGGGCAACGGCCTCTCCTCCTACCCGCACCCCTGGCTGATGCCGGACTTCTGGCAGTTCCCGACGGTCTCACTCGGGATCGGGGCGATCACCTCGATCTACCAGGCGCGCTTCATGCACTACCTGCACGCGCGCGGAATCGCCGACACGGAGGCGCGCAAGGTCTGGGCCTTCCTCGGCGACGGCGAGATGGACGAGCCCGAGACGATGGGCGCGATCGGCCTGGCCGGCCGTGAGCACCTGGACAACCTGATCTGGGTCGTGAACTGCAACCTGCAGCGACTCGACGGCCCCGTGCGCGGCAACGGCAAGATCATTCAGGAGCTGGAGTCGGACTTCCGCGGCGCCGGCTGGAACGTGATCAAGGTGATCTGGGGATCGCGCTGGGACCCGCTTTTGGAGGCCGACGTCGACGGCCGGCTGGTGCGCGTGATGACGGAGTCCGTGGACGGTGAGTACCAGACCTACAAGTCGCGCAACGGCGCCTACGTGCGCGAGCACTTCTTCGGCAAGGATCCGGTGCTGCTCGAGCGTGTGGCGCACATGAGCGACGACGAGATCTGGCAGCTGAACCGCGGCGGCCTGGACCAGCAGAAGGTCTACTCCGCCTACGCGCAGGCGGTGCGGGAGGAGGGCCGCCCGACGGTGATCCTCGCCAAGACGATCAAGGGCTACGGGATGGGCACCTCCGGTGAGGGCCAGATGATCGCCCACCAGGCAAAGAAGATGGCCGAGGATGCGCTGCTCGCGTTCCGCGACCGCTTCGACCTGCCGCTGACCGACGAGCAGGTCCGCGCCGCCGAGTACTACAGGCCGGCCGATGACTCGCCGGAGATGCAGTACCTGCGTGAGCGGCGCGCGGCGCTGGGCGGCTCGCTGCCGGCTCGCCGGCGCACCTCAGAGCCGCTGAGCGTTCCGGGCCTGGAGGCCTTCGCCTCCCAGCTCGAGGGCACCGGCGAGCGCGAGATCTCCACGACGATGGCGTTCGTGCGCGTGCTCGCGACGCTGCTGCGTGACAAGCAGGTTGGCAAGCGCGTGGTTCCGATCGTGCCGGATGAGTCGCGCACCTTCGGGATGGAGGGCATGTTCCGGCAGGTCGGCGTCTACTCGCACGTCGGCCAGCTCTACCAGCCCGAGGATTCAGAGCAGCTGATGTTCTACAAGGAGGACCGCCACGGTCAGATCCTCGAGGAGGGGATCACGGAGGCCGGCTCGCTCTCCTCGTTCATCGCTGCGGGAACCTCCTACAGCGCCCACGACCAGCAGATGATCCCGTTCTACATCTACTACTCGATGTTCGGGTATCAGCGCGTCGGCGACCTCGTCTGGGCCGCCGCCGACAGCCGCGCGCGCGGTTTCCTGCTGGGCGGCACGGCCGGACGCACGACGCTCAACGGCGAGGGCCTGCAGCATGAGGACGGGCACAGCCACGTGCTCTTCTCCGTGGTGCCCAACTGCCGGGCTTATGACCCCGCGTTTGCCTACGAGGTGGCGGTGATCATCCAGGACGGCCTGCGTCGCATGGTGGTGGAGCAGGAGGACGTCTTCTACTACCTCACGCTGATGAACGAGAACTACGTGCACCCGGCGATGCCCGCCGGCGCCGAGCAGGGGATCCTGCGCGGCATGTACCTGCTGCGCGATGCGGGCTCTGCCCGTTCCCGCAAGCCGCGGGTGCAGCTGATGGGCTCCGGCACGATCCTGCGTGAGGTGCTGGCGGCGGCGGAGCTGCTGGAGTCAGAGCACGGGGTGCTGGCAGACGTCTGGAGCGTCACCTCGTTCACGGAGCTGCGCCGCGAGGGCATCGAGGCGGACCGCTTCAACATGCTCAACCCGCTGGCGAAGACCCCGCAGGTCCCGTTCGTCACCCAAGAGCTGCAGCGGCACGCCGGTCCGGTGATCGCCTCGACCGACTACATCCGCGCCTACCCCGACCAGATCCGCGCCTGGATCCCGTCGGATCGCACCTACCGCGTGCTCGGCACCGACGGCTTTGGTCGCAGTGACTATCGCCGCGCGCTGCGGCGCTTCTTCGAGGTCGACCGCCACCACGTGGTGGTGGCGGCGCTGAAGGCGCTCGCTGACGATGGCGTGCTGGACGTCCAGCAGGTTGCCGACGCGATCAAACGCTACGAGCTCGACCCGGCGGCGCCGATGCCGACCCACGTATGAGCGCCACGTCCACAGCCCGCACCGTCACGGTCCCTGACATCGGGGACTTCGGGCAGGTCCCGGTGATTGAGATCCTGGTCTCTGTCGGCGACACGGTGGCCGCCGAGGATCCGCTGGTAACGCTGGAATCCGACAAGGCGACGATGGACGTGCCGGCGCCGGCCGCCGGGACCGTCCGCGCAATTCACGTCAAGCTCGGCGACACGGTCTCCGAGGGCTCGCCGCTGATCGACC
>JAJZDA010000187.1 GCA_021851525.1 Actinomycetes bacterium | reverse complement strand
GCTGACCTGCGGACACGGTGAGTCCGGCGGCCGCGGGTGGCGCTGCGGCCAGTGCTGCCGCGGTCCCGTGGCGGGTGGCGCCGCCGCTCCGCCGCTCCGCGGTCAGTCGCGCTCGACCCTGATCGCGCGCGCCAGCGTCAGCCCGAGGCTCTGGCGCCGCTCGCCGACCAGCACCTCGCAGGGACCGTCAAACGGCTGGCGCTCGACCAGTGCCACGCGGTCACCGATGCCGATGCCGTGCTCTGTCAGGTAGCGGAGCATCGCCGGGTCTGAGTCCGACACGCGGACGATCACGCCGTGCTCGCCCTCGCCCAGGTCGGCGAGCGTCGGCTGGCTGCGTTCGTCGACCTCGAGCGCGCGGTTGGGGATCGGGTCGCCGTGGGGGTCGGAGACCGGATCGCCCAGCTTCTCCGCGATCAGCTCGATCAGCTCGTCGGACACGGCGTGCTCGAGCAGCTCGGCGTGTCGGTGAACCTCCTCCCAGGGGAGGTCGAGGCTCTCCGCCAGGAACAGCTCCAACAGGCGGTGGCGGCGGATCACGCCGAGCGCCAGCTGCAGGCCCGCCGGGGTCAGCCGCACCCCGCGGTAGGGGACGTGCTCGGCCAGCCCGGAGGCGTCCATCCGCTTGATCATCGTCGAGACCGAGCCCGCCGTGATCCCCAGGCGCTCCGCTATCTGGCTGGTGGAGGCCGCCTGCTGGTCCTCTCGGGTCAGCGCATAGATCACCTTCAGGTAGTCCTCCACGGGCGCGGAGGTGCCGGTGGTGCGGGGGCTGCCGAGCGTTGTGGAGAGTGTGTCCACGAATCCAATCCTAACTGACCACAAGCCCACAAAGCAGGTTTTGACTCTGTGGACTTTTTGCTAGAGTGATGGACGATGACGCTGACCGGGTCGATCTTCAAGCACTCCAGGGACGGACGCCGGGGATGACCAAGGGTCCGCGCCAGCCGCTTCCGGCGCTGGACGGCGCCAGCGGCAGTGAGACGCTGCCGCTCTATGAGCAGCTCGAGGAGAGCGCGCTGGAGCGGCTGCTCTCGCGTGGACGGCTGCGCGCCGTGCTGTTCATGCTCGGGCCGGCGTTCGTGGCCTCGGTCGCCTATGTGGACCCGGGCAACTTCGCGACCAACGTCCAGGGCGGCTCGCAGTTCGGGTACTCACTGCTGTGGGTGGTGCTGCTCGCCAACCTCGTGGCGATGGTGATCCAGTACCTGTCGGCCAAGCTCGGGATCGTCACCGACCGGGACTACCCGGAGTTGGTGCGCGAGCGCTTCCCGCGGGCGTTCACCCGCGCGATGTGGGTCCAGGCCGAGGTCATGGCGATGTCCACGGACCTGGCGGAGTTCGTCGGCGCCGCCATCGGGCTCAACCTGATCTTCGGCGTGCCGCTCTTCATCGCGGGCCTGCTGACCGGCGTGATCGCCTTTGGGATCCTCGGCATGCAGGCGCTGGGCTTCCGCAACTTTGAGCTCGCGATCACCGGCCTGCTGGGGATCATCTTCCTGGGCTTCCTCTATGAGACTGTGCGGATCGGTCCGTCGGTCAGCGGCTCACTGCACGGCCTGGTCCCCAGCATCCACGGCACCAGCTACATGTACATCGCCGTCGGGATAGTGGGGGCGACGGTGATGCCCCACGTGATCTACCTGCACTCGGCGTTGACCAAGGGGCGGATGCCGACGCGCGACGCCTCCGAGAAGCGGCGGGTGCTGCGCTTCGAGCGGCTCGACGTGTACATCGCGCTCGGGCTTGCCGGGGTGATCAACATGGCGATGCTCGCGGTCGCCGCCAAGCTCTTCCACACCCCGGCGCTCTCCGGCATCTCCACCATCGAGCAGGCGCACGCCGAGTTCACCCGGCTGATCGGCGGCGGCGCGGCCCTGGCCTTCTCGGTGGCGCTGCTGGCATCCGGGGCCTCATCCTCGAGCGTCGGCACCTACGCCGGCCAGGTGGTGATGGCCGGCTTCATCGACTTCAGGATCCCGCTGGTGCTGCGCCGCACGATCACGATGATCCCGGCGCTGACCGTGCTGGCGATCGGGCTGAGCCCGTCGCACGTGCTGGTGCTCAGCCAGGTGGTGCTCTCGTTCGGCATCCCGATCGCGCTGATCCCGCTGGTGATCCTCACCAGCCGCCGGGAGATCATGGGGGAGCACGTCAACGGTCGCGTGCTGAAGCTGAGCGCCTGGCTGATCGCAGCGGCGATCAGCCTGATGAACATCTTCCTGATCTACCAGCAGTTCTTCATGGGCTGAGCTCACCGGCCGGGGCCCGGTGCCTGGCGCCGCCCAGCCGGCGCGAGGCCACGCTCCACGCCCGGCCGATCAGGAAGGCGCTGGCGCTGAGCGCCCCCACGAAGAAGCCGATCGGCCAGTTGGTGTTGTAGGACCAGGCGATGGCGATCCAGACGATCACCACCGCCAGCGCCACCGACAGCGCCAGGGCCACGTGCGGGCGCACCGTGAACGCGCGCGCGGCCGCCGCCGGACCGACCATCAGGCTGAAGATCAGTGCGGTGCCGACCACCGGCACGGTCATAGTCGTCGCCAGCGCGACGATCACCAGGAACGCCAGCTCAAGCCGCACACGGCTGCTCCCGCGGGCGCTGCCGGGCAACACCGAGTCCAGCAGCAGCGGACGCCACAGCAGCGCCAGCGCCAGCAGGCTCGCGAGGCTCAGCGCGAGCGTCGGCCAGACCTGGTTTGAGCCGATCCCCAGCACCTCTCCGAAGAGCAGCGAGTAGACCGCCTCCGCGTCCTCCACGCGGAAGCTGAGGAACAGCGAGCCGAGCCCGAGCATGAACACCAGCGTCAGCGCGGTGGCCACGTCATGGCGCGCGCGGCGTCCCAGCAGGCTGATCCCGAGCGCCCCGGCGAGTGAGAAGACGGCCAGGCCCAGCAGCGGGTTGGCGCCCACCAGGGTCGCGCCGGCCGCCCCGGCGAAGGAGCCGTTGGGGATCGCGTGCGCCACGAAGGCGGAGCTGCGCATCACGATGAAGAAGCCGATCGCGCCACCGACCACCGCCACCATCGTCGCCACCACCCAGGCGTTGACCATGAAGCCGCTGAACACCTCAGCGCGCTCCCCGCCGGCCACCGCCGCGCCGCGCCGCGACGGCCAGGTAGCCGATCAGCACCAGCGCCACGATGAAGAAGCTCGGCGGCCAGCCGTGGTGGCGCGGCGGCCAGTAGTAGCTGTCGTAGGCCAGCAGCAGTCCCAGCCAGGTGGCGGCCACGCCGATCATCGCGGCCAGCGCGAGCGCCCGGCCGGGGCGGTTGGTGAGCGCCAGCGCGGTGGCCGCGGGTCCAACCAGCAGCGCGGTTGAGAGGATCGCCCCGATCGTCACCGCGCTGAGCGCCACCGCGACCGCCAGCGCCATCAGGTAGGCGACGCCGATCAGGCGCACCGGCAGCCCGCGCGCGGCGGCCAGCTCGGGGCTGATGCTGGCCAGCAGCAGCGGCCGGTAGAGCGCCGCCAGCGTGACCAGCACGAGCGCCCCGAAGCCGAGCACCAGCGGCAGATCAGAGGGGCTCAGCGTGAACGGCGAGCCGAACAGGATCGTCACCGTGGAGCCGCTGGTGCTGGTCTGCAGCGTGCCGAGGTAGATCAGCAGCGCGGCCAGCCCGAAGCCCGCGCCGAGCACCACCCCGGTGGCGATGTCGCGCCCCCGCGCGCGCTGCACGCCGATCAGCTCCATCGCCGCCGCGGCCAGCACCGAGATCCCGACGAAGCCCCAGACAGAGCTGATCCCCGCCAGGTAGGCGCTGGCGCCGCCGGTGGCACCGATGTCACCCAGCGCCTCGCCGGAGAACGCCTGCCCGCGCACGACCGTGAAGACCCCCACCACGGCGGCGACGATCGCCACCAGCGCGCCCATCTCGGCGGCGAGCCTGACCGGCGCGCTGGAGAAGAAGCCGGGTTCCACAATCGCGTGCAGGAGCGTTGCCATGAGCCTGCCTCAGTCGACCTCGAGCACGCCGTGGTCGGCGTGGTGGTCATCGATGTCACCGGCCACCACCACGACGCGGCCGTGCAGCCGCAGCACGTCGACGTGGTGGCCGTAGAGGTGCGAGAGCACGTCGGTGCGGATCACCTCGTCGGTGGTGCCGGAGACGGCTCGCCCGTCCGCCAGGTAGACGACCCGATCCATCACCGGCAGCAGCGGGTTCATCTCGTGCGCGGAGATCAGCACGGCGATCCGCTGCTCACGCGCGATCTGCGCCAGCAGGCTCACGACCTCCTTGGCGCTGCGCAGGTCGAGGTTGGCCAGCGGCTCATCGAGCAGCAGCAGCTGCGGCTCGCTGATCAGTGCGTGCGCGATCAGGATGCGCTGCTGCTCACCGCCGGACAGCCGCCCCACGCGCGCGTCGGCAAAGCGCTCCGCGCCGACCGCGGCGAGCATCGCCTGCACCCGCTCGCGACGCTGCCTGGAGGGCCGCGGCAGACCCAGGCGGTGGCCGTCCAGCCCCAGCGCCACGAGGTCACGCCCGCGCAGCGGCATGTCGGGATCCAGCAGGAACTTCTGTGGCACGTAGCCAACCGCCCCGTGTCGCCCCCCGGCGATCGTGACGGTCCCCTGGTCAGGGGATTGCTGTCCGAGGATCACGCGCAAGAGCGTCGTCTTGCCGGCGCCGTTGGAGCCGATCAGCCCGGTGAACTCGCCGCGCCTGAGCTGGAAGGTGACCCCGTCCAGCACCCTGCGGCTGCCGAACTGCACGGTCACACTCGCGACGTCAAGCGCCGGCTGGTCCATCACAGCCTCCCGGTCGATAGATGGTTGGTGAACGCCCGCTGCAGCGCCTGCGTCTCGGCGAGCATCCAGCGCTGGTAGCTGTAGCCGGAGGGCATCGTCTCGTAGACCCCGACCACCGGCACCCCGGCCGCGCGTGCCGCGGTGAGGAAGTGCTGGGTCACGGTGCTGGTGACCTGCTGGTTGTAGACCAGCGCGCCGACGCGGTGCTCGCGCAGCAGGCGCATCTGCAGGGTGATCTGCTGGGCGGCCGGATCGACCCCGTTCATGATGTCTGCCTGCAGCGTCCAGGGTGTGAGGTTGCGCGCGCCGGCGGCGCTCAGCAGGTAGTCGCCGACCGGCTCCGTGGTGGCCACCGGGGCGCCCGGGTGCGCGGTCCGGAAGCGCGCCAGCGCGTCGAGCCACGGCCGCAGCGAGGCGTCGAAGCGACGCGCGTTGGCGGCGAAGTAGGCGTGGTGGGCGGGCTGCAGCGCGCTCAGCTCCCGCACCAGCGCGGCGGCGAGCGCAGGCATCGCGTCGGGCCGGTACCAGAGGTGCGGGTTGGCCGTGGAGTCGGGCAGGTGCAGCAGCCGCTGCACGTCGATCACGCGGCGTCGCGGGCTCGCGGTGGCCGCCTCAATGTCGTTCATGAAGCCGTCGTAGCCCAGGCCGTTCTGCACCACCAGCCGCGCGACGCCGATCGTCTGCGCCACCGACGGGCTGGCCTCGAAGGCGTGCGGGTCGACGTTCGGGTTGCTCAGCACCGCGTCGACGTGCACGTAGCGGCCGCCGACCTGGGAGATCACGTTGGCGTACTGGCTCTCCGCACCGACCGCGAGGATCTGGCCCGGCCCGACCTGGGCCGCGGGGTTGGCGGATGAGCAGCCGGTCAGCGCCCCGGCGATCGTGATCGCCAGGATCGCGCCGCCGGC
>JAJZDA010000014.1 GCA_021851525.1 Actinomycetes bacterium | reverse complement strand
GCGGGCGATGCGGCGCGCGCCGCGCAGCCGCGGGCGGCGGCTGAGGCGGCGCCCGCGCCGTTCGGGCTGACCGCGCGTGAGCTGCAGGTGCTCACGCTGGTGGCGCAGGGGGCCAGCAACCGCCAGATCGGCGCGGCCCTGTTCATGGCCGAGAAGACCGCCTCCGTGCACGTCTCGAGGATCCTCGCCAAGCTCAACGTCCAGAGCCGCACGCAGGCGGCCGCGGTGGCGCACCGCCTGCACCTGGCCTGAGTGCCGGCCGGGCGTGGCCGCGCCCGGCCGGCACTCAGGGCTGGCCGTAGTAGGCGTCGGGGCCGTGCTTGCGCTCGTAATGCTTGCGGCGCAGCGCCGGGTCCAGCTCCAGGCTGCGCGGCTGCAGGGTCGCGGTGAGGCTCGCCAACCGCGCCACCTCCTCCAGCGTGACCGCCACCGTGACCGCCGCCTCGACGCTCGCGCCCCAGCAGAACGGGCCGTGCTGGCGCACCAGCGCGCACGGCAGCTGCGCCGGGTCGCTGTCGCCCAGCAGCTCGATCAGCGCCTGCCCGGTGGCGAGCTCATAGCCGGCGTCCACCTCCGCCGCGGTGAGCGCCCGCGTCAGCGGGATCGGGCGCGCGCAGAGATCGGCGTGGGTGGTTCCCAGGAGCGGGATCTCCCGCTGCGCCTGCGCCCACGCCGTCGCCCAGCTGGAGTGGGTGTGCACGACCCCGCCGATCTGCGGCCAGGCGCGGTAGAGCGCCAGGTGCGTGGCGGTGTCGGTCGAGGGACGCGCCTCGCCGGCGACGATGTTGCCCTGCAGGTCGGTGACGACGATGTCCTGCGCGCGCAGCTGCGCGTAGTCGACGCCGCTGGGCTTGATCGCCACCAGCTCGAGCTCACGGTCGATCGCGCTGGCGTTGCCCCAGGTGAGCTGCACGAGCCCGTGCCGGGGCAGCTTCAGGTTCGCCTCCAGCACGGCGCTGCGCAGCCGTGCCAGGCGCTCCGCGTCGGCCGCGACGGTGCCCGCGCCGCGGGACTGTCCGGGGGTCTGGGCGGCCGCCATCAGGCGTGCCCCCGGGTGCGAATCGCCTTGAGCTCGTGCAGCCAGTCCGAGCGGCTGGAGCCGAGCGTGTCGTAGAGCTCGCGATAGATCGCGTAGACGCGCTCATAGACCGCGGCGGCCCGCGGGTCGGGGTGGTAGCTGCTGGCGGTCGGCGGGCGCATCGCGTCGACCGCGGCGGTGATCTGCGGGAACGCCCCGGCCGCCACGGCGCCGAACAGCGCCGCCCCGCGAGCGGGGATGTCGGCGCAGCCGGGGACCTCGACCGTGCGCCCGCTGGTGTCAGCCAGCAGCTGCATCATCAGCGGGCTGCGCTCGGCGATGCCGCCACAGGCGACGATCCGCTGCAGCGGCAGGCCGTGCTCCTGGAAGTTGTCCATGATCCGGCGGCTGCCGAACGCGATCGACTCCAGCAGCGCCCGGTAGATCTCGGCCGCCGAGGACTGGATCGTGAGGCCCAGGATCACGCCGGTGAGGTCGGCGTCGGCGAGGATCGTGCGGTTGCCGTTCCACCAGTCGAGCGCCAGCAGCCCGGTGGCGCCCGGGGCGATCGCGGCGGCCTCGGCCTCCAGCTGCTCGTGGGTGACGCCGCCGCCGAGGTTCGACACGAACCAGGCGAGCATGTCACCCACCGCCGCCTGCCCTGCCTCGTAGCCGTAGAGGCCCGGCAGGATCCCGTCACGCAGCACGCCGGTGATCCCCGGCAGGCGGATCTCCTGGGGGTGCACCACCATGTCGCAGATGGAGGTGCCGATCACGATCACGAAGGTCCCCGGGTCGGCCACGCCGGCGCCCGGAACCGAGACGAACGAGTCGACGTTGCCGACCGCCACGGAGACGTCCGCCCCCAGGCCGAGGCGCTGCGCCAGCTGCGGTCGCAGCGCTCCGGCGCGGGCGCCGAGCGGGAGGAAGCTCGAGCCGAGCTTCTCCGTCGGGCTGCTGAAGCCGGGGAACGCGGCGTCGAAGTAGGCGGCGTCGGGGAAGCCCTCGTCCGGGGACCACATCGCCTTGTAGCCGGCCGTGCAGGCCTGGCGCTGAGCGAGCCCGGTCATCCACGAGACGATCCAGTCCGTGGCCTCGTAGAAGCCGTCCATCGCCTCGTAGACCTCGCGGTCATCGACCCAGATCTCCAGCAGCTTGGGGAAGTACCACTCCGATGAGATCCTGCCGCCGTAGCGCGCCAGGAAGCTCTCGCCGCGGGCCTGGGCAACCTCGTTGAGACGATCGGCCTCGGGCTGCGCGGAGTGGTGCTTCCAGAGCTTCGGCCAGGCGTGCTTGCGGTCGCGCCAGGGCGCGTGCGCGCACAGCGGCCGCCCGTCGGAGGCGACCGGCAACACCGTGCAGGAGGTGAAGTCCACGCCCAGCCCGACCACCGAGCCGGGGTCGATCCCGGAGCGGGCGATGGCCTCGGGGATGCCGGTGAGCACCACGTGGGTCCAGTCGTCGGGGTCCTGCAGCGCCCAGTCGGGGGGCAGCGCCTCACCGGTGTGCGGCAGTGTGCGGTCGATCACCGCGCTCGGGTAGGGGACCACGGTCACGCCCAGCTGCTCGCCGCTGCCCAGCTCCAGCAGCAGCACCCGCCCGGACTCGGTGCCGAAGTCAATGCCGATCGAGTAGCGGGCGCTCACCGGCATGGCGTGGTCTGAGGACCGTCGTTCCAGCGCAGCTCGTTGAGCAGCTGCGGCAGGCTCGAGCCGGCGGTGATGGCGAACAGCTCAATCCCGGCGATCTGGGCCAGGTCGGTGACCGCCTCCAGGTCCAGCGCGGTGCTGAGCACGCTGTGATGCGGGCCGCCGGCCGTCAGCCAGGCCTCGGTGGCGGTGAAGAAGTCAGGCTGCGGGCGCCAGACGGCGCGCGCCACCGGCAGCCTGGGCAGCTGCTCGGTGATCGGCAGCAGCTCCACCTCGTTGGCGACCAGCCGGAAGCGGTCACCGAGGTCGAGCATCGAGAGCAGCACGGCCGGGCCGGAGACCGCGTTGAAGACCAGCCGCACCGGATCCTCGCGCCCGCCGATGCTGAGCGGATGGATCTCACAGCTCGGGCGGTGCGCGGCTATCGACGGGCAGACCTCCAGCATGTGGGAGCCGAGCACGCGCTCATTGCCGCGCGTGAGGTCGTATGTGTAGTCCTCCATGAAGGACGTTCCCCCCGGCAGCCCGCGGGCCATCAGCTTCATCACGCGCAGCAGCGCCGCGGTCTTCCAGTCGCCCTCGGCGCCGAACCCGTAGCCCTCGGCCATCAGCCGCTGAACGGCGATCCCGGGCAGCTGCGGGAGCCCGTGCAGGTCCTCGAAGGTGTCGGTGAAGGCGCTGTAGCCGCCGCGCGTGAGGAACAGCCGCAGGCCGGCCTCGATGCGCGCCGCGTCGATCAGCGATCCGCGCCGCGCGCCGCCCGGCGCCAGCTCCGGTACGACCTCGTAGTCGCTGTCGTACTGCCCGACGATCTGCTCCACGGCATCCTCCGACGCCTGCGCGATCGCGTCGGTCAGGTCGCCGATCCCATAGCCGTCGACCGTCACGCCGAGGCGCAGCTGCGCCTCGACCTTGTCACCCTCGGTGACCGCGACGCTGCGCATGTTGTCGCCGAAGCGGGCGACTCGCAGCTGCGTGGCCTCGTGCCAGCCGACGGCCGCGCGTGACCAGGTGCCGATCCGCTGCAGCGTGCGCGGGTCGCGCCAGTGACCGACGACGGTCTTGCGCCGCAGGCGCATGCGCGTGGCGATGTAGGCGAACTCCCGGTCCCCGTGGGCGGACTGGTTGAGGTTCATGAAGTCCATGTCGATCTGCGCCCACGGCAGCTGCTCGTTGAACTGCGTGTGCAGGTGCAGCAGCGGCTTGCGCAGCGCGGAGAGCCCGGCGATCCACATGCGCGCCGGGGAGAAGGTGTGCATCCAGACGATCAGCCCGACGCACTCGCTGGCGGCGTTGGCCTCCTGGCAGACCCGCAGGATCCCCTCGGGGCTGGTCACTACCTGGCGCGCGACGACGCGCACCGGCACGGCCTCGGACTCATCCAGCGCGGCCGCCACCTCACGCCACTGCGATTCGACGTTTGCGAGCGTCTGCGGTCCGTACATCTCCTGGCTGCCGGCCAGCAGCCAAAGCTCTGCGCCCGGGTACGGCTTGGCGGCCGTGGCCGCGCGGCTCACTTCGCTTGGCGAGGTTTGCATTGTGGTTTCCAATCGGAGCGGGTCAGTGCAGAAGGTCGGTGGTGAGCGGCGGCCCGGGAAGCCCGGGCCGCCGCGTCACGGGCGCGTCAGCACGCCCGACCTGAGGAGCCTCCAGTGGTCTAGAAGTCGAACTTCTTGTAGTTGGCCTTGGTGAACTCGAGCGGCTTGGAGAAGATGATCGTGTTCCGGGTGGCGCCCGTGACCGGATCGTTCTTGGCCGCGACCGTGAACTTGCCAAGCGGCGTGGTGAACGAGCCACCGGCCTTCAGCTTGTTCTCGTAGGCGAGCTTGGCGACGTACATCACGAGCTTGCCCTGGGTCACCTCGTTCCAGAGGAACAGCGCCTTCAGCGAGCCGTTGGCGAAGTACTGCTGGTTGGGCAGCGGGTCGCCGATCCCGAAGACGCCGATCTTGCCGGTGTCACCCAGCGCCTGGACGGCCTGCGCGGTGCCGACCACTGCGGCGCCGTCGATCGGCAGGATCGCCTTGACGTTCGGGTAGGAGTGGATGATGTTCTCAGCGGCCGTCAGCGAGGTCGACTGGATCGACTGGCCGTAACCGATCGTGACGATCTTCAGGTGCGGGAACTTGGTCTTGATGTAGGCCTTCATCGCCTTGATCCACGCGAGCTGGATGGTCGCGTCAGGCGTCGAGGACATGATCGCGATCTCCGCGTTGGGGCCGGTGAACTTCTCAGCGGCCTGGATCACGCCCTGCGCGATGGTGTTGTAAGCGGTGTCCTGGATGAAGAAGTTGCGCGCCGACGGGTTGACGTCGGAGTCGAAGGTGATCACCTTGATCCCGGCCTTCATCGCCTTCTGGAGCACCGAGTCCGGCACCGTCGGGTCGTCCGCGGAGAGCGTGATCACGTTGTAGTGCTGCGCGATCAGGCTGTTGAAGATCGACACCTGGCCGGTGGCCGAGGCGGTTGCCGGCGCCGTGTACTTGAGCGCGATCCCGAGCTTCGGCGCAACCTCGTTGGCGCCCTTGACGTTGGCCTCAAAGACCGGCAGTCCGAGCAGCTTGGGCACGATCGCGACCTTGATCTTGCCCTGCGCCTTGGCGCGGTGCGCGCTCGAGGTCGACGCGAAGGCGGCAGCAACCGCCAGTGCGAGCATCGCGAGCGTTCCGACGCTCGCTGCGCGGGCTCTGAGCCCACGCTTCCGGGTGAACCTGGACATTCCCCTTCCCCTCCATAATGTTGTTGGTTGTGCCGTCTGCCCGAGTGTTTCTCCAATGCGGCAGTGCGGCTTTCCGACAGGGGCCTTGCGGCCTGGGGGCGCCGTGTCACCGGCGCCTCCGTCTTTTAAGCGGCGGTCTCCCCTCATGGGACACCGCCAGGTGAAAACCTTGCGCGCAGCCGGTGCGCGAAGCTCAGCCCGCCGCCGCGGCGCTCGAGCCCGATCTTCAGCGCCAGCGCCACCACCAGCACGCCGCCACCGACCATGTTCGCGGTGAGCTGGCTGATGCCCTCGATCAGCAACCCCTGATAGAGGAAGCCCAGCACGAAGGTGGCGAACAGCACGCCGGCCATGTGGCCGCGCCCGCCGAAGATGTCGACCCCGCCCAGCACCACGGCGGTGATGGCCGGCAGCAGCAGCGAGTCGCCGAGGTCATCACGCACCGAGTTGTAGGTGGCGGCGATCACGATCCCGGCGATCCCCGCGAACAGCCCGGAGAGCACGAACGCGCGGACCCTGGTCCAGGAGACGTTGACGCCGGTGTAGCGGGCCGCGTCACGGTTGTGCCCGAGCAGCACCAGCGAGCGGCCGAACGCGGTGCGGTGCACGAGCAGCACCGAGAACCAGCCGATCACCGCGAAGATGATGATCTGCGCCGGGATCGGTCCGACGCTGCCGGTGCCGGCGATCGAGGTGAACGCGTGCGGGAACCCGTAGGGCGGGTAGCCGCCGCCGATGGCCGTCGCCAGGCTGCCGAGGATGAACTGGCTGGCGAGCGTGACCAGCAGCGACTCCAGCCGGAAGAGCGTGATGATCAGCCCGTGGATCAGGCCGATCAGCGCCGCGATCAGCACCGCGATCAGCGCCGCCACCCAGATCTCCACGCCCTGCTTCCAGAGCTCCGCCATGACGATCCCGACAAAGCTCGCCATCGCCCCGCACGAGAGGTCGATGTCACCGGCGAAGATCACGAAGCCGACGCCGATCGCCATGATCCCGATGTCCAGGAAGTACTCGGTCTGGTTGAGCATGCCCGTGCCGCCACCCCAGAACCCCTGGACGCCGAGCGAGAAGTAGAGCAGCTCCGCGGCCAGCAGCACCGCCAGCGAGGTCATCCACCACTGCTCAGAGTTCAGGCGCAGCCCGCGACGGATGCGCGCGGGCCCCTCAGCCATCGCGCTCATGTCCTGGCCCTCTGCGACTGGAGCAGCATGCGCAGCGCGGAGCGCAGCGACGGCCGCCCGGTGGTGGGATCGGCGAGCACCGCCAGCAGGATCATCACGCCGACCCCGGCGGGCTCCCAGATCGGGTTCAGCCGGAACTCGACCAGCGCGGCGAGCGCCACCTCGAGGAAGATCGCCGCCAGGAAGCTGCCGATCACCCCGCCCTTGCCGCCGGTCAGCGTGGTGCCGCCGATCAGCGTCGCCGCGATCGCGGTGAGCTGGATGTTGGAGTCGGTGCCGGTGGTTGAGTCGGCCGAGCCGACGTGCGCCAGGAAGATCAGCCCGCCGAGCCCGGCGAGCGCCCCACACAGCACGTAGCTGGAGACGGTCACGCGGCTGACGTTGATGCCCGCGCGGCGGGCGGCCTCGGCGTTGTTGCCCACCGCGTAGATGGAGCGGCCAAAGCGCGTGCGCCAGAGGATCAGCGCGAAGGCGATGGCGACGCCGGCGCCGATCAGCGCCAGATAGGGGATGCCGTTGATCGCGTCGCCGTTGCCGAGGTTGAAGTAGGCGGGCGGCAGCGTCACCACCTCCTGGCTGTGCGCGACGATCGCCTGCACGCCGCTGTAGATGGCGAGCGAGCCGAGCGTCGCGATGATCGGCGGGATTCCGGCGAGCGCGACCATGAAGCCGTTGCCGAGCCCCATCGCCGCGCCGATCGCCAGCGCGAGCGGCAGGCCCTCGAGCGGTGTGAGGTTGTGGTTCTGAGCCAGGAAGCCGACGGCCAGCGCCGCCGTGCCGAGGATCGGGGCGACCGAGAGGTCGATCCCGCGCGTCAGCACCACGATCGTCTGCCCGACGGCGATCACCGCCACCGCCATCGCGTCGGCCAGCAGGAACGAGATGTTCCCGGCGGAGATGAAGGTCGAGGCGTGCGCGGTGGTGATGGCGAAGATCACGACCGTGACCAGCACCAGTTGCAGCTCACGCATCGCCAGCAGGCGGCTGAGCGTTCGGCGCGCGCTGCGCTGCCCGACTCCCGCGGGGCGCGCGCTCAGCAGCGGCGACGGGCTCGGCGCGGTGGTCATGCGCCGCCCTCCTCGACGATCAGCCGGCCGAGCGCCGCGACGGTGATCTGCTCGCCGCTCAGCTCGCCGGTGACGTGCCCCTCATACACGGCAATCACGCGGTCACAGATCCAGGTCAGCTCCTCCAGCTCAGAGGAGATCACGATGATCGCCACGCCGTCACGCGCGAGCCCGTCGATCAGCGCGTAGATGTCGGCCTTGGCGCCGACGTCCACGCCGCGGGTCGGCTCGTCGAAGATCGCCACCTTGGGCTCGGCCAGCAACCAGCGCGCGAACAGCGCCTTCTGCTGGTTGCCTCCCGAGAGGCTGCGGATCGGGACATCCCGGCGCAGTGCGCGGACCTGGGTGCGCTCCATCGCCTCGCCCGCCAGCCGCTGCTCGACCCTGCGGTTGAGCAGGCCGCGCAGCCGCGGCAGCCGCGGCACGATCGCCGAGCTGACGTTCTCCGGCAGCTGCACGTCGGCGAAGATCCCGTTGCGGCCGCGGTCCTCGGAGAGGTAGATCAGGCCGCGGTCGATGCAGGAGCGCGGGCTGTGGCGCACCAGCTGGTGGCCTTCGAGCGTGATCCGGCCGGCCTCGGCGTGGCGCAGGCCGAAGATCGTCTCCGCGATCTCCGTGCGGCCGCTGCCGACCAGCCCGGCGAGGCCGAGCACCTCGCCGCGGTGCACCTCAAACGAGATGTTGTGAAACTCGCCCTCGCGCTGCAGCTGCTGCACCGACAGCGCGACGTCGTCACTCTGCGCCGCGCGCGCGTGGCGGCGCTGGATGGTGACCTGGTGGCCGACCATCTCGTTGACCAGCAGCTCACGCGACGCGTCGGCCGCGTCCATCGTGGCCACCACGCGCGCGTCACGCAGCACGGTGATGCGGTCGGAGAGCTCGAGCACCTCATCCAGGCGATGGCTGATGAAGCCGAGCGTGAAGTTGCGCTCGCGCAGGCGACGCATCAGCGCGAACAGCATCTCCGCCTCATGCGCGGTCAGCGGCGAGGTGGGCTCGTCGAAGAAGATCACGCTGCAGTTGTGCACCAGCGCGCGGGCGCACTCCAGCTGCTGCTGCTGGGCGATGCTGAGCGTCTCCGCGCGCTGGCGGGGGTCGATCGCCAGACCGAGCTGGGCAAAGTAGTCACCGGCGGACTCACGCATGCGCTTCCAGTCCACGGTGAACGGCAGCCGCCCGCGCGGGATGATGCCGACGAACAGGTTCTCCAGCGCCGAGAGGTGCGGCATCAGCGTCGGCTCCTGGGGCACCAGGTAGATGCCGCGATGTTGCGCCTCGCGCGGGGTCAGGCGCTCAAGCGACTCACCGCCGAGCCGCAGCTCACCGCCGTCGCGCTCATAGATCCCGGACATCACGCGCAGCAGCGTGGACTTGCCGGCGCCGTTCTCACCGACCAGCGTGTGGATCTCCCCGGGCCTGAAGTCGACGCTGACCCCGTCCAGCGCCTTGGCGCCGCCAAATGACTTGCTGATCTCGAGCGCCTCATAGGCGAGCGACGCGACCGCGTCACCGACGACGTTCTGCTGGGGTGCGGACACGGCCACCGTCAGCGCACCGTCGAGCGGTCGATCAGTTGGCGGGGTCCAGCGCCCCCGTGATTACAGGTCCGGTCCACTTCCCTCTCCTCAGATACGAATGTAAGCAATCGTATGCAGTGGGTGTCAAGGGAGCTAACAGAACGCCAATATCGGAGTCCCGGCGAGCCGTCGCGAAGCGCCGCACAACGGCCGGGCCAGCCCGGCGCGCCGTCGCTGATCGCCGCCGCCGGTGACCGTCAGACCGAGCCGCGCGAGACCGCAGACCCACCGCGGCCCCGCCTATCGCGCGGCGACGGGCGCGGTTGAGCGACGCACCACCAGGCTCGGCGCCAGCAGCACATGGGGCGCTGCTCCCTCACCGTCCCAGGCGCGCTCGCCGATGCACAGCTCAACACCCCTGGCGACGATCTCCGGGATCGGCATCTTCACGGTGGTCAGCGACGGCACGCTGGCGGCCGCCATCGGCAGGTCATCGAACCCGACGATCGAGAGATCCTCGGGGATCCGCAGGTCACGCTCGTAGGCCGCGTGCAGCAGACCCAGGGCGATCGTGTCGGTGGCCGCGAAGATCGCCGTCGCACGGGGCTCCTGGGCGAGGATCGCGTCCAGCGCCGGCTGCCCGCTGAGCACCGTGTTGGCGACGGTCTGCACATACCCGGGGGGCGGCGGCCCGCCGGCCGCCGCCATCAGCTCCATGTAGGCGCCGCTGCGCTCCTGCATGTCCCCCAGCGACTCCACGCCGACATAGGCGATGTTGCGATGCCCGAGCGCCATCAGATGCTCGAGCGCGGCGCGCACCCCGGCGCGGTTGTCGACGCCGACCGTGGGAAACGGGCGGTCGCGCTCAGAGCCGTGCCAGAGCCCAACCACGGGCGCGTGCCCCTGGCGCAGATCCTCCACCAGCCGGTGCTCGGCGGTGAAGTCGCCGAGCAGCACGATCGCGTCGCACTGGCGCGCCTCCAGCACCGCGGTCATGGCCAGCGCCTCATCGGCCGCGGCGCGGGCGTGACCCAGCACCACCGAGTAGCCGCGGGCCTTGCACTCCAGCGACAGCGCCTCGATCGCCCCCGCAAAGAACGGGTCGGTGATGTCGCGCACAATCGCCCCGAGCAGCATCGTCGGCGCGCCCCGCAGGGCGCGCGCGATCGGGTGCGGGCGGTAGCCGAGCTCACGGGCGATCGCGTGCACGCGCTCACGCGTCTGCGGCGAGACCGAGATGGGGGCCGGCGCGTCGTTGAGGATCCGGGAGACGGTGCTCTGGGCGACCCCGGCGGCGGCCGCCACGTCGGTCATCGTCACCGGCCTGCTGCCGTCGGCGCGCGTGCGCCGCGCGCGGCGCGCGGCGCCGTCACCGTCGGCCGTGCGCTCACGCGCCATCGGCGTCACCTCGCCGGCTGCCGGCGCGGCGCGCGGCGCCCAGCGGGGCGCCGCGGGCAGGTTGCCCGGTCCCGTCCGCCCCGGTCTGACCGCTCGGTCTCTGCGCAACGCACACGAGCCGATGGTAAAGCGTGGCCAAGCGCCGCTGGAAGGCATCGCCGCCAGCCGCGGCGCGCGGGCGGCGCGGTCGGCGGCGCGCGATGCGGCGCGCGATGCCTGTCCATCCGCGCCGTCGCTGTTCGTCGCCTGTCTGAATCGTCAAACTCCGAAAGGGAGAGAGTCATGAACTACCTGCTCTTCATCTGCAGCAGCGAGCCGACGCCGGCGGAGGAGATCGCCGTCATGCAGCGCGAGGTCGAGGGCTGGGTGACGGAGATGGACGGGCGTGGGGTGCGGCTGCTGGGCGCACCGCTGCAGGGACCCGGAGCGGCGGTCACCGTGCGCGTCAGGGACGGTGAGACACTGCTCAGCGACGGCCCGTTCGCCGAGACCAAGGAGCACATCGCCGGCTTCGACGTGATCGACTGTGCGGATCTGGATGAGGCGATCGAGGTCGCCTCCAAGCATCCGGTCGCATGGTTCAAGTCGATCGAGATCAGGCCGTTCGCGCCGGGACTGGAGCTGGGGCCGCAGGCCCCCGCGTTCGCGCGGGACGAGTGGGCCGAGGGCCAGGCCCACTGCCTGATGATGTGCGTCGACGGCATCCCCGGCCCGCCGGCGCAGGAGGCGCAGATCATGCGCGACGGCCTGGCCTGGGCCGCTGATCTGCGTGAGCGCGGGCTGCAGGTGCTGGGCCATCCGCTGGAGCACCGCGAGACCGCCACGACGGTGCGTGTGCGCAACGGCGAGACGCTGGTCACAGACGGCCCGTTCGCGGAGACCGCGGAGTTCATCGCGGGGCTCGACGTGATCAGCGGCGCGAGCCTCCAGGAGGCGATCTCCGCGGCCGCGGCGCACCCGCTCGCGCGGGTCCACAGGGTTGAGGTGCGGCCGTTCTGGAAGATGTGAGCGGGGACGCCGTCACTGAGGCCGTGGACCGCGCCTTCCGCGAGGAGTGGGGCCGCGTGGTGGCGACCCTGATCCGGCGCACCGGCGACTGGGACCTGGCCGAGGAGTGCGTCGCGGAGGCGTTTGCGGAGGCGCTGCGCAGCTGGCCGCGGGCCGGCGTGCCGCAGCGTCCCGGCGCCTGGCTGACGACGGTCGCCGGCAACCGTGCGGTTGACCGCCTGCGCAGGCGGGCGCGGGGTGAGCGGCTTCTGGCGCAGAGCGCCGCGGAGCTGCTCACCCACGCGCAGGCCGTGGAGGAGCGCGTCGATGAGCTGGTCGCGCCCGAAGGGGAGATCGCCGACGATCGCCTGCGGCTGATCTTCACCTGCTGTCACGTGGCGCTGCCGCTGGAGGCGCGCGTGGCGCTGACCCTGCGGATGCTGTGCGGGCTGAGCACCGCGCAGATAGCCCGGGCCTTCCTGGTCTCCGAGGCGACCATGGCCAAGCGGCTGACCCGCGCCAAGCACAAGATCGCGGCTGCCGGGATCCCCTACCGCGTGCCGGACGCACACCTGCTGCCGGCACGCACGGGAGGTGTGCTGGCGGTGCTCTACCTGATGTTCAACGAGGGCTACGCGGCCTCCGCCGGGGACGAGCTGATCAGGACCGCGCTGTGCGATGAGGCGATCCGCCTGGCCAGGCTGCTGCACCTGCTGATGCCCGATGAGCCGGAGGTCATGGGGCTGCTGGCGCTGCTCCTGCTCCAGCACTCGCGGCGTGACGCGCGGCTGGACGCCGGCGGCGAGCTGATCACGCTCGGCCGGCAGGACCGCTCGCGCTGGCACGCGCAGGAGGTGAGTGAGGGCCTCGAGCTGCTCGAGGCGGCGCTGGCGCTGCGCGCGCCCGGCAACTATCAGCTGCAGGCCGCGATCGCCGCCTGCCACGCGCGCGCCGCGAGCGCGCGGCTGACCGACTGGCCGCAGATCGCCGCGCTCTACGAGCTGCTGCAGGAGTTCAACGGCTCGCCGGTGGTGACGCTCAACCGCGCGGTCGCGCTGAGCATGAGCGGCGACCCGCAGGCTGCCGCCTCGCTGCTTGCGCGGCTGCACGCCGAGGGCACGCTGGAGAGCTACCACCTGCTGCACGCGACCGACGCGGAGCTGCTGCGCTCGAGCGGTCGGCTGGAGGACGCCCGCGCGGCGCTGACCCGCGCCATCGAGCTGGCGCCGACCCCCGCGGAGCGGCGTCTGCTGGTGCGGCGCAACGCCGATCTGGGCGGCGCCCCGCAGGCGCCCGGCGGCGGCTGCGGGAGTCCGTGAGTTGCAGGGAAACTGCAATCCCGCGGCGGTTCGCAAAATGCGGCTTTGGCGCCCGGGGCCGCTGGTACAGTCGCGCACGTGAGCAGCCTGCCCACCGAACCGCCGCGGATCCCGCGGACCAGACCGCTCGCGGGCCAGAACCGGCCTGGCTGCGCTTGGGCGCTTGCGGCCGGCGCCGCAGCCCGCAAACCGTGATCGACGGCCGGTGCCACGGTGACAGCCAGCGAGCAGACCCCGACCGCGACGGCTTCCGGCAGCGAGCAGCTGCTGAGCTTCCAGCGACGGCTGATCGCGGAGATGGTGGGCGGCGGCTCGCTGCTGGCGACGCTGACCGCCGTATGTGATCAGCTCGAGCTGATCCACGAGGACGCCTGGGCGCTGGTGATGCTGCTTGACCGCAGCGCCGGCGTGCTGCGCTTCGCCGCCGGCCCGTCGATCCCGGATGAGTACGTGGTGGCGGTTGACGGGCTGGTGATCGGCCGCGGCTTCAACGTGCTCGGCGAGGCGGTGATGCGCGGCGAGATCAGCGTCGTCAACGACACCCGCACCGATGAGCTGGCGCGCCAGACATTGGGGATCCTGGAGGGCAGCGAGATCCGCTCGGCGATCATCTGCCCGCTGCGCCACGCGCAGGGGCCCGCGCTGGGCGTGCTGGCGATCTACCGCCACCGCCCGCACACCCCGGCTGTGGAGGAGATCGAGACCGCGGCGGCGCTGGCCAACCTCGCGACGCTCGCGGTCGAGAGCGCCCGGCTGCACGCCACCGAGGATGTGCCCGGCGGCATCGACACGGCCACCGGGCTGGCGACGCGCATGCAGTTCCTGGAGCTGGTCAACGCGCGCGTGCGCGAGCCCGAGAACCAGGTGGCGGTGCTGGCCCTCGGCGTGGACCGCTTCAAGCCGATCCTCGACCACCTCTCCAAGCTGGCCGGGGACCGCGTGCTGGGCGAGGTCGCCCGGCGGCTGCGCGGCGCCGCCGGTGATGAGGCGCTGGTCGGACGCTACGCGGAGGACGAGTTCACGGTGATGGTCGCCGCGGCCAACGAGCGCACGGCGCTGCGCGTCGCCGACAGGCTGCTGGGCGCCTTCGACGAGCCGGTGATCGTCGAAGGCGGCGAGTTCTTTGTGACAGCCACGATCGGGATCGCCCACAGCAACGGCGAGACCGACGCCTACGGGCTGATCGGCGATGCGATCACCGCCATGCACGCCGCCCGCTCCGAGGGGCTGGGCCGGCGGCGCACGTATGACGCCGGCCTGCACGCGCGCGTGGCGGAGCGCATCAGCCGTGAGGCGCAGCTGCGCCACGCGGTGGCGCGCGGGGAGTTCGTGCTGCACTACCAGCCGTGCCTCGACCTGCGCACGCGGCGCTTCACGCGCGTTGAGGCGCTGGCCCGCTGGAACCACCCGGAGCGCGGCCTGGTGGGCCCGGAGGAGTTCATCCCGCTGGCCGAGGAGACCGGCCTGATCGTGCCGCTCGGGGTGCGGATCATGCTGCTGGCGGTGGAGCAGGCGCGGCGCTGGCGCGAGCGCCTGCCCGACGTGCGCCTGGCGGTCAACGTCTCGGTCATGCAGCTGGCCAACCCGACCTTCGCGGATGAGCTGCTGGCGATGCTGGCGCGCGCTCAGCTGCCCACCGAGGCGCTGATCCTCGAGATCACCGAGTCCGCGCTGATGCAGGAGCCGGAGATGATGCAGCGCAGCCTCGAGCGGCTGCGCCAGGCGGGGATGCCGGTGGCGCTGGATGACTTCGGCACCGGCCACTCCTCGATCGCGCGGCTGCGGGAGCTGCCGGTGCGCACGCTGAAGGTCGACCGCCGGCTGACGGCTGACATCTGCCGTGACCCCGCCGCCCGCACGGTGGCCAGCGCGATCGCGGCGATCGCGCGGGCGCACAACCTCATAGCCGTGGCCGAGGGCCTCGAGGACGCCGACTCACTGGCACTGGTGACGCAGCTCGGCTACGCCTACGGCCAGGGGCACTACCTGGCGCGGCCGGACACGGTCGGCGCCACCGAGGCGCTGCTCTGCGGACCGGTCCCCGCCCATCTCTCCAGCTGAGCGCGATCCGGCAGCAGCGTCGCACCGACCTGCGCTCGCGGCATCAGCAGCAGCGGCGTGCGGGCGTTGCGCAGCATGCGTGCCGTGGTGGCGCCGTAGACCAGGCGCCCGGGAGGTCCGTAGCCGCGTGAGCCGAGCAGCAGCAGGTCCACGTAGGAGCTGAACAGCGCCAGCTCCTCGACCGTCTCCCCGCAGGCGGCCTGCGACTCGATGCCGCCATGCTGCGCCACGCCGAGCGTCTCCAGCTCATTCTCGATCCCCACGCGGACCTCCGCCACACGGTCTCTGATGGCCGCCGCGTAGGTGTCCCAGACACCGTGACGCAACTCACCGTGGGGCAGCGGCGCGACGCGGAAGACCACGCTGCGGGCGTGCGCGCGCTCGGCGATCTCCATGCCCGCCACAAGCGCCGCCACGGACTCCGGCGCGCCGTCGTAGGCGACCCCGATCTCCGCCAGCGGCACGTCATCCTCCGAGTACCCGAGTGGCGCCACCGCCAGCGCGCAGGGCGCGCCGTTGAGCGCCTGGGCGAGCTCATCGGTGACCAGCACACGCCCGACCCGGGCGGTGCGGGTGGAGCCGATCACCAGCAGGTCAGGGTGGGTCTCATCGATCAGCCGGTGCAGGCCCGCGCCGATCCGAAACGAGTCGATCTGACAACGCTCCGCCTCCAGGCCACAGGCCTCGATCGCCTGCGCCAGCAGCTCGTCGCTGGCCTCCCGGTCGAGCTCTTGGCGGTTGGCGGCATCGACCCCGAAGGGGAAGCCGTTGTGGACGTGGGCGAAGCTCAGCCGGGCGCCGGGCGCGATCCGCGTCGCCAGAGCGATGGCGTCCGCGCCGAGCGTCTCCCTGTCGATTGCGACCAGCACCTTCCTGAACATCTGCTCCTCCTGAGGTCCGCAGCAGCTGGGTGAGGACATCAGTCCGTTCAATCAAGTGAGAGTAGGCCGCCGGCGAGCGCCCAGAATCCGTGTTCACACACGGCGCGTTCGGGGAAATCCCGCAGTGCGCGGCCGGCGCGGGCGTGCTCACGGAGCGCCGGAAGCACGGACCGCCGGGCCCCAAAACCCGGTAACTTGATCACAGAATTGGCGACAATGTTGATGACATGAGCGAGCACCCGAAGCCCTCTCAGCGCGCCCGAGCGCTCGTGCGAGGCGGCTACGACATGCACGTCCACATCGATCCGGACTTCGTTCCCCGGATCACGGACGACATCACGCTCGCGCGACGCTGCCTGGAGCTGGGGACCGCCGGCTTCCAGCTGAAGTCGCATTACAGCTCAACCGCGGAGCGCGCCCGGACGGTCAACGCGGCAGTCCCGGGGGTGCGCGCGATCGGTGCGATCGTGCTCAACCGCGCAGTCGGCGGGATCAACCCGCTGGCGGTGGAAATCGCCGCGCGTGCGGGCGCGCGCACCGTGTGGATGCCCACGGTCCACGCCGCCAATGAGATCGATGAGGTCCACAGCTTCGCCCCCGGCGCGCCGATGCCCGTCTGGATGCGCTTCGAGATGCAGCTGCGCGAGGCCGGCCTCGCCGCGCAGGCGGTGGAGGTGCTCGACGCGGACGGGCGGCTGCTCGAGCAGACGCAGGCGGTGATTGAGGTGGCCGCGCGTCACCAGCTGGTGCTGGCCACCGGGCACCTGGCGCGCGACGAGATCTTCGCGGTGGTCGACGGCGCGCTGCGCGCGGGGGTCCGGGACGTGGTGGTAACCCATCCTGAGTTCCCCTCCCAGAACCTCTCGCTCGATGACCAGCTGGCGCTGGCGCAGCGCGGCGCGCTGCTGGAGCGGTGCTTCACCACCCCGTACACCGGCAAGGTCGGCTGGGAGCAGGTCTTCGCCGGGGTGCGCGCCACCGGGGTGGCCAACAACGTGCTGTCCACCGACCTGGGACAGGTCTTCAACCCACCGGTGGAAGACGGGATGGCGCTGTTCGCCGACCGTTTCCTGGAAGCCGGCTTCAGTGAGGAGGAGGTTCACATGATGGTCGTCACCAACACGCGCCGCCTGGCCGGGGAGGATCAGCCTTGAGCCGGCGCATCCAGGTGATCGGCGCCCATTCCGCGGACTTCGTCTGGCGGGCCGGCGGGGCGATCGCCAAGGCAGTTGAGCTCGGTGGCGAGGCCGAGGTGATAGCGCTCTCCTACGGCGAGCGCGGGGAGTCCGGTGAGCTGTGGAAGAACTCTGACCCGGCCCACCCGCAGACGATCGAGAACGTCAAGCGGATCCGCCAGGCCGAGGCCGAGACCGCCGCAGCCGTGCTGGGCGCGAGCTTCCGCTGCCTGGACCTGGGCGACTACCCGCTGCAGATCGGCAGGACCG
The DNA here is from genome assembly GCA_021851525.1 of Actinomycetes bacterium. Lineage (GTDB taxonomy): Bacteria > Actinomycetota > Thermoleophilia > Solirubrobacterales > Solirubrobacteraceae > Palsa-465. The sequence goes on along the minus strand of JAJZDA010000014.1, from coordinate 16,421 downwards.
AGCTTGAGCTGATCGCCGACGCGATCCGCTCCTTCGCGCCCGACGTGCTCATCACCCACACCGACACCGACCCCTTCAACCCTGACCACCCGGTGGCGTTTGCGGCCGTGGACCGGGCTCGCAGCCTCGCCGCCGGAGCCGGCGTGCAGAGCGCCTTCGCGACGGTCAGGCCGCCGGCCCTGTTCCTGTTCGAGCCCCACCAGCCGGAGCTTTGCAACTTCAAGCCGACGACCTTCGTCGACATCACCTCAGTGTTTGAGCGCAAGCAGCAGGCGATGGCGCAGATGCAGGCGCAGTCCTACCTGCAGACCTACTACGCCGAGCGCGCCGGGCACCGCGGCAACCACGCGCGCCGCGCCAGCGGCAACCAGGAGGTGCGCCACGCGGAGGCCTTCCAGCGCGTGATCCCGCAGGTGGTGAGCGAGCTGTGAGCGCCACCGCGCAACAGCTCGAGCAGCTGCGCAGGCTCGGCTCCGCGACGGTCTACGAGGCTGGCGGGCGGGGCGGCTACGTGGACGTGGAGCTGCACCAGATAGTGCCGGGCAGCCGTGCGGCGGGGCCGGCGCGGACCGTGCTCTGCGCCCAAGACGACAACCTGATGGTGCACGCCGCGATGGCCGAGGTGGAGCCCGGCGAGGTGCTCGTGCTGACGATGCCGCAGCCGCGTGCCGTGGCGCTGGTGGGCGACCTGCTGGCGACCCAGGCGCAGGCCGCGGGGGCGGCGGCGATCCTGGTCGACGCCTCGGTTCGTGACGTCGAGGAGCTGGTGCAGATGGGCCTGCCGATCTGGGCGCGCCACGTGCGCGTGAAGGGCGCCGAGAAGGCCACCGCGGGAGAGCTCAACGTCCCGGTGAGCGTCGGCGGCGCGACGATCAACCCCGGTGACGTGCTGGTGCTGGACGCGGACGGCGTGGCGGTTGTGCCGCGTCTGCGGGTCGGCGAGGTGCTGGAGGCGGCGCTCGCGCGCGAGGCCAAGGAGCAGCTCAAGCGCGAGCGGCTGCAGGCCGGAGCCAAGTCCTATGAGCTTGACGGCCTGCGCGCGATCGTCGAGGCGCAGCGATGAGCACGCCACCGGATCTGGCTCACCTCGGGCCGGTTGAGATGCTCACCCCGCGGCCGCAGGAGAGCCTCGAGTTCTTCACCGAGATGATGGGCATGACGGTCGTTGCGCGTGAGGGCCAGTCGGTCCACCTGCGCGGCTGGGATGACTACCAGGGCTGGTCGCTGAAGCTGACCGAGGCGGCCACCTCAGGGATGGGCTATGTCGGCCTGCGGGCCTGGAACGAGCAGGCGCTGGAGCACCGTGTGAAGCTGATCGAGGCCAGCGGCCTGGGCGAGGGCTGGGAGCAGAGCGCGGACCGCGGGCTGGGGCGCGCCTACCGCTTCCGCGACCCCGACGGCCACCGCTTCAAGCTCTACCACGAGTGCGAGCGTCACGTGAAGTCCGCGGACGAGCAGACCGACTTCAAGAACGTGCACGGCAAGCAGCCCAACAGGGCCGTGGCCGTCAAGCGACTTGACCACGTGAACATCCTCGCCGGTGACGTGCGCGCCAACCGCGACTTCTGCGTGAACACGCTCGGTTACCGAGAGTACGAGCGGATCGAGCTGGGCGACGGCTCGCTGGGCGGCTCATGGATGTCACTCTCGATTGCCGCGCACGAGCTGATCTACACGCGCGACGCGCACGCCGCGCAGGGTGCCCACGGCCGCCTGCACCACGTGGCCTTCTGGGTCGACACCCGCGAGGAGTGCCTGCGCGCCGCCGACATCTGGGTGGAGAACGACGTGTTCATAGAGTTCGCACCGTCCAAGCACGCGATCGCCCAGGGCTTCTTCCTCTACGGCTATGAGCCGGGCGGCAACCGCATCGAGGTGACCAGCGGCGGGCGCCTGCTCTACGCGCCGGACGAGCCCTGCGTGGTCTGGACCGAGGCCGACCGCGCCAAGGGTCAGGCCTGGCACAACCCGACAGTCGCGACCTTCCACAGCTACGGAACGCCACCGTTCGAGGCTGACGCCGGGCACTGAGCCCGCGGCCCGCCCAACCGACCCCGCAGCCATCCGGCCCCGCCGCCCGTGGGGGCGGTGGCTGCCCGCAGCCCGCCTACCCGACCCCGCCGCCGCCCGTCGGGGTGGTGGTGGTTGGGGTGGTGCTCGTCGGCGTGGTGGTCGTCGTCGGCGTGGTGGTGGTTGTGGTCGTCGGGGTTGTGGTCGTGGTGGTGGTGGTGGGCGGCGGCGTGAGCGTCAGGGAGAGGGCGCTCAGCACCTGCGTCGGCGGCGCCACCGGCGCGCCGGGCGTGGGGCCCGGCAGCTGCGTGGTGAGGTCCGTGTAGGTGACCGTGATCGCCGTGCCGAGCGGGATCTGGCCGGTCGCCAGCTGCGAGGCCAGGACGCTGCCCGGGGCCACGTTGAAGCTCAGCGCGAGGCCGGTGGCGTCCTGGAGCGTGAAGCTGACGCCGGCCGGCGCGACCGCTGTGAGCGTGCCCGCATCGGTCGCCTGCTGGGTGTAGCTGAGTCCGTCAGCGATGATCGTGCCGTAGCCGGAGGTGCTGTAGAGCACGCGCACCTGGGTGCCGACCGCCGGCACCGGCGCCGCCGTCGGGCCGGCGTAGAAGGTCATGGAGGAGCCGGCGGTGGTCCTGGCACGAAGCACAGATGGCAGGAAGTGGTAGATCCGCAGGCCACGGGAGCCGCTCCAGGCGCCATACCCCAGCCAGCCCGGGCCGCCCTTGGAGTCGCCCGCGCCGCCGCCGTCGGAGGTGCCCCAGAAGCGCCCGTCGATGTTCATGAAGATGTGCACGCCGGGTGTGTCGTAGAGCGTCACCTCGGCCGGGCCGCTGCCGGCCCCGCGCGCGATCATGTGATGGCGCAACAGGTAGCGGACCACCCCCAGGTCATTGGGGACGCCCGCGCCCTGGGGCCAGAGACCGCCGGCGCTGAGCACCGCGGCGACGGCGCCCGAGCAGTCGTACCCCACCCGCCGGCCGTTGTAGCCGGGGCCGCGCACGCCACGGCTGGCGACACCGGCCTGGCCGTGCCCCCCACCCCAGACGTAGGGCAGGTCAAGCGCGCCGATGCGGGTCGCCGCCACCGTGAGCGCGTTGATCACGCCCACCGGCCTGCCGGGGGTGCGGATCGTGAACTGGCCGCCGTCAACCAGGGTGACGGTGCCGCTGAGCGCGCCCTGGGAGACCGCGCGGGGACTGCGGGTGGCGCGGTGCGTGGTCCTGGCCGAGGCGGCGCCGGCGAGCGTGAGCGCGACCGACACGGCGGCGCAGACGACCTTTGACAGCTGGCGATGCATCCCCCTTGGCTTCGGCAGGGGTGCTTGCCGATCTCAGTCCTGCAAGCGTTCGTGCACTGACGTTGTGCTCAGCCGCGGCAGGCGAGCGCTGCGCGCTGGCTGGCGGGCGGCGGGCGGTGGGCGGGGGTGAGCGCCGGGGGTTGGCGGGTGGTTGTGAGCAGCCCACAACCACCCGGGTCACTGCTGGCTTGACTGCGCCCAGATGTTGATCTCGCCGTCGTGCGCGTAGCGGTCGATCTCCGCCAGCTCATCCGCGCCGAAGTCGAGGTTGGCGAGCGCCGCGAGATTGTCATCCAGCTGCTGGATGCTCGAGACGCCGATCAGTGAGGAGGTCACCCGCGGGTCCCGCAGCGTCCAGGCGATGGCCATCTGCGCGAGGCTCTGGCCGCGACCGCGCGCGATCTCGCCCAGCGCCCTGACCTTGGCGAGGTTGCTGTCGGTCAGCTGATCGGCGGGGAAGTGCACGCCACTGCGGGCGCGTGAGCTGTCGGGCACGCCATTGAGGTACTTATCGGTGAGCAGCCCCTGGGCCAGCGGCGAGAAGGCGATGCAGCCGACGCCCTCATCCTCCAGCGTGGCCAGCAGCTCATCCTCGATCCAGCGGTTGAGCATCGAGTAGGAGGGCTGGTGGATCAGCAGCGGGGTCCCCATGCGCCGCAGGATCGCCGCCGCCTCCTTGGTGCGCTCCGGGCCGTAGGAGCTGATCCCCACATACAGCGCCTTGCCCTGGCGCACGACCTGATCCAGCGCCGCCATCGTCTCCTCGAGCGGCGTCTCCGGGTCGAAGCGGTGGGAGTAGAAGATGTCCACGTAATCAAGCCCCATCCGCTGCAGGCTCTGGTCGAGGCTGGCGATCAGGTACTTGCGCGAGCCCCACTCGCCGTAGGGGCCCGGCCACATGTCGTAGCCGGCCTTGGTGGAGATCACCAGCTCATCGCGGTGCGCTGAGAAGTCCTCACGCAGCAGCCGCCCGAAGTTGGTCTCGGCGCTGCCGTAGGGGCGCCCGTAGTTGTTGGCCAGGTCAAAGTGCGTGACCCCGGCGTCAAACGCCCGCCTGAGGATCGCCCGGCTCTGGCTGAGCGGGTGGGTGTCACCGAAGTTCTGCCAGAGCCCCAGGGAGATCGGGGGCAGCAGCAGCCCGCTGCGCCCCGTCCTGCGGTAGCTGACGCCGTCATATCGCTCCGCGCGCGGAGCGTAGGGCTGCAGTGTGTCCATGGGCGCTCAGGCCTCGCTGTCGCCCTCACCGCCGGCCGACTGGGCGTCGGCCTCATCGGCGGCCTGGGCGGCGTCCTCACCGTTGCCGTTGCCGTTGACCTGCGTGGGCTCCGGCACCGGGGCTGGCTCGGGCTGCGGCGCGGTGGCCGCCGAGCCGTTGCTGGAGGCGGGCACGGGCGCAGCCTTCGCGGCCTGCTGCTCGGAGTAGACGTGCGCGCCGGCGGCACCGGCCACGCCCAGCGCCAGCGCCAGCAGGCCCCACTTGGCGCCCTCCTTCTCCTTGCCCCGCAGGGCATCGAGCGAGAGCCCGCCGGGACCGGCCTCGGCCAGCGCGGCGGCGGCGGCCAGCAGCACGACGTTGTACTCATAGCCGCCCTTGGATGCCCACGGCCCGTTCTTGAGGTGCACGCGGTTGATCGCGGTCAGCATCACGGAGATCAGCGTCGCCGACGCCAGCGGCGTCTGGTAACCGAGCGCGAGCGCCGCCCCGCCGGCGCTCTCCGCCACACCGGCCGCGGTGGCCTGCAGCTTGCCGGGGCGCAGGCCCATGCTCTCAAAGCCCGACGCGGTGGCGCCGAGACCGTTGCCGCCAAACCAGCCGAACAGCTTCTGCGTCCCGTGGCCCACGAAGAAGCCACCGACAGCGGCCCGCAGCATTAGACGTCCGAGCTTCATCATCGACCTCCGATTGAGATATTTGTGCCCTCAGCCGGAAACGGTAACCGGTTGGCGCCCATCAGGTTCACCGGAGAGCTCGCGGCGGACCAGCGGCGCCACCTCCGTGCCGAACAGCTCGATCGAGCGCAGCACGTCGACGTGCTTGACGGCGCCGACGCTGAACTGCGCCACGTAGCGCTGGTTGCCGAACAGGCGGTGCTCCATCAGGATCTTCTCGGCGACCTGCTCAGGCGCGCCGAGCGCGACCGCGCCGTCCGCAGCGGTCAGCGCCTCATACTGGTCGCGCCCCGCCGGGGGCCAGCCGCGCTCACGGCCGATGCGGTTCATCATCTCCAGGTAGGGGGCCGCGAAGGCGCTGTCCGCGGCGCTGCGGGTGGGCGCCACAAAGCCGTGCGTGTTGATCGCCAGCCTGCGGTCCTGGGGCGCGTGCCCGGCAGCCTCCCAGGCCTGGTCGTAGAGCTCCACCAGCGGCTTGAAGCGCGCCGGCTGACCACCGATGATCGCGATCGTCAGCGGCAGCCCGAGCGTCGCGGCGCGCACGACAGACATCGGCGTGCCGCCGACCGCCACCCAGACCGGCAGCTGCTCCTGGACCGGGCGCGGATAGATTGCCGCGTCGCGCAGCGGCGGGCGGTGACGGCCAGACCAGCTGACCGGGTTGCCGGCGCGGATCGCCAGCAGCAGGTCAAGCTTCTCCGCGTAGAGCTCGTCGTAGTCGTCGAGGTCATACCCGAAGAGCGGAAAGGACTCGATGAAGGAGCCGCGCCCGGCCATGATCTCGGCCCGCCCGCCGGAGATCAGGTCGAGCTCCGCGAACTCCTGAAAGACGCGCACGGGATCAGCCGAGCTGAGCACGGTGACCGCGCTGGAGAGGCGGATCCGCTCGGTTCGCGCGGCGATCGCGGCGAGCGCCACGGCGGGCGATGAGACGAGGTAGTCAGCGCGGTGGTGCTCACCCACGGCGAACACGTCGAGGCCGAGCTGGTCAGCCAGCTGCGCCTCCTCCAAGAGCTCCCGCATCCGCTGTTGCGGACTCACGCCGGCAGCCAGATCAGCGAAGGTCGCAAGTCCAAGTTCAAAGGTCATGCGCAGATCCTAGCAGATAGTTGCGTCCGCAATCATCGTCGCTCCGGGTGCCACTGCGGGAGCGCTCAGCGGGTGCGCTCCGCGGGAGCGCTCAGCGGGAGCCGTAGAGGCGCCGGTCCAGCCAGGCGATCGAGCGCTCGAGCTGGTCGAGCGTGGCCTTCTCCACCGATGCGATCCCGAGCTCACGGTTGACCATCGCGTTGACCTCACGGTGGCTGGTGCGCAGGTCCCGGGCCAGGTCCGCCACCAGACGGTGGCGCTTGGCCCGCAGCTGCGCCCGGCGCTCGAAGGCGGGCAGCGGGGCGTCCGCTGCGGCGGGAGCGGGCACGGCGGGCAGCGGGACCACCGGCGCGCTGGGACGGATCGCCGCGGGCGCGGGCAGCTGATCGCCGGCGACCGGGCCGAAGAGCGTCATCTGCGGGGCGACGTCCGCGCTGAGCGGCTCAAAGTCAAGCGCGTCACCACGCTCGGTCTGGCGCCGCTCCACCGCCTCAAGCTCGCTGCCGTCACCCTCATCGCGCTGACGCAGCATCGAGCGCAGCTCATGCTCGACGTTGGCGGCGTGGTCACGCAGGATCGCGTCGGCCGGGATGTAGAGCCAGCTCGGCTCCGGATCGCGGCCCTGGATGGTGCGCACGAAACGGCCGACGATCTGGCGGAAGATCAGCGGGGTCTTGGCGGCGGTCGCGTAGACGCCGACCCGCAGGCGGGGGATGTCGACCCCCTCGGACACCATGTTGACGGCCACTATCCAGGGGTCGGGTGAGGCGGTGAAGTCGGCGAGCTTCTGCGCGGCGCGGGGGTCCTGGTGGAGCACCACCACCGGCGAGTGGCCGGTCACCTCGCGCAGCCGCCCGGCGATCTTGCGCGCGTGCTCAGAGTCGGCGGCGATCACCAGGCCGCCGGCGTCGTGGTGGCCGTCGGCGCGCAGCCGCTGCAGGCGGATGTGAGCCTCCCCCAGGATCCGCGGCAGGCCGTCGGGCAGCTCGGTGGAGATGGCGGTGCGGTAGCGGCGGCTCGCCTCACGCGTCGAGAGCACCGTGTCGAAGCTCGACTCGATCACGTCCTCCCCGCTGCGCCAGGAGAGCGTGCCGTCGTAGGTGACGAAGACCACCGGCCGGCAGACACCGTCGCGCACCGCGTCGGAATAGGTGTAGGAGACGTCCGGCTCGGCGAGCGCGTCGGCGTCGTAGCGAACCCCCGGGATCGGGGTGGCGTCGGAGCGAAACGGCGTGCCGGAGAGCAAGAGCCAGCGCCGCGCACGCGCGCAGGCGTGGGCGAACGCCACCCCCCAGGAGAGGTCCTCGCCGAGGTGGTGTGCCTCATCGGCCACCACGAGCGTGCCCTCGCGCATCGCCGCGGCCCACTGGGCCGGCGCGTTGGCGATCCGCGCGTAGGTGACGACCACGCCGTGAAAGCCGCTCGGGGGGCGTGGGCTCTCAGCGTCCGGGAGCAGCTCCAGGCAGAGCTGGTGGGCCGCCCGCGCCCACTGCCGCGTGAGCGGCGCCGTCGGGCAGGCGATCACGACACCGTCCACCGCGCGGCGGCTCAGCTCGCCGCGCGCGAACTCAAGCGCCGGGCGGGTCTTGCCGGCACCGGGGGCCGCGGAGATCAGGAACGAACCCTCAGACCAGCGCGCCATCTGTTCGAGCGCGCGCTGCTGCCATGCTCGCAGCTCTGTCGCGCCTCCAGCGCGGGGCCTGTTTGCGGTCGTCACTGACACGGGCATCGCATGGTGCCGCGCGGGTCGGACATGACGCCGGGGACCGGTGGGGCCGGGCGCTCGGGGACCGGTGGGGCCGGGCGCTCGGGGACCGGTGGGGCCGGGCGCCCGGGGACCGGTGGGGCCGGGCGCTCGGCTACGGTCTGTTCGATGGAGCCCTTCGTGAGCGTTGACTGGCTGCGTGAGCACCGGGATGAGGTGGTGCTGGCGGACCTGCGCTTCTATCTGGACGGACGGCCAGGGCGCCCCGCGTATGAGGCCGGGCACATCCCCGGCGCGGTCTACGTGGAGCTCGAGGAGGCGCTCAGTGAGCCCCATCAGGATGATCTGCGCGGCAGGCATCCGCTGGCTTCGCCGCAGCGCTTCGCGGCGCAGCTCGGCGCCCTGGGGATCGGTGACGCTGACGTGGTGGTCGCCTATGACGACTGCGGCGGGGTGATAGCCGCGCGGCTGGTGTGGCTGCTGCGCATCACCGGAGGTCAGGCGGCGCTGCTGGACGGCGGCCTGGGCGCATGGCCCGAGCGGGAGCTCGAGCGCCAGACCCCACCGGCCCGCCCGCCCGCGCAGTTCACGGCGCGCCCCTGGCCGCGGGAGCGCTTCGCAGCGATCGACGAGCTTGGGCAGACCACGGACGTGATGATCGATGCCCGTGACAGCTCCCGCTTTCACGGCGGCCCCGACCCGGTCGACCCCCGCTCCGGGCACATCCCCGGCGCCCGCAACGTCCCGACCAGGGAGCACATCGAGGCGGACGGGCTGATCGGGCAGCCGGAGCGTCTGCGCGAGCGCTTTGCCGCCGCCGGGATCCTCGCGGGCACGCCCGTGATCTCATACTGCGGCTCCGGCGTGAGCGCCTGCCACAACCTGCTGGCGCTGGAGCGTGCCGGCCTGGGACCGGGGCGCCTGTACGTCGGCTCCTGGTCTGAGTGGAGCCGCGATCCGCGGCGGCCGATCGCCACCGACTGACCGACACCAGCACCGCGGCCGCGCACGACGCCGCACGCGACGCCGCGCGCGGCGGGGACCAGCGCGAGCAAGGGGCGAAACTCCCGTCGGGCGCTCACGCCGCCACGGCGCGGCGCGCTAACGTGCTCAGCATGGAACGCGAAGACATTCCCACAGAGGATGCATCCCAGCTGACCGACGAGCAGTGGCGCGAGCGGCTCTCGCCGGAGGCCTTTCAGGTGTTGCGCAACGCCGCCACCGAGCGGCCGTTCACCGGAGCGCTGCTCGACCTTCGGGACGACGGCATCTACCACTGCGGCGGCTGCGGGGCGCCGCTGTTCGGCTCCGAGACGAAGTTTGACTCGCACTGCGGCTGGCCGAGCTTCTACGACCAGCTGGACAGCCAGAACGTGATCCAGCGGCCCGACCACAGCCACGGCATGATCCGCACGGAGGTGCTGTGCAGGAACTGCGGCGGCCACCTCGGCCACGTCTTTGAGGACGGGCCCGAGCCGACCGGGCTGCGCTACTGCATCAACTCACTGGCGCTCGGCTTCCAGGCCTCGAGCTGAGCCGCGGCGGTCCGCCGCCTGACGCTTGCCGGGCCCGCCCCGCGGGGCGGGCTACGCAGGCTCTTCTGACACGGCCTGGATCGTCGGCTCGTCGGCCTCCGTGTCCAGGCCCCGCTCGATGCGCCGCTCGCGGAACTTGACGTAGCCGAAGCCGACCACCAGCGCGACCACCAGCGCCCCTGCCGCCACCAGCCCGACGTTGCTGGCCACGCTCACGAACGCGTTGCCGCCGAAGTACGCCGCCAGGCCATACGCGAGCGCCCAGCTGATCCCGCCCAGCGCGTTCCACGGGAAGAAGACGCGGAACGGCATCTCGTTGATCCCGGCCAGCCAGGCGGTGGCGAAGCGGATCAGCGCGATCCAGCGACCGATGAAGACCGTCTTTGCGCCATGCCTGGCGAAGTAACGGTCACCGAGGCCGACCAGCCGCGCCCGGCGCGCGTGAAACGGGCCGCGCGCCACCAGGACCTCACGGCCCAGCCGGCGCCCCAAGAGGTAACCGAGGTTGTCACCGATGATCGCGGAGGCCGCGCCGATCGCGATCACCAGCCAGATGTTCAGCTTGCCCTGGCTGGCCAGCACCGCGGCCAGCACGAGCGCGGTCTCCCCCGGCGAGGGCACGCCCATCGACTCCAGGCCGATGAGGGCCGGCAGAACGTAGCCGAGGCTGCCCGACACGCTGATGATCGCCGCGAGCGTGAGCATCAGATTCCCAGTCCATACATGAGATCAATGCTAACCACGCCTGAGCGGCTTCCGGGCCGCCTGCCGCGCGCGGCTTCACAGAGGCGCCGACCGGCAGCCCGGCACGGGCCCGCGGCTCATACGCTGACCGTGCTGTCCAGCAGCTCCGTTGAGGGAGCGCCCGTGGGGCGCAGCGTGAGCGTGAAGGTCGCTCCCGGGCGCTCCGTGTCGGCCAGCACCAGCGTGCCGCCCATCCGCTGCGCAAGCTCCCTGCCGATCGCCAGGCCCAGTCCGAAGCCGGCCTCGCCACCGGTCTCCGTGCCACGCTTGAAGCGGTCGAAGATCAGCGCTCTCTCCTCCGGGGCCACACCGGGCCCGTTGTCAATCACGCTCACCGCGGGCGCCGGCGCGGCGCTGACGATCAGCCGCACCTCACTGCCCGCGGGCGCCACCCGCAGGGCGTTGTCCAGCAGGATCCGCAGGATCCGCGCGACGCTGCCCGGGTCAGCGAGCGCCCAGGCCGGCGCCTGCTGCTCCTGGAGCACCGTGGAGACCCCGCGCTCCCCGTTTGACACGTCGAACTCGGCTGCCACCGCGCGCGCCAGCTCACACAGCTCGACTGGCTCCGAGCGCAGCGGCACGTCAGCGTCGATGCGGCTGAGGTCAAGCAGGTCAGCGGCCAGCCGCGCCAGCCGCCGGGATTGCGCCCGCGCGCGATCGAGCAGCGCGTTGGCGTCATCCAGGTCGAACTGCTCCGCCTGCAGGTCGTCGGCAAGCAGCTCCAGCATCCCCTCCAGCGACGCGAGCGGCGTGCGCAGCTCATGCGATGCGGTGGCGACGAACGCCCGGCGAGCCTCCTCCTGCTGACGCAGCCGGCGCTGCATGATCGAGAACGAGCGGGCCAGGTCACCGACCTCATCGCGCGCGCGATCCACCGGGAAGCCGGCCCGGCCGCTGCCGTCGATCGCCAGGTGCAGGGCCGCCTGGCGCAGCCGCCGCAGACGGCTGACGAGCGTGCCGGCGAGCGGGATCGCGATCACCAGCGTCATCAGGATCGCCGCAGCGGCGGCGATCTCAAACGCGCGCCGCACGGCGGCCACGGCGTTGGGGATCTCACCGATCGAGGAGCGCACCGCCAGCACCGCGTCGGCGGATGGCCCCAGCCAGATCGCGGCGCGCACCACCTGCGAGCCGCCGCTGTTGCCAAACCCGAAGACGGTCCGCCGCAGGGTGGCGGCGGTGGCCACGTCGGATGCGTCGCTCACCGGCTGGATCGCCGTGGCCGGCTGGTTGGGGCTCGAGCGCCCGCCGATCGGGTGGCCGGTGCCGTACTTGTCGACCGAGCCGTAGAGGGTCACCGCAGCGTTCCCGAGCTGCGCGCTCAGCTGCTGCTCAACGGCCTCCAGGCGGTTGACGGTGCGCAGCGCCAGCTGGCGGACCTCACGGTTGCTGCTGGAGATCAGCGGCACGTAGGAGTAGTCGATCTGGCTGAGCCGCTGAAGGCTCGTGTGGGCGCCCTTGATCTCGAACTTCAACGAGCTCTTGGAGGCCGTCTCCAGCACGCTCTCGAGGCGTGGCAGAAGCACCAGCGCGGCGACGCCGAGGGTGACCACCGTGGTCACCAGAACCGTCCCGACGATCCGGCCACGGAGCCCGAAGGCGCTCCAGCGCAGCCGCGCGAACATCCCCGTCCTCAGGCGCTGCCGAGCCTGTAGCCAGCACCGCGCACGGTGAGGATGTACGTCGGCTTGTCGGGCTCCGGCTCGAGCTTCTCACGCAGGTGTCGGATGTGCACGTCGATCGCGCGCGGGTCGCGATAGGCGCTGTCACCCCAGATGGCGCGCAGCAGCTCCTGGCGGTTGAGCAAGCGGCCCGGGTCTGTCATCAGCGCGTCCAGCAGCTCGAACTCGCTGAAGGTCAGCTTGACCTGCTCACCGCCGACGCTCACCTCGCGCCGTGAGCGGTCCAGTGAGATCTCGCCGACCGTGAGGATGTCCGAGCTCATCCCCCCGGAGCGCGGTCCGGCGCGGCGCAGCACCGCGCGGATGCGGCTGCGCAGCTCCGCCAGGCCGAACGGCTTGGTCACATAGTCATCGGCACCGGCCTCCAGCCCGAGCACGGCGTCGGCCTCGGAGTCAAGCGCCGTCAGCATGATGATCGGCACCACGTTGCGCCGCCCGCGCAGCGTGCGGCAGACCTCGTACCCGTCGGGCCCCGGACCGAGCGCCACGTCCAGCAGGACGATGTCAAAGTGCTCAGTGCTGGCACGGTCGATGGCGGCACGCCCCTCAGGCACGGCTGTGACGCGGTGCCCCTCGCGTGAGAATGAGCGGGTCAGCATCTCACGCAGATCCGACTCGTCGTCAACGACGAGGATGCTCAGCGAAACGTCGCCGTCTGAGCCGCCGTGGCTCAGCGCACTTGAACGCTCTGCGACCATTCGGTCACGATCGTAGCGACTGTGCCTCCCGACTCTGCCAGCACGCGCGGGCCGACGCGGCCCTCCCGCGCCACGGCCCACAGCGACACCAGCCAGGTGACGGTCGCCAGCACCACGTGAACCCAGACCATCTGCCCGGGCAGCTTCAGCTCGTACTGGACTGCGCCGACCAGCCCCTGGGCGGCCAGCAGGACCCCCATCACGGTGAGCGGCTCCAGCGGGTCGAGCTCACCGACGCGGCTGCGCTTGAGCAGCCACACGAGGATCGTCAGCACGCCGAAGGCGGCCGCCAGGGTCGCGTGCTGGTTGACCGCCCACTGCAGCGTGTCCGGCCCCTTGAAGGTCAGCCGCTTGACGTGCTGCCCCACCAGCCCGCCGGAGTGCGGGCCCGCGGCGGTGGCCATCGTCCCCAGCCCGAGCGTCAGCGCGCACACAACGCTCAGCCCACGCACGCACCAGATCAGCAGGCGATCCTGGCCGGGAGCGCGCCAGCCACGCTCATGGGTCGCGTTCCAGGCAAGCCACGCGGCGAAGATCAGGATCACCATCGAGAGCAGGAAGTGGGACATCACAAACCCGGGGGCGAGCTTCTCACGCACCGTGAAGCCGCCCAGCACCGCCTGGCAGACCACGCCGAACGGCAGCGAGAGCGAGAGCCACGCCAGGTCCCGGCGAAACGGCCGGCGCGTGAACGCCAGCACGACCGTGACCAGCGTGATCACGCCGACGAAGCCCGAGAGCGCGCGGTTACCGAACTCAATCAGCGGATGCAGCGCCAGCGGCGGGTAGATGTGGCCGTAGCAGCGCGGCCAGGTCGGGCAGCCCAGACCGGAGTCCGTGAGGCGCACCGCGGCGCCGGTGAAGACGATCAGCGTGAGCGCCGCCAACGCCACGTAGGTGACGTTGCGGAACTGCTTCTGATTGACGGTCAGGCGGCGGAGCATCGCAGGATCATGCCGAAGTTGCGGACGGCGTGCGGCTACTGCTGACGGAACGGCAACGACGGCGTCAGCCGCGCAAGCGTCGCAGCGGAGCTGTCGCGCGCGGAGACGATCATCGCCGAGGCATCTAGCGGCCACCGGATGGCGACGTCCGGATCGTCGAAGCGGAAGCCGCCCTCCGCAGCCGGGTCGTAGTACTCGCTGACCTTGTAGATCACGTCGGCGACCTCACTGAGCACGCAGAACCCGTGTGCAAAGCCGTTGGGCACGTAGAGCTGATGGTGGGATTGATCGTTGAGCTCGTACCCCTCCCAGCGACCGAACGAGGGCGAGCCGACACGAATGTCAACGACCACATCGAAGATCGCGCCACGCGCGCAGCGCACGAGCTTCGCCTGCCCCGGCTGGAAGTGCATGCCGCGCACGACCCCCTGCCGGGATCGGGAGTGGTTGTCCTGCACGAAGGACTCGGCGATCCCCGCCGCCGCCAGCGCGTCGACGCGGAAGCTCTCCAGGAAGAAGCCCCGCGCGTCACCGTGCACCACCGGCTCGAGCAGACGCACACCATCGAGGCTGGTCGTCAGAACCTGCATCCGGGCCACTGTAATGGACCGGCAAACGGCGCGCCCTCAGCGCAGCAGCTCCTCTTCAGGCACCACCAGGTGCAGATGGATCCGCGGACGGCGCTCCAGCCGCACGGAGACCAGCAGGATTGCGAGGAAGATCGTGGCTGAGGCGAGCAGCGCGTCGGAGGCGATAGCGACCGTGTCGCCGTGCCGCAGAAAGACAAGCGCGGTCAGCACCGCGGTCCCGATCCAGGGCAGCAGGATCGCGCGCGTGCGGTGCGCGAGCAGGTGGTTGACGAGGTAGGAGAGGACCCCCAGGAGCGCGTATGAGAAGCTCAGCACGATCAGCGCTGAGCGCGCGCCGCCGTACTGCGCGCCAAACACGATCCTGATGGCCAGCGGAGCAGCCAGGACCAGCACCCCGCAGGTGATCACGGCGAGGCCCGCCACCTCCGTGAGCCCCACCCAGAACGCCCGGCTCTGCCCCTGCGCGGCGCCTCGCGAGACATCGGCGTAGCGAGCCGCGATCGCGGAGGAGGAGACGAAGAAGACACCACTGCCGAGCGCCGAGGCGACCGCATACAGGCCGGAGGCCGGGCCTGTCAGCCAATGGCGAGCAGCGATCGTGTCGATGCTCATGATCGCCAGAAGGCCCGTGGTTCCGGCCATCGAGAGCCACACCTCGGAGAAGCTGATGTGCTGCTCACCCTGGCGCCTGAAGAGGCGTGAGGCGATCGGCACGGTGAGCGCGAGGGCGGTGATGAACTCACTGATCCCGGCGCCGGCCAGCGGTCCGATCACGTTCGGGTGGAGCGCTCCCCAGATGACTGAGATCGCGATCTTCAACGTCGCTCCCACCAGCACGCAGACCGATACGTATCGGAAGCGGCCCTCACCGATCAGAACCCCGATCGGGATGCCCTCGACGAGCACAGCGGCGAGGAACAGGCCGAGCAACGTGCTGGGCCAGACACCATGCAGGTGAAGCGCGTGATCCGCCAGCCCGGCCGCCGCCACGCCACCGAGCAGCATGGTCGCCGCACCGGCGTAGACGGCCGCAGAGAGCCGGCGCAGCATGTAGTGATCACGCGGAGCGGTCGAGACCTGCCGCGTGACCGCCCATTGGATCGCCGACAGCGGGACGGCGACGAGCGACCCGAAGGCCAACGTCGCCCCCGCCGCACCGTAGTCGGCCTTGCCGATCAGCCGCGCGACGGCGGCGTTGGTCACCAGCGCGAGGATCCGGACCAGCAGCAGGCTGACCGTGAGAGTGTGTCGGGACCTTGTGTCCCGTTCTTCAAGCGCTTCCGCCAACTCCTCAACAGGCTACTGCGGCCGCTTCGCGCTCAACAGTTCCTGTGCCCTGACATAGCGGCGATATGTGTAGGCCGCTCCGGTACGCGAGAGGAACAACCCCGTGCTGCCGTCCAGGAACCCGAGGCAGACCACGTAGTCGAACAGGAACCGCACGAGCGGACCACAGAACCAGGTCAGGTAGGAGGGCCGGCTGTTCTTCAGCGGGCGGAGCCGTTCCCGCACAGACACGCCGGCTCCAGATGAGGAGCGCAACGCCCGCAGCACGTCGCGGAGGCTGAACGGCATGAGGTGCATTCCGCGCTGCTCGATGGATGCCGCCAGCTCCGTGGCCTCGAGCTCGATGTACCGGTCGGACTTGCGAAGGCACTCTTCCCGGGTCGCGTATGTCTTGTGGACGATCTTTCCGGCGAGGTTGTGGCTGCGGGCCTCAGGTGCCGCGAGCAGATGCTCGTGGACAAGGTCATCAGACATTCCCAGCAACATCTCGCGCCGCACGCAGCGGAGCTCTCGATGCAGCTGGAAGATGCCGAACCGCAGGTGACGACCAAAGACGTAGAACTGAAATGACGCGCGCAGGGCGTCATACCGCGCCGACTCGATCGCCTCACGCAGCTCCACGGCGAGCTCTGCGGTGATCGCCTCGTCAGCCGAGAGTGTCATCACCCAGTCCCCAGTCGCGGCCGAGATGGCGAAGTTCCACTGCGGCGCGTACCCCGCCCACGGTCGCTCGATCACCCGCACGCCAGGGTAAGAGGCCGCGATCTCAACTGTGCGGTCGACGCTGCCGCCATCCACCACCACAAGCTCGTCGGCAAACAGCGCTGACTCGATGCACGCACGGATGTCATGCTCTTCATCCTGGGCGATGACAACGATGCTGAGGCGCGGCTGTGCGTCTTTGGACACCGTGCGCGCCGGCATCTGCTCGGGTGACGCCAAAGATCGGA
>JAJZDA010000186.1 GCA_021851525.1 Actinomycetes bacterium | reverse complement strand
GGCGGGGCGCGGCGCAGCGGGCGGGCCAGGCACGTTGTCAGCTCAGCTCAACGGGATGCCGGCCGCCTCGCGATCCCAGACCGCGCCGCCGGTGCCGCGCTCACGCAGCTCACGCTTGATCACCTTGCGGCTGGCCGTCTTGGGCAGCTCGTCCACGAACTCGATGTAGCGTGGGACCATCGCCAGCGGCAGCCGGTCAACCAAGAACCAGATCAGCTGCGCGTGGCTGGGCCGCATCTCCGCGTCGATCGCCACCACCGCCTTGATCTCGTCCTCGGCGAGCTCTGAAGGCACAGCCACCACCGCGCTCTCGCGCACGCCCGGGTACTCGTTGATCACGCGTTCAAGCTCGAAGCTCGGGACGTACTCACCGCGGTAGCGGATCACGTCGCGCAGCCTGTCGGTGAAGTGAAAACGGCCCTCGGCGTCCTGGCGGAAACCGTCACCGCTGCGCAACCAGCCGTCCGCGGTCAGGATCTCGGCGGTCTGCTCCGGTTGCTCGTGGTAGCCGGCCATCACCGTGTGCGGCAGCACTGGGCGCACCAGCAGCTCACCGCACTCGCCGGTGGGTACCGGCAGCCCCTCGCGGTCCACTATCTTCAGCTCAAAGCCCTCGCGGGCGAAGCCGCACTCACCGCCGCGGACCTCGCCGAGCCGTGCCACCAGCGGCAGCCCGATCTCCGCGCTGCCGTAGGCGGTCCCCACCTGCACCTGGAAGCGCCGCTCAAAGCGTGCGACATCGTGCACGACCGGGGCCATCAGCGCCACCTCCAGCGGGCTGCGGCCGTCGTCCGGGTGCTCGGGGAGAGCCTCCAGTTCGGTGGCCATCGTGCCGAGCAGCGTCGTCATCGTGATCTCGTGCCGGCGCACGGTCGGCAGGAAGTCGTCGGCCACAAACGCCGGCACGATCACGCACGGGACCCGGTGGATCAGCGCCTGGTAGAAGCCGAAGCACTGGCCGACGACGTGAAACAGCGGGATGCTCAGCAGCATCCGGTCGTGCTCGTGCGGGCGTGTCTGCTCCTCGCGTGAGGCCATCGTGTAGGCCTGTGGGTGGGGCATCCGCACCCCCTTGGAGGGGCCGGTGGTGCCCGACGTGTACATGTAGGCGAAGAGCTCTTCCGGTGCGGCGTCGTGCGGGCTGGCCGGTGCGCTCTGTTCCAGTTCGCTGAGGTCGTGGAGCGTGAAGCGGGAGCTCAGCGCGTGCGCTCCGGGGGCTGTGGCGGAGCCCGCCACGACGATCTGGCGCAGGTGAGCGAGGCTCGGCGCGATTCGCTCGATCCGCTCCAGGTAGTGGTCCTCGATCACCAGCGTCTCGGCGTGGCTGTTGCGCAGCACGTGCGCCAGGAACTCACCCCTGAAGGTGGTGTTGACCGGGACCTCGATCATCCCGCCGAGCGTGACGGCGCAGATTGTGATCGCGGCCCTGGCGCTGTTGTCCAGCATCACCGCGACCGGCTGCTGGTGGCCTGTGCCCAGCGCCCGCAGGCCGCCGGCGATTCGCATTGCGTGCTCAAAGCTCTGAGCAAAGCTCCACTCTCCGGTCGCGTCGATCAGAGCGGGGCTGTCTGGTCTTGTTGCGAGCGCCCGTCGATAGGCGGCCGCGATGGTTCGCTGTTGCAGTTGCGGCAGCCGTGCCATGGATATCTCTCCGTGAGATTCGGTTGTCGGTGCGGACCTGCGCACCGCGCCATTTCCCACGGCGATGCTGACTGATCCAGGAGTTCTAAGCGTAGGAGGTTCCGGAAGCCTCGAAAACGCTTTTTCGGTGCATCGCGGTCAGGCGGCGCGCACCGATGGTGATCAACCTATCGGCAGATTCGCGACGCAGCTTGAATGGAACTTCGCGTCAGGGCGCCAGGCGCGAGGGGCGAGGGTCAGCCGGCCGGCGGCGAGGCGGGGCGGCGGGCCAGCGGCGGGGAGGGGCGGGGCGCAGCGGGCCGGCGGCGGGGAGGGTCGGCGGTGGCCGGCGGCGAGCGTGGAAGGCGTACGCCTGGCGGTTGCGCGCACCGGCGAGAACGCGTGTGGGCGGCATCGCTGCCGCCCACACACAAGCGGAGAGGAGGAGATTCGAACTCCCGATGGAGGTTTAAGCCCCCATACTCGCTTAGCAGGCGAGCGCCTTCAGCCACTCGGCCACCTCTCCGTGTCGGCCCGGCTGAGGGCCGGACGCTCCGGTGAGTTTAGAGCGGGCCCTGCGGGCGTGCCGCGCCGGTCGCAGCCGGTATTTACGGGTCGTAAGCGTCCAGTTATGTGCTAGGGTGCTGATTCCAGGTCCACGCCGTCCCGAAAACACGCAGCGGTCCCGAAAAGCCGTGCGGACGTTCACCTGCGGCGCCGCGCAGAGCCGCTCACCCGCCCGCCAAACCACTCCAGGAGCCATCTTGACCCCCGAACTCATCCACAAGCGCCGCTGGGAGATCCTCGGCGTGCTGGTGCTCAGCCTGCTGGTGGTGGTGCTCGACACGAGCATCCTCAACGTCGCCCTCAAGACGCTCGCCGAACCCAGGCCCAAGGGGCTGGGGGCGAGCCAGACCGAGCTCGAGTGGGCGACCAACGCCTACACGCTGGCCTTCGCCGGGCTGCTGTTCACCTGGAGCATCCTCGGCGACCGGCTCGGTCGCAAGCGCGTGCTGCTGGGCGGGATGGTCGCGTTCGGGCTCTTCTCGGCGCTCTGCGCGTACGCCTCGAGCCCCGGGGAGCTGATCGCCTTCCGGGCGCTGATGGGGATCAGCGGTGCCGCCGTGATGCCGTCGACCGTGTCGATCATCTCCAACGTCTTTGAGCCCAGCGAACGGCCGAAGGCGATCGGCATCTGGGCCGGCGCGGTCGGCATCGCGCTGGCGATCGGTCCGATCACCGGTGGCCTGCTGCTGCTGCACTTCTGGTGGGGCTCGGTGTTCCTCGTGAACGTTCCGATCGTGATCCTCGCGGTGGCCCTGATGATCCGGTTGGTTCCTGAGTCGCGCAACCCCAAGCCCGGCCGTCTGGACCCGGTCGGGGTCGGTCTGTCGGTTCTGGGCATCACCGTCTTCGTGCTGGGGATCGTGCGCGGGGGCGATCTCGGCTGGGGTAGCGCGCAGGCGCTGATCTCGCTGGGCGCCGGCCTCTCGATCCTCACCGCATTCGTGTGGTGGGAGCGCCGCTACGAGGCCCCGATCCTCGACACGCGCCTGTTCGCGAGCGCTCGCTTCTCAGCCTGCACGGCGATCGTGGCGCTGCTGTTCTGCGCCTATATGGGCCTCGTGTTCGTGCTCTCCTTCTACTTCCAGGCGGCGCGCGGGTACTCACCGCTGCACTCCGGCGCGCAGTTGCTGCCGCTGGCGATCGGCCAGATCATCTTCTCCTCGCGCAGCGCTGAGATAGTCAAACGACTCGGCGCCAAGCTGGTGATCACCGGGGCGCTGCTCTTGCTGGCCCTGAGCTTCACCTACTACACCGCCGCCGGCGCGCACTCGCCGGTGGCTCCGCTGCTGGTGGTGCTGTTCGTGCAGGGCATGGCGATCGGGCTGGTGATGCCACCGGTCACCGCCGCGATCCAGGCCGCGGTGCCGCGCCAGCGGGCCGGCGAGGCCTCGGCGATCAGCAACACCTCGCGCCAGGTGGGCGGCGCGCTGGGCGTGGCGGTGATCGGGGCGATCCTCGCCTCTGCCTACCGCGCCGGGATCGATCCGCACCTGGCGAGCGTGCCGCTGCTCGCCCACGCGCCGGCGTTGCGCGACAGCGCCGGCGCGTCGATCACCGCGACGCTCGCGTTCGTCCAGCACGCGGGCCCCGCAGCCCACGGGCTGGTCACGCCCGCGGTCGACGCCTTCATCCACGCGATGCACGAGGCGGCGCTCGGCTCGGCTCTCATCACCACTCTCGCCGTGATCGCCGCCGCCGCCTGGATGCCACGCAGGACCGCGGTTGCGTTCGGCCAGGAGAGCCGCCCTGAGGATGCGCTTCGTGGCGCGCCCGCCGGCGCGCCAGAGATCGATGGCGTGATCCCGGTTACGATCGAGGGGTGAGCACAGAGGCCCAACCCACGGTACGCCGGGGACGGCCGCGCAGCGCCGCCTCGGAGGAGGCGATCCTGCACGCCGCGCTGGACATGCTGGCCGAGGGGCAGGGGCCCGCAACACTCTCGATCGCTGAGATCGCGCGCCGTGCCGGCGCCGGTAAGGACACGATCTACCGGCGCTGGCAGAGCAAGGAGGACCTGCTGGTGGAGGCGCTGGGGAAGCGCAACGGCCCTGTCGATCTGCCCCCCGAGATGGGCCTGCGCGAGGCGCTGATCAGGGCGTTGAGCGAGATGATCGGGCGCCTGCAGAACGAGCGCGATCGGCGCATACTGCGCAGCCTGCAGGGGGCCGGCGATGACTTCCCGACGCTGCGCGAGCGCTACTACGACCAGGTGGTGCGCCGCCGCCACGAGGCGATCCACCAGCATGTCCGCGCGGCTGTGGCGCGCGGTGAGCTCCACGATGACCCCTGCCTGCGAGACGCCGTCGAGATGCCCTTCCATCACGTGCTGATGCGTGCGCTCGAGGACGACCCGGTCACGGGCGACCCGCAGGTTGCCGCCTGCACGCTGGTGGACCTGGCCCTGGCGGCCGTGCTCGCGCCGGAGCGCTGATCAGGGGCGCTTGCGGGGGGCGGTGCCGAACACGTAATCCCAGAACGGTGCGCTCACGCCGTAACCGCGGTCATGGTCCTGGAAGTGATGGCGCATGTGCAGCTCACGCAGCTTGCGGCCGAGCGCCGTGGTCGGACGGTGATGGTGCACGTGGTAGTGCAGCATGTCGTAATACAGGTAGCCCGCCAGGAACGCGGCCCCGAACGGCAGAAAGGCCGGGGCGCCCAGCAGCAGGTAGAAGGCGTAGTTGAAGACCAGCGCGAGCGGAACGCTCACTGAGGGCGGCATCACCAGCCGCAGCGGGTCGTTGGGATGGTCGTGGTGCACGCCGTGGATGATCCAGTGCAGGCGCGCCCCGATCCCATGGTCGGGCTCGAAGTGGAAGACCAGACGGTGCAGCCAGTACTCGGTCAGCGTCCAGAAGAGGTAGCCACCGACCAGCCAGGCGATCGCCATTGCGCCGACGCCGTTGACGAAACCCAGCACCAGCATCGCGGTGATCGTCGGCACGAACAGGATCAGCGGCACCGACGGGTGAACGCGCGAGAGCTTGTCCAGCCAGCGCGTCTCGAACATTGCCGGAGACGCGCGCAGCAACTCACTGCGACTGAGGCCCTCCAGCTCTTCAGGATGCACTGCGGCCATGGCGCTTAGGATAGCCTAAGGCCTCGTCGCGGCCATGCAGCGAGGCCCGCGCTCGAGCGCGCCCGGGCACGGATGCCGGGGGCGTGGCGCTGTGCTATCTACGGGCAGCGCCGGCGGGCCCGGTGGTGGATCGTCGGCGCGCTGACGCGCTGGCTGTGGATCGGAGGTGCGGGGCGGGGGCGCTCAGCTTGGTGACGGGACGGCGGTGCGCTAGAAACGGCCCATGCCCTGGAGCGACGGTGCCAGCTGGTATGAGGCGCGCCTGGCGCGCAACCTCAAGGCCGCGCACTACCGCTGCCCGCTTTGCGGCCGGCAGTTGCCGTCGCTCACCGAGCACATGCTGCTCTTCCCCGAGGGCGATCACCGCCGGCGCCGGCACGCGCACACGGAGTGCGTGCTGGCTGCCCGGCGGGACGGAAGCCTGCCGACCCGGGAGGAGTGGCAGCGCTCGCTGCGGCCCGCCGGCGGGCGCCGCCGCGCCGCGCCCGCAGGCGCGGCGGAACCTCA
>JAJZDA010000013.1 GCA_021851525.1 Actinomycetes bacterium | reverse complement strand
CCGATCTCTGCGATCGGCGCCGCCGCACTGCTGGTGATCTTCAGCGCCGGCGCCGCCAACGCACTGCGCAACGGGCGCGCGCCGGAGTGCTACTGCTTCGGGCAGGTCGCAAGCGCGCAGGTGAGCCCACGCACACTGGTGCGCAACGGGGTGCTCACGCTGCTAGCCGCGTTCGCCGCCGTCGAGGCCCCCGGCTCGTCGCTGACCGCCTGGACGGCCAACTCCGCTGCCGCAAACCTGTTGGCGGCGCTCGCCACGCTGGTGGCGCTGCTGCTCGCGTTCATGCTCGTCAGCCAGGCGCGCGCCGGCGGGGACGGCTGGGCGACCGCCATCTCCGGTCCCGCCGCGCCCCGCGTGCTGCAACCGGGGGTTGCGGCGCCACAGTTCGCGCTCACCGCGCTGGAGGGCGGGAGCGTCTCACTGGCCGACCTGCTGGCGCGCGGCCGGCCGGTGGTGCTGATCTTCACCAGCCCCACATGCCTACCCTGCATCCAACTGATGCCCCAGATCTCGCGCTGGAACGGTGCGCTCGCAGACGAACTGACGCTCGCAGTGGTGGTCAGCAGCGTTCAAGGCTTTGAGCTGCCTGCCGATCAGAGAGAGATGCTCGCCGGTGTCACAACGCTGCTCGAGCCCGAGCGTGAGCTCGCCGCCAGGTACCACGTCGCGGCGACCCCCTCAGGGCTCTCGCTGAGCTCCGAGGGGCTGGTCTCGAGCCCGCCGATGGCGGGGCAGGTGGCGATCGAGCGCCTGGTTCGCCGCGTGATGGAGACCGGCGGCGCCGTCCCTGGTGAGGACGAGCTGATCGAGACCGCCGTGCGCCGCTGATGCTGGCAAGACGTAGGGCCACTCCCCCAGCCCCGCTCACCGGCGAGCTCTTCGGCGTCACCGTGACGCTCGAGGCGGAGACCGCTCAGGTGCTCGAGGAGATGCGCTCCTGGCTGCCGCCGCTCTGGCGTGAGGGGGCCGCGGGGGTGGCACCGGTGGCCTTCGCGATCCGCTCTGACGCCGGCGGCGGCCATCAGCTGTTGCGCGACGATGAGCCGGTTGAGAGCGGCGCGCTGGACATCGTGATCGGCAGCTTCGAGCTGCAGCTGCGCAACCACGTGGCCCAGCACGCCCCGGATCACGTGTTCATCCACGCCGGCACCGTCGCCCACGGCGGACAGGCAATCGTGATCCCCGGTCAGAGCTTCAGCGGCAAGACCACGCTCGTGACCGAGCTCGTACGGGCCGGAGCCACCTACTTCTCAGATGAGTACGCGGTCCTTGACCGCAGCGGCATGGTTCACCCCTACCCCAAGCCGATCGCGATCCGCGACGGCGGCAGCGGCTTTCGCGGCAAGAGTTATCACGACCCCGCCGCGCTGGGCGCTCAGACCGGGGTTGATCCGGTCCGCATCGGCCTGGTGCTCAGCACCCAGTACCGGCGCGACGCCAGCTGGGAGCCCGCGCAGCTGAGCGCCGCCGAGGCCCTGATCGAGCTGATCCCACACACCTTTCCGTCGCCCGACCGCGCAGCCGACACGCTGGCCACGCTCTCCGCCTCGCTGAGCCCGACCGTCAAGGGACTGAAGGGCGAGCGCGGTGACGCGGCCCAGCTGGCGCCGCTGCTGCTGGCGCACCTCGGTGGAGACTGAGCGATGCTGCCGACGATCCCTGCGTCAAACGCAAGCGAGGGGCTGCTGCTGACGATCATCGCGGTGTCGGTGATCCTGCTGGCTGTTGTCAAGCGGCTGCAGCGTCGGCGTCCGCAGCTGCAG
This sequence comes from Actinomycetes bacterium, assembly GCA_021851525.1. GTDB lineage: Bacteria > Actinomycetota > Thermoleophilia > Solirubrobacterales > Solirubrobacteraceae > Palsa-465. Next base: position 32,508 of record JAJZDA010000013.1, on the reverse strand, counting down.
ATCGGGCTGCCGCTGGCGGTGGCGCTCGGCATCCGCCTGCTCTCGATCATCGCGATCAACGCCACCGGGCTGGGCGCCTCGCTGCGCGGTGGCGATGAGACCACGTTCCTGCAGTTCGCCCAGCAGCTGGCCGCGCAGCCGCTGGGGCACGGGTACTTCCCGCACGGTCCCTACCAGCTGATGACCGTGCTGTTTGCGCTGGAGATCAAGGTCGGGTTCATGAACGTGAGCGCCATCCGGGTGGTGCAGATCGGGATCTCGCTGCTGGGCTTCGTGTTCATGGTCGCGGCCGCATACGACCTCGGGGGCGCGCGCGCCTCCCGCACGGCCATGTGGCTGCTGGCCTTCGATCCGGCGAGCATCTTCTTCAACAGCGAGATCCACAAGGAGCCGAACATGGAGCTCGCCGCCGGAATCGTCGCGTTCGGCGGCGTCTGGTTCTGGAAGCGGCTCGACATCCGCGGGATCCTGATCTGCGCGATCGGCATCTTCATCGCGGTGGAGACGCGTGGCTATGCGGGCTGGTTCATGGCCAGCGGCGTGGTGCTGCTGGTGCTGCACGCCTCGATCCGCAACATGCGCTACAGCTCCAAGGGGCTGCCGTTCATCTACGCGATCATCGTCGCCGGCTTTGTGGCGGCACCGACGGTGCTGGCGGCGACCGGCGGCAAGAACCTCAAGATCCTGCAGGCCTCGCAGGCGGCCAACGCCGCGGGCATCGGCCAGGGCGGCACCGGTGGCGCGAACGGCTCCAACCTTGCGCTCGAGTCGGTCAACTACTCCAGCAGGGGCGCGATCATCTCCAGCCTGCCGACCAAGATCCGTGAGCTGATGCTGATGCCCTACCCCTGGCAGCTGCACGACTCGAGCCAGATGTTCGGCTCGTTCGGGACGCTCTACGCGTACATGGTGATCGTGCTGCTGATCCGCTTCATGTGGCTCAACCGCGGGGACGTCTTCGGGCGGGCCGGGCCGCTGCTATACCCGATGTTCCTGGAGATGGTCGCCTATTCACTGACCGTCGGCAACGCCGGCACCGGCTTCCGCTACCGCACGCACCTTGTCACGCTCGGGATCTGCGCGATGGCGGTGCTGCGCGAGCATGCCCGCACGCGCAAGCTGCCGCCGGAGGCGGAGATCGCCGCGCCAGGGGTTGAAACGGAGCTGGCAGGGACCGTCCCGGTCGCCATTTAAGCTAGGGGTGGGCGCAGCCGATGATCGCACAGATGCTTCACGTAAAGAGAGGACGTTCCTGATGCCGGAATTCACCGGACACCGCGACCTGCGGGCCTACCTGCGCATGGTGTGGCGCTGGAAGCTGCTCATCCTCGTCCTCATCGTCGCGGCGCCCGGCATCGCCTACCTGATGGAGCATGGCAAGCCGAAGGTCTACTCCTCCACGGCGACCGTGTCCGTGAGTCAGGTGTCGATCGGCAACTCGATCAACACCAGCAACATCGCCACCATCGCGGCGCTGGTCACCACCAGCCACGTGGCTGACATCGCCGGCGCGCACCTGCACCCCGCGCTGCCGGGATCGGCGATCCTCGGTGACGTGACCGCGAGCGCCAACTCGGTCACCTCACTGCTGACGATCACGGCTGAGACCGGGAGCCCCGCCTCCGCCGCCGAGATCGCCAACGCCTTCGCCAACGCCCTGGGCATCGACCAGCTGCAGCAGAACCAGCAGCAGCTGCGAAGCCAGATCTCGAGCCTCCAGGCGCAGGCGGCCCCCTACGCCAAGAACTCCCAGCAGCGGATCACGTTTGATCAGCAGATCAGCCAGGCCGAGGCGCAACTGCGGACGCTGAGCTCAGGGGTCGCGATCGTGCAGCCGGCGGCGCCCAACCCCACCCCGGTTGGACCGCACCTCAAGCGCGCGGTTGAGCTCGGCTTTGTGATCGGCCTGATGCTCGCCATCGCGCTGGTGATCATGCTCGACAGCTCAGACCGCCGGCTGCGCTCCCCGGATGATCTGGAGACGCTCACCGGACTGCCGTTGCTTGCCGCGATCGGTCCCTCGGCGTTCTCCGGCGCACTGGAGACCACGCCGATGGATGAGGAGTCATTCCAGACGCTGCGCACCTCACTCACCTACTTCACCGTCGATGACGCGCTCAACAGCGTGATGATCACGAGCCCCGGGGAGAAGGAGGGCAAGAGCACGGTAGCCGGGCGCCTGGCGCTGGCCGGCGCGCACGCCGGGCTCGACGTGATCCTGGTCGACGCTGATCTGCGGCGCGCGGGCACAACCGACAAGTTCGGGCTGCACGACCATCCCGGCCTGGTCACGGTCCTGGCTGAGCGCCGCCCGGTGGAGACCGTGCTGGAGGATTGGCCGCTGCGCGAGGGTGACCTGGGGCGTCTGCGCGTGCTGCCGGCCGGACCCCAGCCGCCCAACCCGGCGGCGCTGCTCAGCTCCGACGCGATGCGTTCGCTGCTGAGCACGCTCGAGTCGCAGTGTGATCTGGTGATTGTCGACACGCCCGCGGCGCTCGCGGTGAGCGACACCGTGCCGCTGATGCAGTACGTGTCGGGCGTCGTGTTGGTGGCGCGCATGAGCCAGTCAAAGCGAGACACCGTTCACCGCCTGCAGAAGACCCTGCTGGCCGCGCACGCGAAGATCCTCGGGGTCGTCGCCACCGGCGTGAGCTCCGCTCCCGGATACGAGAAGTACTCCCAGGAGTACTACGCGCTGGGCAGCAAGGGCAAGCGCGGCGGTCGCAAGGACAAGCGCCCCAAGCAGGCGACCGGCGTGCAGCTCAGGCAGGCCCAGGCTGCGCAGGACGCCGCCGCACAGCAGCCGAGCAACGGCTCCGCGCCGGCGACCTCAGAGCAGCCCACCGGAGACGTCAAGGCCTGAGGCCAAGCAGCGTGCGGTAGAGCTGCGCGTAGCGCCGCGCTCCCGCGTCGACGTCAAACAGCTCCCGGGACGTCTGACGGCAACGCTCCTGAACCTCAGGATCGGCGGCCAGCGCAACTGCGCGCTGCGCCGCCTCGGCGATGCTCGCCTCGTCCTCACCGCCCAGCACGACACCGACGCCGCGCTCCTCAACTATCTGCGCCACGTCACCGACTCCGCGGTTGACTATCACCGGCATGCCGGCAGCCAGATACTCAGCAAAGCGTGTCGGTGCCGAGGCGGTCTTTGAGAACGAGCCAACGCAGAGGCTCACGCCGACGTCGCCGGGATGCAGCGCCGCGGGCACCTGCGCAGCATCCAGGGAGAGGACGTCCGCGGAGGCCTGGCCGAGGATCTCACGCGCGAGCTCAGGCTGCCTGGTGATCACCACCAGCGGCAGCCCGCAGGCGCGCGCCAGTGGAGCCACTAGGTCGAAGCGATACCACGTGCCCACCGACCCGCACCAGGTCAGCTGAGGCCCCTGAGGAAGCCGAGCGGAGCCACGGAAGCGTTCCACGTCAGTGCAGGTTGGGATGACCACCAGCGGGATCTCCCGGCCTCCCACCCAGCTGCGGATCTGAGGCAGCGATGCCTGCGTGAGCGTGACCACCGCGTCGGCGCTTGCGAAGAACCAGCGCTCGCAGCGCTTCGCCACCCGGTAGAGCCACCGGTAGGCGGCGCTGGTCTGCGGCCAGATGCCGCCCTCCACGCGCTCGTCCACCCAGAACCCGCGGATGTCAAAGACCAGCTTCCCGCCCGTGAAGCGCCGTGCCCAGAGCGCGATCAGGGCCGGGACGTAGCTGCGCACGTGCACTATCTCAGGGCGTCCGTGGCGGCGCGCCGCGTTGCGCACCGCGAGGACGCCCGCCACCGCGTCGAGCAGCGTCGAGAGCACCGGCGGCCGGCGGTGGTACTCGAGCGGGTGCCAGAGGATCCCGTGCTCTGCGAGCTCAGCGCACAACTGCTCCCGCCGCTCCGCGTCCTTCTCAAAGGAGAACAGCGTCAGCTCGAACTCCCCGGCCAGGCGAAACAGATACGACAGCACCTGTGAGCGACCGAGCGGCTCCCCCATGCCGTCGTAGGAGATGTAGAAGACTCGCGGGCGCTGCGCTGCGCTCATCGCGGCACCCCGAGGCGCAGATAGACGCGCACCAGGGTGCGGTAGTGCGCCGCCTGTGTCGCGTAGAACTGCTGCGCCGGCCGCAGCCGCGCCGCGCCAAGATATCCCAGCCAGCGCACGCTCGCCCCGGTGAGCTCAGCCAGCCAGAAGCCGATCGCCGCCACGCGCCCGTGAAGGACCCGGTATGCCGCCAGACCGGCCCCGTGGTGCATCGCCATCACGCGTTCCCCGTCGCCGACCGAGCTGCTGCCGGCGTGGAAGGCGTACCCGAGCCGAGGGGCGTACAGCACCCGCTTCCCGGCACGCGTGAGACGCATCCCCCACTCGCTGTCCTCAGGAAACAGGCTCGCGTTGAAGCCACCGCAATCGGTGTAGACCGATCGCCGCAGGAGGATGAACGGGGCCGCCAGCCAGTCAGCGCGAACCTCGTCATCACCGTCGTAGTAGCCGCCCAGCAGCAGCTTTGGGCGCCTGGCAGCTGGCACAAGCTGGTAGAGCCACAGATCCCGGAACAGCGTATGCCGGATGCTCATGCCCCTGAACGCGCTGTATTGGCGGCGCCCAACGGGGAAGCGCAGCTCACAGCCGAGCACGTCCACCTCCGGATCGCGCTCCAGCCGCGCGACGGCCCGACTGATCACGTCATCAACCACGTAGGCGTCCGAGTCGAGCAGCAGGACGAGCGGCGCACGAGCCGCGGCGAGGCCGGTGTTGCGCCCGCCCCCAGCCCCCAGATTCTGCTCCAGGCGGATCACCGTCACGTTCGGGAAGCTCTGTGCCAATTCAGCGGAGCCGTCGGTTGAGCCGTTGTCGACGACGATCAGCTCCAGCGGTCCGCAGGTGGTGTGCGCCAACACCGAGTGCAGGCACCGCGAGAGATCGGCGCGACTGTTCCAACTCACGATCACCACGCTCAGCCGCGGCGCCTGCGCTCGCTGGCCTGCTTCATCTTGGCGGTTGGTAGGCTGCCGCGTCACGTGCAAGACCAGATCGAGTTCACTGTCCAGGGCAGGACAGCTTACCCGGTGTCGGCCGCCAGCTCCCGCGTGCGGGTGGCCAACTACATCCCCTTCCTCGCGCGGCACGGGATCGAGCTGAAGTTCGCCTCAACGCTCTCCAGCAGCGAGTACAGCACGCTCGTCTCAGCAGCTCACCCGCTGCGCAAGGCCACGGTTCTGGGGCGCAGCGCGCTGCGCGCAGCGGCGACCAGATCGAGCGACGATCTCACGCTGGTGCATCGCCTTCTGCTGCTGACTCCGCTGCCGGCGGTCGATCCGCCGCGGATGCTCGACGTCTACGACTTTGATGACGCGCTGCTGGTCGGCTACGCGGCAGCAGCGCATCGTCGCTTCCAGTGGACCAAGCAGGAGGGACGCCGGGCGATCGCCTGCATGAGCCGCGCGAAACTCGTGCTCACCGGCAATGCAACGCTCGCTGCTCAGGCCGCGGAGTACGCCCGCCGGGTTGAGGTCATCCCCAGCTGCGTAGACCCGCAGTCACAGCCGCTGCGCGTGCACGGTGAGCAGGACCTGCCGACAATCGGCTGGATCGGCTCTCACACGACGGTCTCCTACCTCGAGCCTCTCCTGGAGGTGCTGGACCGCATGCAGGCCAGGGGCGCACGCTTCAGGTTCGTGGTGATCGGCGGCGACAGCGGCCTCAGGGCACCGTGGATAGAGCACCGTCCGTGGTCGGAGGAGACGCAGGCTGGCGAGCTTGCGCAACTGGACATTGGGGTGATGCCACTCCCGGACACCGAGTGGACCCGCGGGAAATCGGGTTACAAGCTGCTTCAGTACTTCGCGGCAGGCGTCCCAGCCGTTGCATCGCCGGTTGGCGTGAACACGTACTTCGTCAGCGAGGGACGCGGGATCGCCGCCACTTCAGCGCGGGAATGGGAGATCGCACTTGACGAGTTGCTGCACGACGCCGGCGCGCGCGAGCAGCGCGGCGCCGCCGCGCGTCAGTTCGTTGAGCGCCACTACTCATATCAGCGATGGGCTCCCGAGCTGGCCGACCTCTTACGGAGCATCCGCCGCTGAAGGTCACCAGGCCTGTTTGCGGAGAAAGACTTCGAGCGTCAGGAGCGTCCACAGGGCATGCCCGTGAGCGCTGCGACTGGAACGGTGCTCGCTGAGCAGCGCGTCGAGCGAATCGCCGCGAAGGTGCTCCCTCACACGCGCGCCGGAGCCGAGCATCGTCGCCGTGTAGCTCTCCAGGTCCTCCCGGAACCAGCGATCCAGGGGAACCCCGAAGCCGCGCTTTGGCCGGTCGAGGATCTCCGCGGGCAGCAGATCGGCGACAGCACGCTTCAGCACTCGCTTCAGCGACAGGCCGCGAGCCTTGAGCGCGGGCGGCAGGCGGGCCGCGAACTCAACCAGCTCGGTGTCGAGGAAGGGCGAGCGCACCTCCAGACTGTGGGCCATGCTCGTGCGGTCCATCTTCACCAGCAGATCGTCGACCAGGTACGTGTCGATGTTCAGCGCGAGCAGCCGGTCGAGGGTCTTGGCCGTGGCCGTCCTCTGCCACCGCTCGCGGTAGCCGTCGCGGGCCCAGCCGTCGGGGTCGGACAGCAGCCGCCCGCGCCACTCCTCTGGCACGTAGCTGATCCACTCGAGGTAGGCGTCGGGCATACCCTCCTCCACCTTGGCCGCGAACCGCTGGGCGCGGCCGACGCGGCCATGAAGCGCCGGGCCGGGCAGGAGATCGATCAGCCGCCGGCCGGCGGCGCGCAGCTCCGGCGGCGCCTGCAGCACGCGCCCCACGGCGACCCCTGCGGCGAAGCGCTCGTAGCCCGCGAACAGCTCATCGCCCCCGTCTCCCGAGAGGGCGACCGTCACATGACGTTTGGCAACCTCGTTCAGCAGAAAAGTGGGGACCGCGCTGGAGTCGCCAAACGGCTGGTCGTGGTGATGCACGAGCCGCTCGACCAGGTCCACCGCAGAGGGGTGTGCAACCTCCTCATGGTGTTCGGTGCCGAATCTCTCGGCGACGGCCCGCGCGAACGGACGCTCATCGAAGCCGTCACGGTCGTCGAATCCGATCGTGAACGTCTTGACCGGCTCACCCATGACCCCCGCCATCAGCGCCACAATCGCGCTGGAGTCGATCCCGCCACTCAGAAACGCGCCCAGCGGCACATCTGAAATGAGCCTGCGCCTGATCGCCGCCTCCAGCAGCCGCCTGACCTCCGCCGCGGCCTCGTCCATGCCTATGTCGAGGCTGTACGCACCGGCGTCGACTCCAGGCACCGCAAGCTTCCAGTAGCGCTCGATGACCGGCTCAGATCCGGGAACGTGCGTGAGGACATGCGCCGGAGGCAGGCTGAGGATCCCCTCGAAGAAGGTCTCCGGGGTGGGCACGTAGCCGAAGGTCAGGTACGCCGAGATTGCACGCGGGTTCAGCGACCGCCTAACCGCCGGGTGGGCCAGAACCCCCTTGATCTCACTGGCGAAGACCAGCGTCCCGTTCCCGTACCAGTAGTAGAGCGGCTTCTTGCCCATCCGGTCGCGGCCCATGATCAGTCGCTCGCGCCGGCGGTCCCAGACGGCGAACGCGAACATCCCGTCGAGGTCACGGGCCACAGCAGCGGCATCCTTGGACTCGGCGAGGTGTGCCAGCACCTCTGTGTCGCCCTGTGAGCTCAGCGCATGGCCCGACCGTGTGAGCTCCTCCCGAATGGCGCGGAAGTTGTAGATCTCTCCGTTGAGAACCGCGCCTACGGACCCGTCCTCGTTGGTCATCGGCGGGTCGCCGGTCTGCAGATCGATGATCGACAGGCGGTTCTGGGCGACCGCCGCGCGCTCACTGTCAAACCACCCCTCGGCGTCAGGCCCTCGGTGACGCTGCGTCGCAAGCTGCAGAGCCACCGCACGCGTCACGTCGTCGGGCCGCTCCTGAACCACCCCGCAGATGCCGCACACAGGCGCCACCATACAGACGGCCGACGACTCGCGGCGTACTCGACGGCTGGCGGACACTTGTGGCCGGTGCGCGCCAGCGCGGCTCGATCGAGTTGCTTGCCAGGGAGCTTCGTGCTGACTGGAGCGACTCTTGCTGCGATCGACAGCTGGGTTGATCTCGACTGGCACGCCACTTCACTGGATTTACAGGCGCTCGGAAGCCCTGCTACACCGCCGCGCTGAGTCCATCTGAACGGGAGTGCTTCAGGCTTGTTGCGCATCCGAGCACGCGCCCTGAGCGGGAGATCGCGGCCGACGTCATCTACCTCTGCCAGACCGCCTAGCGCGCCACGCAGCGCGGCGATCGCAGCCCTGCCAGCCGCCGTCCGGTCGTCTACCCTCGCGCGAGGACATGTGCGGGATTGCCGGGATATATGCGGTCGACGGCCGCCCGATCGAGCGACCGAGGCTCGAGCGGATGGGCAACGCTATAGCCCACCGAGGGCCTGACGGGGAGGGCTTCTTCATCGCGGATGGCGCGCCTTCGGTGGGACTGCTCAACCGGCGGCTCGCCGTGATCGACGTGCAGGGCGGCGCACAGCCGATCACGATCGGGGACGGCGCGTACACGATCGTTTACAACGGGGAACTGTTCAACACCGCGGACCTGAGGACGCGCCTCGAAGGCCTCGGGCATCGGTTTCGCACACGCTGTGACACGGAGGTTGTGGTCCGCGGGTTCGCGCAGTGGGGCAGATCCGTGGTCGAGCACCTGAACGGGATGTGGGCGTTCGCGATCTGGGACGACGCCAACCGCAGTCTCTTCCTGGCGCGTGACCGCCTTGGGATCAAGCCGCTGGTCTACGCTGAGCACGAAGGGACGTTCATCTTCGGATCAGAGATCAAGGCGGTGATGGCGTCTGGTCTGCTCTCTCCAGAACTCGATCCCACCGCGCTCCCGCACTTCCTCTCGGCGTTTGCCGTGCCTGAGCCGCACACGCTCTTCCGCGGGGTCCGGCGGCTGGAGGCCGGGCACGCCATGACCGTCTCGGCCCGCGGGGTGGAGTCCTACCAGTACTGGGACTGCGCGTTGCCGGAGGAGGCCGACCGGGGCCGCGCCCACTACCGGGAGGAGTTCACGGAGTTGCTCGAGTCGGCAGTGCGCCGCACGATGGTTAGCGACGTGCCGCTGGGGGTGCTGCTCTCCGGGGGCGTCGACTCGCGACTGCTGGCAACATTCGCGTCGCGCGAGACCAGCGCGCTCGAGACCTTCACGCTCGGGTTCGACGACCCGGCACATGACGAGCGTCCCGCCGCGCGAGCGATAGCTCGGCGGCTCGGCACGCAGCATCATGAAGCAGAGATGGACCTGGGCCAGGGAGCTGCCGCGCTCAGATCCCTGGTCGAGGTCTACGACGAGCCCGGGCAGTCGCTGATCCAGACCCACTTCATCTCGAGATTCGCTCGCGAGCGGGTGACCGTTGCGCTCTCAGGCGTCGGCGGTGATGAGCTCTTCGCGGCCTACCCGACGCATGTGGCCACAAACGTGCTGGCACGCCTCGATCAGCTTCCGTCGGCAGTTCGCGGTCCTCTCACCACGGGCGCGGCGTTGGCGCCAATGCATCGGCTCAAGCGTCTGGCCACGCTCTCAGCGATGCCACCGGATCAGCGCGTTACGCACGAGCTGTTCCATCAGACCACAGCGGAGCTTCGCGCCGGTCTGCTGAGCGCCGAGATTGCCGCCTGCGTCAATCTGAGCGGTCCCGTTGAGTACCTGGTTGAGCATCTGTCGCGTGCCAGGGCCGTGCACCCGCTCAACCGCCTGCTCTACCTGTACCTGAAGACCTACCTGCCCAACGAGCTCTTGCGCAGCGCCGACGCCATGTCGATGTGGAACTCTCTGGAGCTGCGCGTGCCGTTTCTGGACCACAACCTCGTGGAACGGGCGATGGCGGTGCCGGCGCACCACAAGATGCAGCTCACCAAGGGCAAGCTGCTGCTGCATGACATCGCGAACAGCACTCTGGAGGATCCCACGAGCAGGATCAAGCGTGGGTTCTCACCACCGCTCGCGACGTGGCTGCGGGGGGAGCTGGGTGAGGCCGTAGCCGAAACGCTCAGCCGGGACGCGATCCGCGCCCGCGGGATCTTCGACCCGGACGTCGCCACGCGCACCGTCCGACGCGCGCTCGACGGAGACACCTCACTCGTCCCGGCGACGATGATGATGTACAGCTTCGAGGTGTGGGCGCAGCACTGGCTCGACTCCCCGCGGTCGAGCGCTGAAAGCCAGACCGTGACCACGGGTGCAGCCATCTCAACGCGCGCAGACCCGCGCAACGACGGCCCGGACAACCCGCAACTCTCAGTGGTGATCGTCAACTGGAACACGCTCGAGCTGACCAGGGCGGCGCTGAGTTCCGTGCGCCGTTGGCTGGGCGATGTCAACCACGAGGTGATAGTCGTCGATAACGACTCGAGCGACGGAAGCCAGGCGATGATCGCGGAGGAATTCCCAGAGGTTCAGCTGGTCGCGAATGCGGAGAATGTCGGCTTCGGACGTGCGAACAACCAGGGCATGACGCTCGCTCGAGGCCAATGGCTGCTGCTCCTGAACAGCGACGCGGAGCTAACCGACGGGTCCGTCGCGACGCTCCTCGCGGCCGTCCAACGTGCCCCCACGGTCGGTCTAGCCCACTGCCGGCTGCTCTCGCCGGACGGCACAATGCAGCACACCACCTACCGGTTCGCGAGTCTGCGGCTGGCGCTGCTCGACAATCTCGGGCTCAGCCGGTTTCTGGGCGCCCGACGGCGAGAGGCGCTGCTCGGCGGCTACTGGGATCAGTCGACGGAGCGCGACGTCGATGCGGTCGCGGGAGCGTTCATGCTGCTGCGCCGCGAGATCTTCGAGACCACCGGAGGCTTTGATGAGAGCATCTTCATGTACGGCGAGGACATCGAATGGTGCTCGAGGATCTGGGCGCAGGCGTGGCGCGTGCGCTACTACCCCCAGGCGACAATCCTGCACCATGACCATGCAAGCTCCACGAAGTTGCTCGGCAACAGCCGCAGGATCACACTCTCACTCGGTGCGCAGGTCTCGCTGGTGCGACGGCGTGACGGACCACTGGCGGCCGCAGCCTATGTGGCCGTCGTCGCGACCGGGACCGCGCTGCGGCTGGGGTACTACACCGTGCGCGGACGGGGAACGGCCGTGTCCGGGGAGCGCTTTCGCGCAATGATCCCATTCCAGCGAGCGGTGCTGCGCTCGCTCCTGGATATCGTGAGGGGCAGGACGTGAGCGGGCGGTACTACGCTGAGCCGCGTCCGGAGATTCGAGCACTGGTAAGTGCCCCGGGGGCTCGCGTGCTCGACATCGGGTGTGGCGAGGGCGCCCTCGGCGCGTCGCTCAAGGCCGATGGGGCGGCCTTCGTGGCGGGGATCGAACTCCACGGGCCGGCAGCCGTGGCAGCCCGTGAGCGACTCGATGTGCTGGTGGAGGGCAGCGCCACCGACGCCGAACTCCCCTTCAACGATGAGAGCTTCGACTATCTGGTGTTCGCGGACGTTCTCGAGCACGTAGCCGACCCGGACGCTGTCCTTCAGCGCTGCATGCCGCTGCTGCGTCCGTCTGGACGGGTGATAGTGAGCGTTCCCAACTGGCGTTTCTACTCGGTGCTGCTGCGACTGGTGTTCGATCGCTGGGCCTATACAGACTCCGGGGTGCGCGATCGCACGCATCTGCGCGTGTTCACACGTCGCAGTCTGGAGGAGTTCCTGCGCCGCAACGGCCTTGAGCTCCAGCACCTGCACCGGAACCTGCGTCTGATAGACGACCAGTCTCAGATCGGCCGGATCGGGGCAGCGGCGACCCGGCTGTCCAACGCTACCCTCGGGCGCTGGGTCGCGCCGGATCTGCTGGCCTACCAGTACGTCGCGCTGGCGCGCAAGCCAGAATGACGCTCGACGTACTATTGATCGGGCCTAGCGGCCACGGCGGCGAGGGGGTCTACGTGGGTGCTCTGCACGAACACCCGCCTGAGGGGGTCGCGTATGACGTCTCTGACGACTTTCACCGGTCGGCTCAAGGCGCCACCTGCGTGCTGCCCGTCGAGGTGGGTCTCAACAAGCTGCTGCGTCCGCAAACGTATCCGGACATGGGCTTCAGGGCGCTGCGTCTGCGACGCAGCTATGACGTCGTTCACGCGCACGCCCACCCGGTCTGGCTTCGGGGATTGCGCGGCGCGCCGTTGGTGATGAGTGAAGGTTCCTCCGCTGCCGTCTACCTGACCGACTACCTCGGGTGGGATGAGGGGCGCATGCGGCGTGCGTTCTCCAGATCCAGGCGTCTCTACCGGGCTCTGGGCGTACGTGACCGTCTGTTGGCGTTGGAGCACGCCGCACGGTTGTACGTGTTCTCCGAGTGGGCACGCCAGGTCAACATCCGCTGGGGCGTCGCCCCGGAAAAGATCGAGGTGATAGCCCCTGGGTTCGACGAGCCGCCGGCCGCCGCGCGGATTGAACGGGAGACCTTCACCTTCCTGTTCGTCGGCAGCGACTTTGAGCGCAAGGGCGGCTATGACGTGGTGGACGCCTTCCACCAGATCGCCGCGGAGCTTCCGCACGCGAGGCTGCTGATCGTCGGTTCGGACGAGTCCAAGCCCAACCCGGATCTCCTCATCAGATCCTGGGTGGGGCCCCAACGCAGAGCGAAGACGTCGAGCCTGCTGGCGAGCATGGTCACTGCAGGGGTGGCCAAGCGCCTCACCTGGGTCGACGGCCCCAGGCTCCAGCAGGTCTTCCGTGAGGCGGACGCTTTCGTGATGCCGACCCACGCAGAGGGCTTCGGCTTCACCAACGTCGAGGCGATGTCCTTCGGGCTCCCGGTGATCACGAGCACCGTCGGGCCTGCCGAGGAGATAGTCACGGCGGATCAGACCGGACTCCTGGTCAGCGCCGGAGATGTCGAGGCGCTTGCGCGTGCCATGCACCGGCTAGCGGGATCGCCAGATCAGGCCCGTTCCATGGGAGCGGCCGGACGGGCCGCGTTCCAGGCCCGATTCACGCGTCAGGCGTTCAGAGAGAACCTTTTGAGCCTCTACAAACGGGTCTTGGAGGCGGGATGAAGCGTGTCCTGATCGTCGCGTACTACTTCCCGCCGCTTGGCGGGATCGGCAGCCTGCGCATCGCCAGGTTCGCTGAGCACCTGCCGGCCTACGGCTGGGAGCCGACAGTGCTGACGCCGCGTAACGGTGCCTATTTCCGGGATGACACCCTGACGTTCCCCGAGGAGCGCGTTCTCAGGACCGCGTCCATTGAACTGAGCCGGGCCGGCAAGCAGCTTCTGAGGGCCGGCGGCAGCGACACCGAGGCCGCAGCCGTGAGGGGCGCGCGGGCACGACTCAAGGAACTTGCAAGACGCCACCTTTATTTTCCGGACGCGCAGATCGGCTGGCTGCCACCGGCGCTCCTCTCCGCCCGGCGCAGGGTCCACGCAGGGGAGTTCGACGCGGTCTTCTCCTCCTCGTTCCCAATCACGGCGCACCTGATCGCACGGAGAATCCACCGACGCCTCGGCACCCCCTGGGTTGCCGAATTTCGTGATCCGTGGTCAGCGATGCTCCCCTCCGACTCGCCCGTGATCACTCGGGCGCAACGCCTCGAGGCTGAGATCGGCCGCGAGGCGTCGGCGCTGGTCACCGTCTCCCCCTCTTGGGCATCGATGTTCGGCTCCGCATGGAGCCGAGAGGTGCACGTCATCAGAAATGGCCACGACGGCGTACCTGCAACTACCAGCGAAGCGGATGGTCGATTCACGCTCGGCTATCTCGGGACCTACTACCCAGGCACACAAGACCTTCGGACGATGTGGGAGGCCGTACGCGTCTTCAACTCTGGTGCTTCAGGCCGGCTCGACGCGATCAGGCTGATCGGCCCTCCTCAGCCTGGACTCTTGCGCGAGATCGCTGATGTGGGACTCTCGGGTCTAGTCGAGCAAACGGGCTTCCTCGCACATGACCGAGCGGCCGATGAACTGCTCAGGTGCAGCGTTCTGCTGGTCGCTGGTCCCAAGCACGCAGATCCAGTCCTGAGGGGCCACGTAGTTGCAAAGCTATCTGAATACTTGGCGACTCAGAAGCCGATCATCTATGTAGGCCAGCCGTTCACCGACGCGGCGGCCTTGATCAGCGCGCATGCCGGCACCCAGGTTGTGCCCCCGGGAGATGTCGCGGGAGCGGTCCGCTCGATCACGGAGGCCCGCGACGTGAGCTTTGTTCGCGACAGCGATGCCCTCAGCCGGGCGAGGCTGACCGCTCACCTCGCAGACCTGCTGGACGAGATCGGGGCAAGGTAAGCCAACTGAGAGTCTGGGCAACGGTCCCGCACAACTACGTTGCAATATCTCAAAGCCCTGAGAGAACTGACGATCTTGATATGCCGCACCGCTCTCGATGGGTCGGGCCTGGATATCCTGGGGACGCGTCGGAGCTCTTCAGGCCGCAAATCAACCGGGTAGGTTCCTTGAGCACAAAACGAACTATCAGCAGCTTGGCGAGTCGGAGCGCGTGGTGAGCGAGCCCGATGACGTCGACGAGCGCGCGCGGCCACGAGTGGCCTCTGCGGCCGTGATGAGCGAGCATGCCGCGCGGTACGCATTCGCGCTAGGCCTGGTCGGCAACCGACACGTGCTGGACCTCGGCTGCGGCGCAGGGTACGGCACGGAGATGCTCTCTTGGACAGCGGCGTCGGTGCGCGGATTCGACCTCTGGATACCCGACTCAACCGAACAGATTGCTTGGCCTCACGGCCGAGAGTTCTTCTACGGCCATGACCTCTGCGCATCGCGTCTTCCCGAAGCCGACGCGGCCATAATGTTTGAGGTCCTGGAGCATCTCAGCGACGCGGCTGGTGCCCTTGAGCACGTCTTCCACTCCGTGCAGTCGCTGATTTGCTCATTCCCTAACCCTGACTATCACGGATCCACTTCCAACCAGTACCACGTCAACGATTGGCCACTTCCGCGCTTGGAGCGTGAGCTACGCAGTGCGGCGCGGCGAAGCGGACGGACCGACCCGACGCTGACCCACCTGCACCAACGGCCGGGCGAAGCTCTGATTAGGCCTGGACGCAACGCTTACGCCGCGTACTGGCTGGTCGTTGCTGACACGTCCGCGCATCCGATTATCAAGACACCCGAGCGTAAGCCCCCGCTTTGGCGCCTGCGTCAGCGGGTTCGGCTGCGGTCGAGACTAGGACTCAGGTAACCCACTCCCCTCTCGGGATGATGCCGGAAACGTTGGACCAGAGTCTGCTGACACTCGAGGCGTGCAAAGCACGCTCGTTCAGCGCAGCGCGTGTAGACGCCTACCTGACGACTGCGGCAGTGGTTCCCCTGCCACGTCCCAGAGCAGCCAGGCAGTTCGCCCACCACGCCTCGCTGGCGCCAGGCCACCATCTATCTTCTGTGATGTGACGATCCCCGCGAAGGCGCGGCCCGGAAGCGGCGTGCTCGCGCCCACCGTCTCCAGCGCGTCTGCCGCAGCTGCGGCGGCGAATCTAAAGGCCTCGCATGAGCTTGTCGACTATGAAAGCGGGCGATCCTGCGGCGCTGCCACACCCGCACTTGCCCGCACCTTGGACTGAGGGAACGGTCACCATCTCGAACTCCACACCGCCCATCAACTTTGAACCAGCACGGAACCGAGCGCGATCGTCGCGGTTCATCCAGGCGCAGGTCGTAGACCTAATCAGGCGAATGCCAGGCCATGTTGCTGCGCTGGGCGCAGCATCGGTCCTCGCTGGCCTTGCTGAAGCTGCGGTCCTTGCGATTCTCGCGCAGACCGCGCTGATGCTCGCCGACCACCGCACGCACGAGCATCTGAGCCTCGGACCGCTGCATGCCAACGCAAGTGTTGGCTCGCTCTTAGAACTCGGCATTGCGCTTGCGCTCGTCAGACTGCTCCTCGCAGTGGCCATCTCGTTCCTTCCGGCGAGGATCTCGGATACGACACAAGCACGCCTGCGCAGTGAGCTCTTCGCCGCATTCTCAGAAGCTTCCTGGGCGGTGCAGTCGCAGGACCGCGAAGGTCATTTTCAGGAGTTGTTGACTAATCAGACAACGCAGGCCACGCTCGGTTACGCCGTCGCTGCTCAGTTCGTGGTTGCTCTCATCACTTTCGGCGTGCTCGTGGCATCGGCTGTCGCTGTCAGCCCTGTCGCGGCCGTCGGCATCATCGTCATCGTCGGCGGCGTTTCGTTCCTCCTGAGGCCGTTGGCGAACATGGGCCACCGTCGGGCGGAGGCGCTGTCACAAGGATGGATGGCGTATGCAGGCGGAGTCAACGAGGCAGTCCGCCTCGCAGAGGAGGCGCATATCTTCGGCGTCGAAGGGCGTCAACGCGCGGTACTAGACCGCCTCGTCGCTGACTTTCGCGGCCCCAACCTCCAGACGAACTGGCTGGGCAATCTCGTCACAGGCGTCTATCAGGCCTTCATCTATCTCGTCCTGCTGGCGGCCCTGGCAGCGCTCCACGCCGTCGGCACGGGCCATCTTGCCGAACTTGGCGTGGTGGTCCTCATGCTCGTGCGCTCCGGCGCCTATGGGCAGCAGGTGCAGTCATCGATCCAGTCTCTGCGCCAGTCGCAGCCGTATGTCGAGCGCGTCCGGAAGGCCGCGACAAGGTACCGCGCCAGTGCCCACCCGGAGGGCGCAGAATCGCTTGAGCGGGTCGATGAGATCGCCTTCCGGGAGGTGTCGTTCGCCTACGAAGGCAACCGGTCAGCGCTCAGCGGCGTCGACTTTACGGTCGCCCGCGGCGAGGCGATCGGAATAGTGGGGCCCTCAGGAGCCGGGAAATCCACGCTCGTCCAACTGCTGCTTGGGCTGCGAGCACCGAACAGCGGCGACTACCTGGTGAATCGTGTGCCAGCCCTGGACATCACCAGATCCGACTGGCACCGCGTCTTTGCGTACGTACCCCAAGAGCCGCGCCTGCTCCATGCCTCAGTCGCCGACAACATCCGCTTCTTTCGGGACCTATCAGACGAGTCTGTGGTTCGTGCTGCGCAGCTTGCTGGGATTCACGACGAGATCTCCGGCTGGCCGTCGGGATACAGCACGGTGGTTGGTCCGCGCGCCGACGCTATCTCCGGTGGCCAGCAGCAGAGAATTTGCCTTGCGAGAGCACTCGCTGCTAACCCAGAGGTGCTCGTGCTGGACGAGCCGACAAGCGCGTTGGACCCGCTGGCTGAGCAGACAATTCAAGAATCTCTCGTCAGGCTCAAGGATCACTTGACCTTGTTCATCGTGGCTCACCGGCTTTCAACCCTTGATATCTGCGACCGGGTGATGGTCGTGGTCCAGGGCAAGCTGGAGGCATTCGCCCCTGTCGACGAACTCTTCCAAAGCAACCCGTATTACCGTTCTGCGGTATCCACGAACAAGCTGCCGGCCAAGACACCAAAGCTGTCGGACGGTGAGGAACTTGCTCAGCTCGGCTGAGGGCTACTCCATTACTGCTGCAATCCGCGCCGGGTGCGGCACCGGGCTACGACTGTTTCTCCGGGGCCTGCGACGGAACTGACGGGCCAGCGATGCATCCTGTACCAACTGCAACCTTCCTCCGCGACATCCGCTGGCGGATCCGTCACCGCGACCGGCGGGAAACGACGCTAGCGATCTGCGCGATCTTCAGGGACGAGGCGCCTTACCTCGCCGAGTGGCTTGCCTTTCACCACCTTATGGGCGTTGAGCGCTTCTACCTATACAACAACCGGAGCGCGGACGACTGGGAGCCCGTGGTACGCCCGTACGTTGATGCAGGGCTGGTCGTACTGGTTGACTGGCCTGCGGTTGCGCCCGCCGCCCAGTTCACCGCATACCGCCACTGTCTCCTCACCACTCGGGGGCATGTTCGCCATCTCGCATTCTTGGACATCGACGAATTTCTCTTCTCTCCTTCAGGAGACTCGCTAGCGAACGTGATCGGGCGCTTCGATCGCGCGCCTGGTTTCGCGATCCGCTGGCATGTCTATGGCACCAGTGACCTGCATGATCGTCCCTCGGGTTTGCTGATCGAGAACTTCCTCAGGCGTGCGGCGGACGACCACGACCTCGCTCAATATGGAAAGCCGATAGTCATGCCTGGGCGCACGTTCACTCACGTCACGTCACCGCACGTCCTCTTTCACCCAAGCCGTGCAAGGCCCTGGCGCACGCAGCCGACCCCGATGGCCAAACCAGGCGACGGCCTGGACAACCTCCTGCGCATCAACCACTACTACGCGAAGTCCGTTTCGGAGGCCTACCAGCGATGGGAGCGCGGCGCGATCACACGCACCGACAACCACGTGAGGCTGCTCTATCAGCGCACCGATCCGTCGTTGAACGAGGTCGAGGACCCTGTGCTCGCGGACCTCGCGCCCGCGGTGAGAGACGAGATGCGCTCACGCGAGACCCAGCCGGCAGGTCGCCCAAAGCGCTAGGCGGCTCATGCAGTCGGTGCCGCCCCACCTGACGGGGATCTAGCGGATCTGACGGAGGTGGGCCACGGCATCGGTCAGCCGTCTTGAACTGTGGTTCTGTTGCCGCTCAGTGGTTCTGTTGTCGATTAGCGCCGGGCGCGTCTCTCGGTGTCGCGGCCCACAGCCACGGACCCGTCTTCCTTCCCGACTATCCTCGCCTGATGGCATTTTCGGCACGGTGGCGTTGGCTGGTTAGGTCTGCGCGTTTAGCTTCAGTCGCGGGAGTCGTCCTCATCGCCGGCAACGCCAGCGCGGCGACGTTCACGCGTGGCTTCGTGGACGACGTCTGGATCTACCCGAACAACCCGGCTCAGACCACGGTGCAGTGGGCTCGCAACGTTCATGCGTCGGGGGCGCGGATTGCGGAGGTGGAGGTCGACTGGACCGGGTATGAGACGCACGCGCCGGCGGTCGGGACCAACGCCGCCAACCCCGCAAACGCGGCCTACGGCAACTGGTCGGATTTGGACACCGTCGTGCGCACGCTGGCCAAGGCCGGAGTCCAGCCGATGTTCATGGTCACCGACGCGCCGCGATGGGCGGAGGCGTCGAGCAGCGCGGCGGCGCTGACCCAGGCCTACGTCCCCAACGACAAGGCCTTCCGTGCCTTCATGAAGGCGCTGGCCACGCGTTACGACGGCCACTACGCGGATCCGCTGAACCCCGGTCACGCGCTACCCCGGGTCCGTTACTACCAGGACTGGGCCGAGGCCAACCTCTCGATCAAGCTGGGGCCGCAGTGGACACGCTCGCACGGCACCTGGGTCAACACCGGGGCCGCGATCTACCGCGGGATGCTCAACGCCTTCTACGCCGGCGTGAAGTCCGCCGTGGCCAGCGATGTGGTGATCTTCAGCGGGCTCGAGTCATACGGGGATCCGCCCGGCACACGGCTGGGCCGGGTCGCGCCGGTGACCTTCCTGGAGAACGTGCTCTGCCTCAACGCGAAGTTGCAGAAGGTCTGCAATGACCCGGTGCACTTCGATGTGATGGCGTCCGACCCCTACGAAGTGGGCTCGCCGACCACGCCCGCCGTCAACACCAACGACGCGTCCGCGCCTGACCTGGCGAAGCTCACCAAGGTCGTGAACGCCGGCCTGCGGCTGCGGACCGTGCTCCCCGCCCGCGCCAAGCCGCTCTGGGTCACGGAGTTCAGCTACGACTCCAACCCGCCCAACCCCAAGGGTGGCCTGCCGCTGCTCAAGCAGGCGCACTGGTTGGAGCAGTCGTTCTACGTCTTCTGGAAGGAGGGCGTCAGCACCGTCCTCTGGTACCTGATCCGCGACCAGCCGGGGAAGGCCTACGCGACCACCTATTACTCCGGTATCTACTTCTACAACGGCAAGCGCAAGCCGTCATACACCGCCTACAGCTTCCCCCTCGTGGTGGCCGCCGACGGCACCCACGCCCAGATCTGGGGAGTCGCGCCGCGGCGCGGGGCGGTGGCTGTGCAGCAGCGCCACGGCTCCCGCTGGCGCACCGTGAGCACCTTCCACCCGGCCGCGGGCGGCGTCTTCAGCGCAGTGATCCCGGCGCCCACGCGGGGCAGCAGCTTCCGCGCCATAGAGCTGCACCGCTCGCACGCCAGGGGCGCGATCAACGCCAGCCTGCCCTGGACCTACTGAGAGCGGCTCATCGCTCAGCGGGCGGCCACGCCCGGAGGCCGATCCTCGGCGCTCAGACCGACGCCATCCGTCGCAGCGACCGCTTCGGCTTCTCCGCCGAGGCTGCGGCGCCCGGCGCCAAAGGGGGGCGCACGACCCGGAACCACGGGGCGGTCTCGAACTGCCACAGCACGACGATCCCGAACGCGAGCGCAACACCGCCGGAGACCAGCACCCAACCGCGCCCCGCCTGGGAGATCGCGATCGTGATGGCGCACAGCGCCAGCTGCGTCACCGCCAGCGTCAGCGCCACCCGGCGCGGAGTCCCCACCACGCCGGCGAGCCGATGCGTGGTGTGGTCACGACCGCCGGTGAAGACCGAGCGCCCCGCACGGGAACGGGAGACGCTGACCAGCGTCGTGTCGAAGATCACCAGGCCCACCAGCAGCGCGGCAATCACCACCCCACTGGGGCCCAGGTAGCTGCGGTTCACGGCGCTCATCGCCACCGCGGCGATCAGCATCCCGACCGGCAGGCTGCCGCCGTCGCCCATGAAGATCTTCGCCGGATTGGCGAGGTTGCGCGGCAGGAAGCCGATGCACGCGCCGGCCGTGGCGAAGCACAGCGGCGCCAGGCCGGTGCGCCCCGAGACCAGCGCGAGCGTGCCCGCGCCAAGCGCGGAGACCGCGGCCGTCGTGGCGGAGGCTCCGTCCATGTTGTCCATCAGGTTGAAGGCGTTCATCACGCCGACCATCCAGAACACGCTGAGCGCGCCGTCTGCCAGCCCCTGGTGAAAGACGTTCCAGCCCAGGCCGGTGGCGGCGAGCGTGACCCCAACGCCAACCTCCACGGCGACCCGCGCCAGGATCGGCAGGTTCACGCGGTCATCGATCGTGCCGAGCACCCAGACCGCGGCCGCGCAGATCAGGATCGGCGTGTAACGGGAGTGCGTGCCGCCGGCGACCAGCACCGCGAACAGCAGCCCCAGCACGATCGCCGAGCCACCGAGATACGGCGTCGGGCTGCGATGGCCCTTGTAACCGGCGGGGAGATCGAAGAAGTGGGTTCGGCGGGCGACGCGAATCGCCACCGGCGTCAACAGGAATGTGGCCGCCAGCGCGAGCGCGAAAGCCGCGGCGGGATGCATCTCAGCTCTCGCTCTGGTTCCCGAACCGCTGCAGCTGGAGATCGGCCTCCAGCCGCGCGCGCTCATGCGCAATCACGTCGTCAATTGCGTCGTTGACCGTGAAGCGCACCTTCCAGCCCGTGAGCTCCTGCAGCGCGCCGGTGTCCGGGCGCCTGGTGCCGAGCTCCTCAAAGCCGTCGCCGTAAGCCTGCGCATACGGGACCAGCACCACGCCGGAGCTGCTCTCGCTGCGCTCGATCACGCGCCGCGCCAGATCCAGCACGGAGATCGCCTCGCCGTTGCCGATGTTGAACGTCCGCCCGGCGGAATGCTCGCTGTCAAGCAGCGCCAGCAGCGCCGCGACCGTGTCCCCCACGTGCGTGAAGCAGCGCGTCTGGCCACCGTCGCCGTAGACGGTCAGGTCCTCACCGGCCAGCGCCTGGCGCACGAAGCGCGGCAGCACCATCCCGTAGGTGCCGGTCTGGCGCGGGCCGACGGTGTTGAAGAGGCGCACCACAGTGGCCTCTGAGCCACGCTGGCGGTGATATCCGTGCAGCAGCGCCTCGCCGAAGGTCTTGGCGATGGCGTAGGACCAGCGGCCCTTGGCGGGCGAGCCGAAGATCAGGTCGTCCTCCTCGGTGAGCGCGTTGTGGCTCTGCTTGCCGTAGACCTCGGAGGTCGAGCTGAAGAGCACGTGCACACCGTTGCGCGTCGCCGAGTGCATCACCACGTTTGACCCGCGCACGCTGCGCATCAGCGTGTCCAGCGGCTCATTGACGATCATCTGCACGCCCACGGCGGAGGCCAGGTGCACGCACTTGCTGGCGCCGCGCATCAGCTCGTCGACCAGATCGGAGTCGTTCACGGAGCCGCGCACGAAGCGCACCTGATCCCCGTCCAGCAGGTGACCGATGTTCTCGATGCTGCCGGTCGACAGATCGTCTAGCACGACGATCTGCTCACCGCGGCCGCGCTTGACCAGCGCCTCCACCAGATGTGAGCCGATGAATCCGGCGCCACCGGTGATCAGCAGCTTCGCGCCGGCCGGTGCAGCGGATGCGCCGGGCGCGGACTGCAGCGCGAAGCTGCGCACCGCGGGACGCCCGGACTGCAGGAGCTCCTCGGCCGGCTCACCCTCGGTCTCAACGTCGAAGTGCTCAACGGTGCGCTTCAGGCCCTCCTCGAGCGAGACGCTCGGCTCATACCCGAGGTCGGCGCGCGCCTGGGAGATGTCGGCCATCGAATGGCGCACGTCACCGGCCCGATCGGGCCCATGCACCGCGTCGACGGTCGCCCCGATCTGGGCCTGCAGGCGCGAGGCGATCTCATTCAGCGTGATCCCGTGGCCGCAGGCGATGTTGTAGACCCGTCCCCCAATCCCGGGGGCTTTCATCGCCGCCATGTTGGCGTTCACCACGTTCTCCACGTAGGTGAAGTCACGTGACTGCTCGCCGTCGCCGTTGATCATCGGCGCCTGGTTGTGACGGAAGGCCCAGATGAACTTCGGGATCACCGCGGCGTACTCCGAGCGCGGATTCTGGCGCGGGCCAAAGACGTTGAAGTAGCGCAGCGCGACGGTCTCCAGACCGTAGATCTCATGGAAGCTGCGCCCGTAGCTCTCGGCCGCGAGCTTGGAGACGGCATACGGTGAGATCGGCAGCGGGCGCATGTCCTCGCGCTTGGGCAGCTCACGCGCGGCGCCGTAGATCGAGGAGGACGAGGCGAACACGACGCGGCTGGCGCCCGCGTCGCGCGCCGCGATCAGGACGTTGAGCGTGCCGGTGGCGTTGACGTCGTGGCTGGCGGCCGGATCGGCGATGGAGCGCGGCACCGACGGCAGCGCGGCGAGGTGGAAGACGGCGTCGCAGCCGACCATCGCGCGGCTGAGGCCCTCCGCGTCGCGGATGTCGACCTCAAAGAGCTCCACGTCCTCAAAGACGTCCTCGAGGTTCGAGAGCCTGCCGGTCGCGAGGTTATCGACGACCCTGACCTCATATCCGGCGCCAAGCAGACGCCGGACGATGTGAGAACCTATGAAACCTGCCCCACCCGTGACGAGAGCGCGCACTTGACATTCCCCCTGGCTTAATCCATTAGTGCCTGTTCGGTTCCGGTCGTACGCATCCGGTCCCGTACGTCCCTGCAAGTTGCCCTGCAAGTT
Source organism: Actinomycetes bacterium (assembly GCA_021851525.1). Taxonomy (GTDB): domain Bacteria; phylum Actinomycetota; class Thermoleophilia; order Solirubrobacterales; family Solirubrobacteraceae; genus Palsa-465. Next base: position 9,169 of record JAJZDA010000013.1, on the reverse strand, counting down.
GACGGTAAACCATGCCGCGATGTTCGTCCAGTCCTGCAACCATCTTGCAACAAGTCATTGCAGGTGACCGTTCGGCGTTTTTCAGTTTTGACGACCCTGTCAGGGTCTTCTTCGGCTCACGCGGCGCGCCACTTGAGCGGCTGCACCAAAGCTCGCACGCGGCCAGCGGGCCGCGTGCTGACGCCGCTCACAAACCCAGCTGCTCGCGGATCAGGCGGGTTATCTCCCCGCCGTCAGCGCGCCCCTTGGTCTCGCGCATCACGTAGCCGACCAGCGGCCCGACGGCCTTCATGTTGCCGTCCCTGACCTTCTCCGCGGCATCGGGGTCAGCGGCGATCGCCGCGGCAACCACCTGCGCCAGCCCGGAGTCATCGCCGCCGATCGCCCCGAGCCCCTCGCGCTCGACGATCGTCGCCGGCTGATCGCCGCTCTGGACCATCAGCGTGAGCACGTCGCGCGCAGCCGTCTGGCTGACGGCCCGCGAGCTCACCAGCGCTACCAGCGCAGCCAGCGCGGACGGGCTCACGCGGCTGCCGGCGGGGTCCGCGTCGGAGCCGATGCGCTCCACCAGCGGTGGGATCCAATTGGCCAGCGCAACGGCGTCAAGCTGCGGGCCGCCGGCCGCCAGCGCGGCCTCATAGAAGTCGCCCAGCTCGGGGCGGAAGGCCAGCTCGCGGGCACGCTCACCGCTCAGCCCCAGATCGCGCTCGAGCCGCGCCGCGCGGTCGGCGGGCAGCTCCGGCAGCTCCGCGCGAGCCCGCTCGAGCATCGCCTCGGTGACCACCAGCGGCACCAGGTCAGGCTCCGGGAAGTACCTGTAGTCGTGGGCCTGCTCCTTGGAGCGCAAAGGCGTCAGCCGGCCGCTGGCGGGATCAAAGTGAAGCGTCTCCTGCTGCACCTGCTCGCCCGCGCGCAGCAGCGCGGTCTGGCGCTCGATCTCAGCCTTCACGCCCTGCGCCAGGAAGCGGAAGGAGTTCATGTTCTTCAGCTCCGTCTTGGTGCCCAGCTGGTCTGAGCCGAGCGGCCGCACGGAGACGTTGGCGTCGCAGCGCAGCGACCCCTCCTCCATGTTCACATCGGAGACCCCGATCGCGCGCAGCGTCGTGCGCAGCAGGTTCAGCCACTCGCGGGCCTCATCAGCGGAGTGCAGGTCCGGCTCGGTGACGATCTCCGCCAGCGGCGTTCCGCCGCGGTTGAAGTCAACGACGCTGCGATCCGCGCCGTGGATCCGGCCGCTCTCCCCCACGTGCACGAGCTTGGCCGCGTCCTCCTCCAGGTGCACGCGGTGGATGCGCACCTCACCGAGCTTTCCGGGGCCGCAGATGGGCACGTCGTACTGGGAGATCTGGTAGCCCTTGGGCAGGTCCGGGTAGAAGTAGTTCTTGCGATGAAACTGTGAGCGCGGCGCGATCTCACAGCCCAGCGCGAGGCCGATCATGATCCCGTAGTGGACCGCCTGGGCGTTGACCACCGGCAGCGTTCCCGGCAGCCCCAGGCAGCGCGGGCAGGTGTGCACGTTGGGCTCATCGCCGAAGGACAGCTCGCAGCCGCAGAACATCTTCGTGCGGGTCCTCAGCTGCACGTGGATCTCGAGGCCGATCACCGGCTCATACTCGACGGCTGCGCCGCTCATGCCCGACCTCCGGCACGCGCCGGGGAGCCGTCGAAGCCGATCGCCTGCTCCAGCGCGAAGGCGGCGTCCAGCAGGCGGTTCTCACTGAACGCCGGGCCGGCCAGCTGGAAGCCGACCGGCAGCCCCTCGCTGAGCCCCGCCGGGATCGAGATCGCCGGGATGCCGGCCAGTGACATCGGCACCGTGCAGAAGTCGTTGAGGTACATGGCCAGCGGGTCGCTGGACTTCGCGCCGAGCTCGAAGGCGGTGCCGGGAGCCGTCGGCGTGACGATGAAGTCGAACTGCTCAAACGCGCGCTGGAAGTCCTGGGCGATCCGCGTGCGGACGCGCAGCGCGGTGCCGTAGTACGCGTCGTAGTAGCCGCTTGAGAGCGCGTAGGTGCCGAGCATGATGCGGCGCTTGACCTCCGGGCCGAAGCCCGCGGCGCGGGTGGCGCTGTACATCGACTCCAGATCACCGTTGCCCGGCACCCGCAGCCCGTAGCGCACGCCGTCAAAGCGCGCGAGGTTGGCGGAGGCCTCGGCGGGCGCGACTATGTAGTAGGCGGAGAGCGCGTGCGGGGCGTGCGGCAGACGGCACGGTGAGACCACCGCACCGAGGCCGCGAGCCAGCGAGAGCGTCTGCTCGAAGCTCTCGCGCACCCCCTGGTCAATCCCGCTGTCGGCGCTCAGCAGCTCCTCGGGCACGCCCAGGCGCACGCCGCTCAGCTCGCGCCGCGCCGGCATCCGCACCGGCTCGGGGAAGGCCAGCGAGGTTGAGTCGTTGGCGTCCTGCCCGACCATGTGCGAGAACAGCAGCGCGCTGTCGCTCACGTCACGGGTCAGCGGTCCGGCCTGGTCAAGGGAGGAGGCGAAGGCGATCATGCCGTAGCGCGAGCAGGAGCCGTAGGTGGGCTTCAACCCGACGATCCCGCAGAACGAAGCGGGCTGGCGGATCGAGCCGCCGGTGTCGGTGCCCAGCGCCCAGGGCACCAGCCCGGCGGCAACGGCGGCGGCGCTGCCGCCGGAGGAGCCTCCGGGCACGCGCGTGCGATCCCACGGGTTCAGCACCGGCCCGAAGGCGCAGTTCTCATTGGATGAGCCCATCGCGAACTCATCCTGGTGGGTCTTGCCCAGCAGCGTCGCGCCGGCCGCGTAGAGGCGCTCGACCACGGTGGCGGTGTACGGCGGGCGGTAGCCCTCGAGAATCCGGGACCCGGATTGCGTGGGGATCCCCGCGGTGCAGAACAGGTCCTTGACCCCGAGCGGCACCCCGGCCAGCGGCGTGGAGCGGTCAAAGCCCGCGTCGGGAGCGCCGTCGCAGAGCCAGCTGAAGGCGTTCAGGGAGTCCGCGGCGGCACGCTCGCGGTAGAGCTCGAAGAGCTCCGCCGGGTCGAGCTCACCGGCGCGGATCGCGGCGGCCGCGGCGGCCGCCGTCAGGTTCAGGAGCGCGTCGCTCACTGCGCGGAGGCACCGGGGCTGGGCACGCCGAAGCCGCCGTCCACGGGATCCGGCGCCGAGGCGAGCGCCAGCTCACGCGGCAGCGAATGGTGCGGCACGTCCGCCCGCAGCGCGTTGACCACGTCGATCACGTGCGAGGTCGGCTCGACCCCGTCCAGGTCGAGCGTCCTGATCGCCTCGATGTGGTCGAGGATCTTCGAGAGCTCAACCGCCATCACGTCGGTCTCCGCGTCGCTGAGCGCCAGGCGCGCCAGCCGCGCGACGTGATCCACCGTTTCCCGTTCGAGCATCGCAACCATTCTAGGCTTCAGCCCCGGGCGAGGGCGGGCCGATCCGGAAGGTCTCGATCAGCACCGGCGCGTCACCCGGCGCCACAGCGTCACGGCGCAGGCACAGCCACGCGCCGAGCGCGATCAGCAGCGCGCAGCCCAGGCCCAGGTAGGCACCGCCGAGCGTCTGCAGCGGCCCGCCGGCACCCGCCGGCAGCTGCAGCGCGGGCCGCGCTACCAGCTCCCGCACAGCCAGCGCCAGCACCAGCACCAGCGCCAACGGCATCAGCAGCGTGACGCTGATCACCGGCATCGCCGGTGAGGCACACCCGGCCGCCAGCAGGAACGCCGCGATCCCCAGGAGCCCGACCAGCAGGCACAGCGGGCCCAGCCAGCCGAACGTCTGCCAGCCGCTGGCGCTGACCGGCTCACCGAGCGCCAGCAGTGAGGCGCGAAAGCGCGCGGGCGCCGCGTACCAGTGCGCCGCGAACAGGGTCACGGTCAACCCCACGGAGCCCAGCAGGGCCAGCCACTCGCCGGCGCGCGGCCGTGAGAGGCTCAGGCTCACCGCGCCTGCAGCTGCGCGGCCGAAAGCGTGTTGCGCAGCAGCATCGCGATGGTCATCGGCCCCACCCCGCCGGGAACCGGGGTGATCCGGCCGGCCACGGCGGCCGCCGCCTCAAAGTCCACGTCGCCCACGAGGCCCGCGTCGGTGCGGTTGATGCCGACATCGATCACGGTCGCGCCGGGCTTCACGTGCTGAGCACCGAGCAGCCTCGGCACACCGACCGCGGCGATCAGGATGTCCGCGCGCGCACACACCGCCGCCAGATCACGCGTGCGGGAGTGCGCGACGGTGACCGTCGCGTTGCGCGCCAGCAGCAGCGCCGCGACCGGCTTGCCGACGAGGTCAGAGCGCCCCACCACCACGGCCTCAGCGCCCTCGATCTGCACGCCGGCGTGGTCCAGCAGCGCGATCACCCCGGCGGGCGTGCAGGGGCGCAATCCCGGCGCTCCCTGGGCCAGCAGCCCGGCGCTCATCGGCGTCAGGCCGTCAACGTCCTTCAGCGGCGGGATCAGCGCGGTCAGCTCGTTGCCCTGCATCTGCCCGGGGACCGGCAGCTGCAGGAGGATGCCGCTCACGCCCGGGTCCGCGGCGAGCTCTGAGATCAGCTCGGCCACCTGCTGCTGGGTGCTGTGCGCCGGCAGGTGGCGGTGCAGGTCGGCGATGCCGACCTCCGTGCAGGCCCTGCGCTTGCCCGCGATGTACACGGCGGACGCCGGGTCCTCGCCCACCAGCACGGTCGCCAATCCAGGCTGTGGGTTGCCGGCCTGCACCCATGCCTGCACGTCGCGCGCCACCTGCGCGCGAACCTCCGCGGCGACCGCCTTGCCGTCGATGATCTCAGCTGCCATCGCCTGGAACTTAAACGATCGCGCCGCTCAACGCCGGCTGAGGTTCGCGTACTGGCTCATCAGCTTGCGCTCCGAGCCGTCCCGGCGGAAGCGCACCACCACGATCCCGCCCGGCTCCAGGCCGATCACCGTGCCCTCGCCGAACTTCGCGTCGGTCACCTCCTCCCCCATGCGGAAGTCAGGAAGCTCCTGAGCGGGACGCGGGCCGATGCGCACCGTCGCCGGGTTGGCTGAGCCGCCCTGCCCGCCGGCGCTCCACGAGGTCAGCCGCTCGCGGAAGCCGCCGGCGCCGCGTGGGCGCGGCTCCTCACGGTCGGTGAGCTGCGGGGGGATCTCGGCGATGAAACGGCTCGGCAGCGCGTAGTTCATCGCGCCGAACACGGTCCGCTGGCGGGCGTAGGTGATGTAGAGGTCACGCTGCGCCCGCGTGATCCCGACGTAGCAGAGCCGGCGCTCCTCCTCCACGCCCCCCTCCTCCAGCGCGCGTGAGTGCGGGAAGATGCCGTCCTCACAGCCGATCATGAAGACGATCGGGTACTCGAGCCCCTTGGCGTTGTGCAGCGTCATCAACGTCACCAGGCCGGCGTCATCATCGCGGGTGTCGGCGTCCGCCACCAGCGAGACCTGCTGCAGGAACTCTCCGAGGCTCGGCTGCTCGCTCTCAGCGGAGTCGTACTCCGCGGCGACGTTGACCAGCTCCTCGAGGTTCTCGATCCGCCCCTGCGCCTCGATCGTGCGCTCCGCGCGCAGCGCCTCCAGGTATCCGCTCTGCTCGAGCACCTCGCCCAGCAGCGCCGCCACCGGGCCCTGCGCCTGCGCGCGCTCCCGCAGGGCGCGAATCGTGTCCATGAAGCGCGTGAGCGCCTTCACCGCGGCGCTGCCCAGCCCCGGGATCCGCTCCGGCGCGCCCGCCACCTCCCAGACCGGGTCACCGGTGGTGTTGGCCTGCGAGAGCACCCTGGCGACGGAGGTCGCGCCGATCCCGCGGCGCGGAGAGTTCACGATCCGAGTGAACGCACCGGCGTCCTGCGGGTTGACGAGCGCCGTCAGGTAGGCGATCGCGTCCTTGATCTCGGCGCGCTCGTAGAAGCGCGTGCCGCCCACCACCTGGTATGGGACCTCGCCGCGCACCAGCGTGTCCTCGAGCACGCGTGACTGCGCGTTGGTGCGGTAGAAGACAGCCACCTCACTGCGGGAGGCGCCGTCGTCCACCAGCCGCTCGATCTCACCCGCCACGAAGCGGGCCTCGGCGTGCTCATCGTCGAGCTCACGGACATGGATCGGGTCGCCCTGCCCGAGCTCTGTCCACAGCCGCTTCTCCTTGCGGCCGCGGTTGTTCAGGATCACCGCGTTGGCCGCGTCGAGGATCGTCTGCGTGGAGCGGTAGTTCTGCTCGAGCCGGATCACGGTCGCGTCCGGGAAGCGCTGCTCGAAGCTCAGGATGTTGCCGATGTCCGCGCCGCGGAAGCCGTAGACGCTCTGGTCCGGGTCGCCTACGACAGTCAGGTTGCGCCGCTCGCCGGTGAGCAGCTCCAGCAGGCGGTACTGCACCGGGTTGGTGTCCTGGTACTCGTCGACGAGGATGTGGCGAAACGCCTCCTGGTAGCTGGTGCGGACCTCTGGGAAGAGCTCCAACACGTTGACTGTGCGAACCAGCAGATCATCGAAGTCCATCGCGTTCATGCGATGCAGCTCCCGCTCGTAGCTGCCGTACACGTCGGCGACGGTGCGCTCAAAGAACGAGCCGACCATCTGGGAGTAGCTCTCGGCGTCACGCATGCGGCTCTTGGCGTCGGAGATCTGGCTGTGAATGGCCGCCGGGGTGAAGCGCTTGGGGTCGACTCCCTGCTCCTCCATGCAGCGCTTGACCAGGCGGCGGGAGTCCGCCTGGTCATAGATCGTGAACTGACGCGTGTAACCGAGGCGCTGCGCGTGCGCGCGCAGGATCCGCACGCAGGCGGCGTGGAAGGTCATGATCCACATCGCCCGCACACGCGCCCCGACCAGCAGCTCCGCGCGCCCGCGCATCTCCGCGGCGGCCTTGTTGGTGAAGGTGATTGCGAGGATCTCACTGGCCCGCGCCTGACCGGTGCCGATCAGATACGCGATGCGGTGCGTCAGCACGCGGGTCTTGCCGGAGCCCGCGCCGGCCAGCACCAGCAGCGGACCCTCGCCGTGCGTCACCGCCTCGCGCTGGGGCTCATTGAGCCCGGCCAGCAGCCCCTCCATGTGCGCATCGCCCACCGCAATTGCCATAACCCCTACGGTATCGGCCACAGTGGTCATCACCGACGCGATCAGAGCGGCCTGCGCGCAGGTCGCCGAGCAGGCCCGCAGCGTGCGCATCAACACCGCTGCGATTCCCGCCTACGCGGCAGCGCTGCCGGCGCCCGCCCCGCTGGGCGTGGCGCCGGCGCTGGAGCGCGGCGTGCGTGAGCGGGAGGCCGCCTTCTGGCTCACGCTCGACGCGATCAACTTCGGCTCCGGCTGGTTCCCGACGCTGCGCAAGCGCAGCCAGCCGACCGGCTACCGCACCGTGGCGGCCGGAATCAGGCGCCGCTTCGATGAGCACGGCCGCTGGTCAGCGGCGCAGCTCGAGCTGATCAGGCCGGCCGAGCTGGCGGCGCTCATGGACCAGGACCCCGGCCACCAGCTGATGGCGCTCTTTGCCACCTCACTGCGGGACATGGGCGCTCACCTGCAGGCTGAGTACGGCGGCTCCTACACGGCTCTGGTCGACGCCGCCAACGGCTCCGCCGTGGAGCTGGTCACGCGGCTGCGCCGCTGGCGCTGCTTCGCCGACACCTCCCGCTACCACGGGCTCGAGGTGCCGTTCCTCAAGCGCGCGCAGATCACCGCGGCGGATCTCCAGCGCGCCGGCGTCGCGCGCTTCTCCGACATCGGCTCCCTGACGCTGTTCGCCGACAACCTCGTGCCCCACGTGCTGGCGCTGGACGGCGTGCTCGAGCTGGAGCCGGGGCTGCGGGCGTCGATCGCCAGAGGCGAGCTGCTGGAGCACGGCTCAGACCCGGAGGTGGAGCTGCGCGCCTGCGCGGTGCACGCGGCGGAGCTGATCGTCGCCGCCGCTGCGGCGACGGGCGTCAGGCTGAACCCCGCGGAGCTTGATCAGCTGCTGTGGAACCGCGGGCAGGGCGCCGCCTACAAGGCGGTGCCGCGCCCGCGGTCACGCTGCACCGCCTACTGAGCGGACCTACTTGAGCGCCTTCGCACGTTCCTTGGTGATGGCCTTGGCGCCCGCTTCGCCGACCAGCAACTCGGGCCGCAGGGTTCCGCTGCTGGCCAGCTCCAGCGCCGGGTAGCGACCCGCGCTGGCAAGCCGCTCATCCAGCGAGATGACTGTCGTCTCGCCGCCCAGCGGCTGGCCTGCGGTGGCGATCACGGTCAGCGAGCCACCGTCCACGATGTTGCGCGCGGAGGCCATCAGCTTGCGCGCCGCCAGGGGATGCAGGCCGTCGAGCGTGTCAACCAGCACCACCGCGTTCTCACCGCGCGCCGCGAGTCTGCGCGCCTGGTCCACGACCAGCTCCACGGCGCCGTCCTGAGCGTCCGCGGAGGCGGCGAAGCTGAGCGCGGCACCGGGGCGCTGCTCACCGGTCGACCATTCGGAGATCTCCTCGGGGCGCACTCCGGCCAGCGCGATGAACACGCTCACGTCCTGCTCGGCCGCCAGAGCCTGTGCCAGCGCGCGCAGCGCGTGTGACTTGCCCGCCCAGCGACCACCGGTGATCACCACGCGCGAGCCGCGCCCGAACGGGGTGAGGAACTCGATCGCCTTCAGCGTCGGGTCATCCGAGCCGAGCTTGAAGCGCTCGGTCGGGAAGCTGCCGGGGAGCTCATCGAAGCGGCCCCGGTCTGCCAGCTCCGAGGCGGGCCGACCGTTGACCGTGTCCACGCGCACCAGGGACGGGTAGCGCTCGGAGCGGTGTGGCGCGCGCCGCGGGCCGCTGACGCGGTCACCGTTGACCAGCTCACAGCGCTTGACCTGCGCGGCGGAGATGTAGACATCATCATCCGAGGGCTCCGGCGGCGTCAGGCGCAGAAAGCCCGAACCGTTGGCCAGCAGCTCGACGATGCCCTCAACCGGCTCCCCCTCACGCTCGCCACGGCCCTCACGCTCACCGCGGGCCTCACGCTCACCGCGGCCCTCACGCTCACCACGGCCCTCACGCTCACCGCGGCCCTCACGCTCACCGCGGGCCTCACGCTCACCGCGGGCCGGACGCTCACCGCGGGCCGGACGCTCACCGCGGCCCTCGCGCTCGCCGCCGCGCTCCTCGCTCTCGGCCTCCTCACTGCGGGCTCCGCGCCCACCGCGGGTGCGCCGGCGGGAGCGCGCGGGACGCTCGTCCTCCTCCGCCGCCTCCTCGGGCTCCACGGCCTCGGGCACCGTC
>JAJZDA010000185.1 GCA_021851525.1 Actinomycetes bacterium | reverse complement strand
TCCCCGCGGCCCACCGTTCCCCGCGGCCGCCGCGGAGCCGACGGCGCTGCGCGCCGGCCGTGCCCGATTACGGACCACGGCCGGCGCGCAGGGGACTGCTGCCCCGCGGCGCAGGTCCGCGCGCGGTTACTTGAACGGCGTGGTGGCGGCCATCTCCAGCGCCCAGTTGCGCTCGAACTTGCCGGCCTGCAGGTAGAGCCAGGGACGCCCAAACCAGAGGTACCCGTCACACAACCGGGCGGCGATCGCCGCCTGCCTGGGGCTCAGCCCGTCGGCCCGGGCGTTGGCGGCCACATGGGTCGTGGGTGGAATCCCAAGCGTCACGCAGTGCTGCTGCGCGGCGCTGGTGCAGGGCAGCCCGGTCTTGAACTCCTGCGGGTACTGCTGCGTGGTGAACGGCCTGCCGTTCTGCGCGGTGTTGATGATGAAGTGCATACCGGGAATCCCGTCGGCCGCAAGCGCGCGCACGACCTTCTGCCCGTAGATCAGCTCGTTGCCGGTGCTGTCGTAGTGCGTGGCGCCGAGCGCGAAGCCTCGCGTGTACTGGATCCCGGACTCCCTCAGCATCGGCACGATGTCAATCACCCGCTCCCAGTCATCGGCGCCCGCATCGAGATACACGGTGGTGTGAGGTAGCGCGCTGAAGACCCGCGCCGCGTAGGCGATCTCCTGGGCCGCAACCTGCGAATGGCCGGGTGCGCAGGCCTCGAACGGCAGGTCCGGCTGCAGCACCATCGCCACGCGCGAGCTGCCGATCCCGGCAGCCCAATTGTTCACCCAATCCCTGTAGCTGGCCACCTGCTGAGGGTCGGGAACCTGCTGGCAGGCCTTGTGCTCCCAGGGATCCACGCGGAACACCGCCATCTGCACCAGCGCGTTGGGGTTGCCGTTCTGCACGGACTGGATGTAGCTGCGCACCGTGTCCGCCGCGAGCGCGTCCTGATTCCACGCTCCAAACCAGTAGGCGAGCGGCTGCAGCGCCTCCTTGGCCAGCAGCTTGCGGTCCCTGCCACGGGCGGAGCGCCAGGCGTAGTAGAGCTCGTCAAGCGGGCCACGGTAGACACCCCATGGCATGTTCGCCAGGGGATTGGTGGGGGAGGCGCCGGGGAGGCCGGCGTTTGCAAAGTTGCCGGCGGCCGATGCGGCGGCGGGCGTGAGGCCGAGCGCGAGCGCGGCCAGCGTGAGCGGTAGTGCGAGTCTGCGTCTCATTCGGTTCCAGGTATCGGCTGGTGCGACGCTTTACCTGAACACCGGGTGGGGACGCTCGGGCCGCTACCCGAGGAAGTCGTCGGGCTTGACGTGATCGAGGAAGTCCTTGAACTTCTCAACGACGTCCTCGGTGTCCTCCACCTCATGCTCAAACTCTATCGCGGATTCCGCGATCACCTCGTCGGCCGCGAAGATCGGCGCTCCCGAACGGACCGCCAGCGCGAGCGCGTCGCTCGGACGCGAATCGACCTCGAACTCGCGTCCGGCGGTGCGCAGGCTGATGGAGGCGTAGAAGGTGTTCTCGCGCAGCTCGGTGACCGCCACGCGCACGCACTCGACCTCCAGCTCACCCAGCATGTCTGACAGCAGGTCATGGGTCATCGGACGCGGCGTGCTGGCACCCTGGAGCTTCATCAGGATCGCTGCCGCCTCCGGATGCCCGATCCAGATCGGCAGGAACTTGTTGCTCTCAACAGTCTTGAGCAGCACGATCGGCTGCTTGCCGACCATGTCGAAGCTCACGCCGTAGATCACCATCTCCTGCACGTACAGCTCCTTCCAGGGGTCTCAGCAAGTATATGTTTCCCGCCGTTACCGAAAGATGAGCATCTCCGAGACCACCAGCCCCGGCGCCGGCGAGCCACCGCGCTCGACCTACCCGCCACCGCCCCGCGGTGAGGCGCACTGGCCACCGCAGCTGGTGGTCGCCGTGGCGATCGCATTGCAGCTGCTGCTGCCCCAGCGGCTCAGCGCCGGACCACGCTGGCTGATTCCGGCGCTGGAGATCCTGCTGCTGGTGACTCTGCTGATCGCCTCGCCCTTCAGGATCGAGCGACGCCATCCCACGCGGCGCCGGCTGGCGGTGGCCGTCACCGGGCTGGCGAGCGTTGCCAATGCGATCTCACTCGCTCTGCTGTGCCACTACCTCTTCCAGCACAACGTCACGCAGGGCCATGCGCTGATCATCGCCGGGGTGCTGATCTGGCTGACCAACGTGCTGATCTTCTCGCTCTGGTACTGGGAGATGGACCGGGGCGGGCCCGGCACGCGGGCGGGCGCCCTGGATGGCCCTCCGGACATGCTCTTCCCGCAGATGGCGACGGTCGAGCTGTGCCCGGGCTGGCGCCCGCAGTTCGCTGACTACCTGTACGTCTCGCTGACCAACGCGACAGCGGTCAGCCCGACCGACACGATGCCGCTGAGCGTGCAGGCGAAGCTGCTGATGGGCCTGCAGTCCCTGGTGTCGCTGATCACCATCGGACTGATCATCTCGCGCGCCGTCAACATCCTCTGAGCGCCGCTGGAGCCGTCACCCGGTGGGTCGCGGCCGGGAACCGGGCTCGAGTGCCGGGTGGGGTGTCCGGGCAGGTGCCCGGACACCCCACCCTAAATACCCGAAACCCGATCGACAATCGCAATCCCCTAAGCTCGTGTACGTGAGCGCTCAACCAGGCACCCCTGAGAACCCGCTGCGCGTGGCGATCGTCGGCTCCGGCCCGGCCGGCTTCTACGCGGCGGCGCAGCTGCTCGCAGGCAGCGAGCCAACGGTCACCGTCGACGTCTTTGACCGGCTGATGACTCCCTGGGGGCTGGTGCGCTTCGGGGTCGCCCCCGACCACCCGAAGATCAAGTCGGTGACGCGCGTCTTCGAGAAGACCGCCCGGGCACCGGGCTTCCGCTTCCACGGCAACGTGGAGATCGGGCGAGATCTCTCGCACGAGCAGCTGGCGAGCGCGTACCACGCCGTGCTCTACGCGGTCGGCACCCCCGGGGACCGGCGCCTCGGAATCCCCGGCGAGGATCTGCCCGGGAGCGAGTCCGCCACGGAGTTCGTGGCCTGGTACAACGGCCACCCCGACTACGCGGACCGTGATTTCGATCTCTCCTGCAGGCGCGCGGTCGTGGTCGGCAACGGCAACGTCGCGCTCGACGTGGCGCGGATGCTGGCGCTGTCCGTGGCGGAGCTGAGCGTCACAGACATCGCCGACCATGCGATCGAGCTGCTGCGCCGCTCGGAGATAGAGGAGATCGTGGTCCTTGGTCGCCGCGGACCAGCGCAGGTGGCGTTCACCAACCCGGAGCTGCGTGAGCTCGCGGACCTGGAGCTGGCGGACGTGATCGTCGACACGGCGGATGTGCAGCTGGACGCCGCCAGCGCAGCGGCGCTGGCGGACAGCGACCTGGCCACCCGGCGCAACGTCGAGACGCTGCAGGAGTACGCGGCGATGACCCCCGCCGGCAAGCCCCGGCGGATCGTGCTGCGCTTCCTCAGCTCTCCGGTGGAGATCGAGGGCGAGGAACGCGTCGGCGCGATCGTGATCGAGCGCAACAGCCTGCAGCCGGGACCGGATGGGGCCCTGCGCGCGGTGCCGACCGGTGTGCGCGAGCGCCTGGAGACGGGGCTCGTGCTGCGCTCTATCGGTTATGTCGGCGCACCGCTGCCGGGGGTGCCCTTCGACGAGCGGCGGATGACGGTGCTCAACGACGGCGGGCGCGTGCTGGACCCTGACGGCCGCCGGCCGCTGCCGGGCGTGTACGCCGCCGGTTGGATCAAGCGCGGGCCGTCCGGGGTGATCGGGACCAACAAGAAGTGCGCGCAGGAGACCACCGCGCTGCTGCTGGAGGACTTCGCCGCCGGTCGGCTGCCAAACCCGACGCTGACGCCGCAGGAACTGCTGGCCGGCCTGCGCAGCGCGGGCGTCCAGGTCGTCGACTACGCCGGCTGGGAGGCGATCGACGCCCATGAGCGCGCGCTCGGCGAGCCTGCCGGGCGCCCGCGCGTGAAGCTGGTGCGCCGCCACGAGCAGTTGCGGCACGCGACCGGCCGCACGTGAGCGCCGCGACCGAGCAGCGGACCGGGCTTGGCCGTGGCCTGGTGCTGATGCTCGCCGTCGCCACCGGCGCCTGCGTCGCGAACATGTACTACGCGCAGCCGCTGCTGCACACGATTGGCCGCGCCTTTCACATCGGCACGGCGACCAGCGGGCTGCTGGTGACCGTGTCGCAGATCGGCTACGTGTTTGGGCTCGCGCTGCTTGTGCCGCTGGGCGATCTGGTCGAGCGTCGAGCGCTGATCACCAACACGATGCTGGCGCTCGCCGCCGCGCAGCTGGTTGAGTGCCTGGCGCCGTCACTGTGGATCTTCGAGGTGGCCCTGCTGATCGTCGGCATGACCACCTTCGTCGCCCAGGTGATCGTGCCGATGTCCTCGCACCTGGCCGCCGAGCACGAGCGCGGCAAGGTCGTCGGGACGGTGATGAGCGGGTTGCTGCTCGGGGTGCTCGCCTCGCGCACGCTCAGCGGGATCGTCGCGGGGGCGTTCGGCTGGCGGGCGGTCTTCGGGATGGCCGCGGCGCTGATGCTGGTCGGCGCGGTGCTGCTGCGCCGGCTGCTGCCGAGGGTCCAGCCGACATCAGACCTGCCCTACGGAGCGGCGCTGCTGTCGGTCCTGCAGCTGGTGCGCGAGGAGCCGGTGCTGCGCCTGAGGATGGCGCTCGGTGCCTGCTCGATGGGCTGTTTCAGCATCCTCTGGACTGCGCTCGCGTTCCTCCTGTCCGGGGTTCACGGGAGTGGCTACCACTACGGCAACACTGTGATCGGCCTGTTCGGCCTGGCCGGGATCGCGGGGGCCAGCGCGGCCCAGGTGGCCGGCCGGCTCGCGGATCGGGGGCACGGCGGCCTGCTCACCACGGGCACGCTCACGCTGCTGCTCGCCAGTTGGGCGCTGCTGTACCTGGGAGGGCACTCCGTGCTGGTGCTGATCGTCGGGATCATGGTGCTCGACCTGGGCGCACAGGGCACGCAGATCAGCAACCAAACGGCCATCTACCGGCTGCATCCTGACGCCCGCAGTCGCCTGACCACGGCCTACATGGTCGCCTACTTCCTGGGCGGGACGGTCTGCTCGTCGGTGACCGGCGCGCTCTATGGCGCCGACGGCTGGGGTGCGGTCTGCCTGCTGGGTGCCGGCACCGCGACCCTGAGCGTGCTGATCTGGCTGCTGAGCGCTATTCGCCTGCGCCAAACAGGTCGCTCAATGCCCGCGTGAGCGGGTTGCGACGGCGGTCACGCAGGCGCTCACTGATCTGCGCGCCGGCGTCATCGAGGATCTTCGAGAAGCTGTCGTCGGTCTCGTAGTAGCCGAGCTGCTCACGGGTCGGCTGCGTCGGTTTCAGGTAGGCGGCCCGCCGCAGGGCTTCCTGTCCCGCCAGGGTCGCCAGCCGCTCGCGCTCACGGGCGGCGGCGAGCTCACGCTCGAGCTGCGCTATGCGCCGCTCAACCTCCGGGTCCTGCGCCTGTGGTGCCTGTTGGGGGGCGGCCTGACGGGCGGCGGTGATCTGCGCGTAGGCGGCCTGGATCTGTGCAAAGACCGCAGCCGACTCCGCCGAGCCACCGTTGTGGTCGGGGTGATGGCGCTTGACCAGCGCCCGGTAGACCCTGCGCAGGTCCGCGTCGGAGACCGATGGGGTCACGCCGAGCAGCTCATATGCGCCATCGATGGCTTCGCTCATTCTCTCTGATTATGGACTGGTCGATTGCTCGGCTCGCTGGAACACGACATTCATCGGCACCCCCGCGGTCGGGCGCGAGCGTTTTCCTTGCAGCCAGCCCGCAGCGTGGACGGGGGGCGGCCGGCGGGCGCGGGTGGTGGCCGGCGGGCGCGGGTGGTGG
>JAJZDA010000184.1 GCA_021851525.1 Actinomycetes bacterium | reverse complement strand
CGACGCCCGGCCGGGCACGGGTGCGCCGGCCGTCACGGTCCGGGGGCCGGCCGCCGCTTCATGACGGCCCCCGGAGCCGCTTCAAGCCGCCGGCTCGCCCCCCGACCGGGGGGCAGCGTCTGCGCGCCGCCCGACGTGTGTCAGCGCCGATCCGTAGGGTAGGGGGGGATGACCACAGCGCTGCTATTTCCCGGCCAGGGAAGCCAGACTCCGGAGATGCGTGAGACGGTCGCTGAGCTGCGACCGGACCTGCTCGAGCTGGCGATTGAGGTCGTGGGCGAGGATCCCTTCGCTCGCGCGGACGAGGGCACCCGCTACGCGCAGCCGGCGATCTTCTGCGCGAGCCTCGCCGGCCTGCGCGCGCTCGAGGAGTCGCTCCTGCAGGAGGCGACGCACATGGCAGGGCACTCGCTCGGGGAGCTCGGCGCCCTGGTCGCCGCCGGGGTGCTCAGCGAGCGTGATGGGCTTGAGCTGGTGGCGCTGCGCGGACGGCTGATGCAGCAGGCGGGCGAGACCGCCGGGGACGGCGGCATGATCGCGCTGCTGGGCGCCCAGGCCGCAGCGCGTGCACTTGAGGTGGCAGAGCCCCACGGTCTTGCCATCGCCAACGACAACTCGCCCCAGCAGGTGGTGCTCTCGGGACTGCGCACAGCGCTTCCCGGCGCCGAGCAGACCGCCAGGGAGCTTGGTCTGCGGGCGATGATCCTGCCGGTCACCGGCGCATTCCACTCGCCACTGATGGCCTCCGCGGTCCCCGAGTTTGAGGCCGCCCTGGAGCGCGTGCAGCTTGGAGAGCCGGGTGCCGCCGTCTTCTCCGCGGTCACCGCACAGCCGTTTGATGACGTGCGCGCACGGCTTGCGCAGGCGCTCACCGGGCCGGTGCGCTGGCGTGAGCTGCTGCTGGCGCTGCACGCGGACGGGGTGACGCGCTACGTGGAGGTGGGCCCCGGGAAGGTGCTCACGGGGCTGGCCAAACGTACCCTGCAAGACGTGGAGCTGGTGAATGTCTGAAACCTCGTGGCCCCCCGCCGGGTGCGCGCTCGTGACCGGCGGCTCACGCGGCATCGGCGCGGCCATCGCCCGACGGCTGGCGGCCGACGGCTGGCCGGTCGCCGTCAACTACCGCGCTGGGGCCGAGGCGGCCGAGCGGGTCGTCGCGGAGATCGAGGCGGCCGGCGGGCGTGCCGTGGCGCTCGCCGGGGATGTGTCCGACCCGGCAGCCGCCGACGCGCTGTTTGAGGCGGCTGAGACGCACTTTGGCGTGCCGGTCCTGGCGCTTGTAAACAACGCTGGAATCAGCCGCGACAACCTCTCGCCGTCACTCACCGACGATGAGTGGCAGGCGGTGATCGACACCAACCTGACCGCGGCGTTCCGCTTCACCAGGCGTGCCCTGAAGGGCATGATGCGGGCACGCACCGGGAGGATCGTCAACATCTCATCGGTGGTCGGCCTGCGCGCCAACCCCGGCCAGAGCAACTACGCTGCGGCCAAGGCCGGTCTGATTCAGTTCACGCGGACCGCGGCGGTCGAGGTGGCACGCCGCGGGGTCACGATCAACGCGGTGGCGCCAGGTTGGATCGACACCGACATGACCGCCGATGTGAACAGGGAGCTTCTGGATGCGGTCCCCGCCAAGCGCGCGGGAACCCCAGAGGAGGTGGCGGCTTGCGTAGGCTTTCTGGTCTCCGCGCAGGCAGGCTACGTCACCGGAGCGGTGCTGACCGTCGATGGCGGCCTCAGCGCCTGACAACTACGAAAGAGGAAAGTTCAATGAGTGTTAGCAAGGAGCAGGTCCAGGAACGCGTGGTCGAGGCGCTCGCAAGCTTCGGTCCGGACGCCGACACGATCACGCCGTCGGCGACCTTCGAGGAGCTCGATATCGACTCCCTGGACCTGGTCGAGCTCGCACAGATCGTGGAGGATGAGTACGGCGTCGTGCTCAAGGGTGAGGACATGAAGGAGCTCAAGACCGTGGGTGACGCGGTTGAGCTGATCACCGCGCGCGCGGCCTGACCGCGGCGAGCGTCTACCGAGGGGTTGTGATGGGCGAAAAACGTCGGGTAGTGGTCACGGGCATCGGCGCGGTCACGCCGTTGGGTGTCGGTGCGCTCACCCTGCACGAGCGCTGGGCTGCCGGCGAAGTCGGGATCAAGGATGGCGCTGGTGCGTGCACCAGCTTCAACCCCTCGGACTTCCTCTCGGTCAAGGAGGCGCGCCGGCTGGACCGCTTCTCGCAGTTCGGTGTGGTCGCCTCGGATGAGGCGCTGGCGCAGGCCGGCTGGGGCGCGGAGAAGCCGTATGACTCGATGCGCATCGGCACCGTGCTGGCGACCGGCATCGGCGGGATCAGCACGGTTGAGTCAAACCACGACCTGATGCGTGACGTCGGGGTCAACCGGATCTCGCCGCTGGGCGTGCCGATGTACATGCCCAACGCGGGAGCGGCCGCCATCTCGATGCGCCACGGCCTGCAGGGTCAGTCGTTCGGGATCGTGTCGGCATGCACCAGCGGCGCGCACGCGCTGGGTCTGGCCACGCGGATGATCCAGTACGGCGACGCCGACGCGGTCGTCGCGGGCGGCGCCGAGGCGACGCTCACGGAGTTCGGGTTCGCCTGCTTCCGTGCCGTGCAGGCGCTCTCGGAGGTCGGCATCTCGCGCCCGTTCGACGCACGCCGGGACGGCTTCGTGATGGGTGAGGGCGCCGGTGTGATGGTGCTCGAGGAGGCGGAGGCGGCGATCGCTCGTGGAGCGACGATCCTCGGTGAGATCGCGGGCTTCGGCTCCACATCTGATGCCGGGCACCTGACCGCTCCCGACCCGACCGGGCGACCGGCCGCAACAGCGCTCACACTCGCGATGAAGGACGCGGGCGTGACCCCCGCCGACATCTGCTACGTCAACGCACACGGCACATCGACGGAGCTCAACGACGCCTCGGAGACCCGCGCGCTGAAGCTCGCGCTCGGGGAGTACGCCTACAAGATCCCAATCTCCTCAACCAAGTCCACGATCGGGCACCTGCTCGGAGCCGCGGGTGCGGTCGAAGCGATCGCGACCCTGCAGGCGCTCAACCATCGGGTGATCCCACCGACGCTCGGGCTCGAGGTTCCCGATGAGGCGCTTGACCTCGACTATGTGCCCGGCAGCGCGCGTGAGCTGGTGTTCAGCGGCGCCGGCGCTCCGGTGGCGCTCTCCAATTCATTCGCCTTCGGCGGGCACAACGTCGGTCTGATCATCAAGGGACAGGGTTGACCGCGGCCGCCGACCAACCGGCGCCGCGAGCCGGGCTGCTGGCTGGCAAGCGCCTGCTCCTCACTGGGGTGATCACCAAGGACTCGATGGCGTTTCATGTTGCCCAGCGCGCCCAGGAGGAGGGCGCGGAGGTGCTGCTGACGAGCTTCGGACGTGTGCGGCGGATGACCGAGCGGGCCGCTGCGCGGTTGCCCACGCCGGTTGATGTGCTCGAGCTGGACGTCAACCGGCCGGAGGACCTGGAGGCCCTGCACGGTGAGCTGGCGCGACGCTGGGGGAGGGTGGATGGCGTCCTGCACGCGATCGCCTTCGCTCCGGAGGACGCGCTCGGCGGGAAGTTCCTCACCGCCCCGGCGGAGAGCGCGATGGCGGCCTTCCAGACCAGCGCGTTCTCACTGAAGGCGCTGGCGGCCACGCTCGCGCCGCTGATGCCCGCCGGATCTAGTGTCGTCGGTCTGGACTTCGACGCCAGCGTTGCCTGGCCGATCTACGATTGGATGGGTGTTGCCAAGGCCGCGCTGGAGTCGGTCTCGCGCTACCTCGCGCGTGACCTCGGCAACCAGGGGATCAGGGTCAACCTCGTCAGCGTCGGCCCGGTCGGCACGGTGGCCGCGCGCGGCATCCCGGGCTTCCAGCACCTCGCCGCACTCTGGCCTCAGCAGGCTCCGCTCGGATGGGACGTTGAGGACCCGAGCATCGCCTCCGGGCCGGTCTGTTTCCTGCTCTCCGATCTCTCGAGGGGAATCTCCGGCGAGATCATCCACGTCGACGGCGGCTTCCACGCGGTCGGCGCGCCGCGGCTGTAGCGCGGCCGGGGAGCGGCTGTGGCGCGGCCGGGGAGCGGCTGTAGCGCGGCCGGGGAGCGGCTGTAGCGCGGCCGGGGAGCGGCTGTGGCGCGGCCGGGGAGCGGCAGGGAAGCCGTCGGCACGCCCGCCGCGATCGCACTTCGGTGGAAATCGTGACTGTGGGGGAGTTGCTCGCGTATATCGCGAGCAACTCCCCCACAGTCGTGATCCAACCTCTCCAACCTGCCCGGCCCAGGCCAAACCTGCCCGGCCCGGGCCGGCCTCTCAGCTCACCCCAGGAGCTCGTCGACAGCGGCCGCGAACACCTCTCGATGTCGGTCGACGTCGGCCTGCGTGGTCGCCGGGCACATCAGCGCCATGTTGTGGAACGGGGTCATCAGCACGCCGCGGTTGGCGAGGTAGACATGCATATAGTCCTCCAGCGGGCCGTCGTGCGCCGCCGCTGACTCACCACCGTTGCGTGGCGCCGGGTTGGCGAAGCGGTACTCCGCCCGGGCGCCGAGCCGGCTGATCGACCACGGCAGGCGACGGGTCTCGATCACCTCGCTCACCTGCTCGGTGAAGCGCTGCGCGAGCGCGCACATCGAATCGAACGCGGACTCCGTCAGCACCTCCTCGAGCGTTGCGCGCATCGCCGCCACGGAGAGCACGTTGCCGGCGAGCGTGCCGCCGACGCCACCCACGTCAACCAGATCCAGGCCGGACATCCCCTGCACCCGTTCCACAACCTCGTCGCTGAGCCCATAGGCCCCGCAGGGGATGCCGCCCCCGATCGCCTTGCCGATGGTCAGCATGTCCGGCGCGAGCGACCAGAAGCTCGTGGCGCCGCCGGCACCGGCTGAGAAGGTGTGCGTCTCATCGTTGATCAGCAACGTGCCGGCGGCGCGCGTCAACTCGCGCACGCCCTCCAGGTAGCCGGGCTCGGGCAGCACGATGCCGATGTTGGTGAGCGCCGGCTCCATCAGCACCGCCGCCACGTCACCGTGCGCCAGTTCACGCTCCAACTGCTCCAGGTCGTTGAACTCCGCGACGCGACTGGTGAGCGTGACTTCGACCGGCGCCCCCACGTTGCCCTCGCGGCTTGCGGCGCCCGCGGGCGTCCTCACAATCAGCGACTCATCGACACTGCCGTGGTAGCAGTAGCTGTTGAACAGGATCTTCGGGCGGCCGCTGATCGCGCGCGCCAAGCGGATGGCCCAGCGGTTGGCGTCGGTGGCGGTCAGCGTGAAGCTCCAGCGCGCCAGCCCGAAACGACGCTCGAGCTCAGCCCCGACCCACTCCGCGTCGGCGGAGGGGAGCATCGCCGTGGCGCCGCCCAGTTGCGCGTAGCGGCGGTTGACCGCCGCCACCGTCGGCGCCGGCGAGTGGCCCGCCATCGCGCCGGTGTCACCGAGGCACAGATCGACGTAGCCGTGGCCATCAACGTCGGTCACGTGAGCGCCGTGGGCGCTCGCGAGGTACAGCGGGAAACCCCCAGCGGCCTTGCCCATCCAAGTCATCGGCACCCTGCCGAAGAGATGCTCGGCCTGGTTGAAGAGCTCGGCTGAATGCGGGTTGGCGTCCCTGTAGGCCTCGCGCTCACGCTCGAGCAGATGCTCCAGGCGGGCACGGTCGATCACGGCGAAATCCTCGGTCACGGGCAGCTCCCTCAAAGCCGGTCAGTGCGGTCACCGGTCCCGCCGGACCGGCGACAACGGCGCTGCCAGCATATGGGAGCGTTGAAAGGCCGACGCGTCCAAGCCGCGCTGTGAGGCTTCAACGCGGCGGCCAAGGCGGTCGTGGGGCGCCCGCGAGCCGCCGCTGCCCACGACCGCGCCGGGTGCGGGG
>JAJZDA010000183.1 GCA_021851525.1 Actinomycetes bacterium | reverse complement strand
CGGCCCGCCCTGCGCCGGCGCGCCCCCCCGGGCGCCTGCTCCTCGACCGGTTCGGGCAGCGCCAGCCAGGGCGTGCGTGCCACGGCCGCCGCCACGAAGATCAGGTGGATTCCCGGGACCCGCGGCCCGCTGCGCGGCGGATCGCCGGCGAGGTGCGCCGCGTGCCGCGCCAGCAGCTCGCGCACCGACGCGGCAGCTGCCGCGTCGGGATGGTCATCGGGCAGCTCGCACGCCAGCCGCGCGAGCTCCAGGTATTCCGTTGCCGGGTGGCCCGCGCTCAGGCGCGCAGCGGCTGCAACCAGCAGCGTGTGCACACGCTCGAGCAGCGGGCCCGTGGAGGGCGCGCCGCGGCCGGGGGCCGGCCCCAGATCGAGTGGCGCAAGCCCCGAGAGCAGGCGCTCCAGCTGGCCGCCGGCGACGCTGTGCACCTGGGAGGGGGTGAGGCCCACGGCCAGCGCCGCGCGCAGCGCCAGCGCCGCGCTGGCGATCGTGCGCCCGTAGGGGGCGTCGGAGGCGAACAGGATCTGTCCGGGTGCGACCAGGCTGAACAGCGCCAGCTGGTCCGCCGTGTTCCACCAGCTGGTGTCGAAGAGGAGGTTGGGCTGCGCCGCCGCGTCGCGCCAGATCCAGGCCAGGTCGGCGATCGCGGCGTGCGCCAAGATGACCGGCACATCGGGATGGGAGGCGCTCAGCGCCAGTGCGTCAGAGCCGAGCGAGGGGATGCCGCGCCCGGCGTGGATCAGGACAGGCATCCGGCGCTCCTGCGCGAAGTCGAAGATCGCGCGCACCGGCGGCTCGCGCAACGAGAAGCCCTCGGCCCGCGGGTGCAGCTTGATGCCGCGGGCGCCACGGGCGGCGGCTCGCTCGAGCTCAGCCAGCGCGCCGTCGTGCGGGTCAAGTCGGCAGAACGGCACGAGGCGCCCCTCGGAGGCCTGCGCGGCCGCCAGCACGGCATCGTTCGCACGCCGGTAACCGCCGCGCTCGGCCAGCGAGAAGACCACCGCCCGGCCGTCGACCGGGGCCTGCGCCTCGAGCAGCTCGTCGACCTCGAAGCACGAACCGTCGGGGTCGGCACAGCCGATGTGCGTGTGCGCGTCGAAGATCCGCAGGTCCCCCAGCGGCCGCCGCAACGCGTTGAACCAGGGAGCCACCAGCGCGTCGGCGGCCGCCGCGCCGACGGCTGAGCTCGGTGAGAACGCCACCATCGTGCCCGCCGTCCCCGGCCTCAGCCCGCCTGCTGGGGACGTCGCGCGCGCAGCAGGGTGTCGAGCGCGACACGCTCGCCGTCCTCGGTGGCGACCGGCCGCTGCACGCGCTCGGCGCGCTGCAGCTCGAGCCCGGAGCCCTCGAGGTCCGCGCGCAGATCCTGTTCGGTGTAGAGGACCTCGGCGTTCTGGGGGCCACCGTGCCCCTCGCTCAGGTTGTCTGAGTGATGCGCCACGACCAGCAGCGTGCCGCCGGGCGCGACGGCCTGCGCGGCCGCGCGCATCACCCGCCGCCGCGGCTGCTCGGGGAGCTGGAGATAGAAGAGGATCACGAGGTCAAACGCGCCCGCGGGCGGAGAGTAGGTGAGCAGGTCAGCCACCTCCCAGTTGGCGCTCACGCCGCGCGCCTGCGCCAGCGCGGCAGCCTTCTCCAGCGCCACCGCGGAGAAGTCGACGCCGGTCGCCTGCCAGCCCCGCTGAGCCAGCCACACGCTGTTGCGCCCCTCGCCGCAGGCGAGGTCCAGTGAGCGGCCGGCGGGCAGCTGCTCGGTCTCCGTCACCAGGAAGCGGTTGGGCTCCGCGGTCCACACCAGCTCGCTGCCGGCGTAGCGTCGATCCCACGCCTCGCTGTCCATGGTCGCGCTCATCACTGACTCACCTCCGTAATGGCGCGCGGCCAAGCGGGCCGCGCGCCGTGGGCCATCGACATCTGTAGGGCTCGCTGCATTGCGCTCAATGTGCCAGGTGGTGGCCGTGACCGTGGCCGCGCCTGCGCAGCAGCGTGTAGAGCGGGCAGAAGCCGGTGGCGCTGGTGAGGAGCATCACGGCGGCCACGACGTACAGCACGACAGCGGCTGCCGATCCCGGACCGATCACGATGCCGATCACGATCGCGGCCGGCGCCACCACCAGCGCCCTCAGACGCCGGTCGAGCATGTTCATGTTCTTGATCATCGCGCGCTTCCTTGTGGTTGGGTTGAGTTGGGCATGGGGACGAGCGCCGCGAGGCCGAGCAGATGTCGCTCAACCGAGTCACAGACCTGGTCGCAGAGGTCGAGGACCTCCGTGTCGGCGATCCGGTAGTAGACGCTGTTGCGGTCCCGTCGTCGCTCCAGCACTCCTGAGGACGCCATCAACGCCAGGTGCTTGGAGACGTTCTGCTGTGATGTCCCGAGCTCCGCGGCCAGTTCATGGACCGTGGCCTCGCCGTCGCGCAGCCTGTCGAACAGGCGGATCCGGGTGGGTTCCGCGAGCAGTTGGAAGCGGCGGGCGATGAGCTCGACGAGCTCCTCGGGGATCGGGTAGGGGAGTGCCATGACGAAACTCTACAAGCGGACAGCTGATCAGTTGTACAGTAGTTTAGTGCAGGGTTCGGGGGCGAAGCCGCCAAGCCTGGCCTTCGAGCGCTTCTCTTTGGCGCGCCTAACCTGCCCTTGAGGCTGCGGCTGTACGGTCACGCAGCGTGGCCACAGTGCTTCGGAGGTCCCGCAACCGGGTGGGCGCAGGTCGCGGGCGGATGGGGGAATGGCCGTTCTGCGGGGCGCTCACGGACCGCCTGAGCCAGCCGGCGGTCTGGGCGCTGGTGCGCCTGGCGCCGCTGCTCGGCCTGCTGCTGTTCGTATCCCTGGTGCTGGACCCGGGGCGGCAGTTCACAGGGGACCAGCAGGCGCTGCTCGGGGCCGCGCACCGGCTGCTGCAGGGGCGCTACGCCGTCACCGGGACGATGACCCCGGTCAACTACCTCTGGCACGGACCGGGGTTGCCGGCGCTGCTCGCACCGCTGGTGGCGCTGCACGTGTCACCGTCGGCGATGCGACTGACCACGCCGCTGATGATGTTCGTGGCGGTGCTGCTCTTCTATCGGATGCTGCACTGGCGGCTGAACCGGCGGCTGGCCCTCGCCGGGGCCTACGCGCTGGGCCTCTACATCCCCTCGTACTACATCTTCGGAGCGCTGGCCAAGGAGCCGCTGGCGCTGGCGATGTCGGTAGTGGCGCTGGATGGCACCGCGCGCTACCTGCAGATCGGCAGGCCGCGCAACGCGCTGGCTGCCGGGGTCGGGTTCGGGGCGCTGGCGATGACGCGGCTCGAGTACGGCGTGGTGATCACACTGCTGCTGGGCGTCGGCCTGCTGTGGTCGCTGCTGCTGCGCGTGCGCGGCGGCGGTGAGCCCGAGCAGCGGCGGCTGGCCGATCGTTGGGTCGTGATCTGCGCCGTGGGCATGGTCGCCTGCCTGCCGTGGCTGACCTACACCTACTCACTCACCGGGCGTCTGTTCTACTGGGGCAACGCCGGTGGCCTGTCGCTCTACTGGATGACCGTCTCAGGTCCCGGCCAGTTCGGTCAGTGGCACTCCGCCAAGACGGTGTTCCGCAGCCCCGCGCTGGCGGGCTACCGGCCGCTGTTTCACCACCTGGCGGCGATGACGCCCGTGCAGGCCGACGTCGAGCTGCAGCACCTGGCGCTGGTCCAGGCGCTCGGAAACCCGCTGAACTACCTGATCCGGGTGATCGAGAACGTCGGCCGGATGCTGATCGGCTTTCCCTTCGGGTTTACCGTCCCGCTGGCGGCTGTCGCCGCGCTGGTGCTGATCAACGGCACGCTGATCAGCGGGAGCGTGGCCGCGCTGCGCGCCGTTCGCCGGGGCGGGATGGCGATGCCGCGGGAGCTGGTGCCGTTCCTGCTGTTCGCGCTCGTCGGCTTCGCGATCCACCTCTTCCCGACGGCTGAGCCGCGCATGATCCTCCCGATCGTTCCGGTCCCAATCTGGGTGATAGCGCACGCCCTGGGAGCCCGCCGGCGGACGGGCGCGCGCGCCCAGGCCGGGGAGCTCAGCGCAGAGTGGCCAGGATCGGCCGCGGGTCGGTCTGGCGCGCCCGCCGTCCTCTAAGGTCACGGGCCTGCGCATCACCGATGACACGCTGCGGTTCATGCTCGGCGACTGGGGCCTCGAGCGGCGCCTGGATGATCACCGTACGGGGCTCACGGGAGAGCTTGTGGGTCAGGCCAGCGTCGCGCTGCACCCGACAGCAGAGGGGCGCGCCGCCACCTACACGGAGGCGGGCGACCTGCGTTTCGGCTCGCACGTGAGCAGTGCCACGCGGCGCCTGGAAATCGAGGCGCTGCCCGACGGCAGCGTGCTGCTGCGCTTCGCGGACGGCCGGCCGTTCATCACCCTGGACCTGCGCAAGGGCGAGAGCCAAGGGGTGCACGAGTGTGGCGCTGACCGCTATGAGCTGCTGACGGTCGTGCGCGGGGTGAACGTGATTGAGGAGCGCTGGCAGGTCAGCGGGCCGGCCAAGCGGTACACGGCGCGCACCACGCTCACACGTCTGTGAGCGCCCTGAGCGGGCTTGCGCTCAGTGCGCGACGGCGACTATCGAGAGCGTGATCGAGAGCACCATGCCCTGATGGAACGCGACCAGGATGCCCGGGTTCTTGGGCTTCAGGTTGACCGCGTGGAAGAGCAGGAAGCCGATCGAGATCTGTGCGACCGCCAGGTAGAGGGCGACCGGGTACTTGGGCATCAACGCACCGAGCGTGCCGACCACCGCGAGCGCAGAGAGCAGATGCACGAACATCACGATCTGGGCGGTGCGCCGTGGCCAGGAGAAGGCCTCGATCGGCTTGCCGAAGCCGCGTTGCCCGGTGGTCATCCCGCCAAGGAACACGGTCAGCAGCAGCGCGTGCAGCGCGCTGGTGTTGCCGAGGTATGACCAGAAGTCCACGCCGGGCCTGTACAGCGTGTTGAGGAAGCAGAGGAACACGCCGTAGGCCAGCAGCCCGTGGATGCCGTGAACCACGGACGGCAGCCGCCCGGCCAGCACGTGCAGGGTCCCGATGCCCAGCAGCGCCGTGAGGACGATCAGCACCAGGCCGCTGATGGTCGCGGAGCCGGGGGCGAGGATCGCCAGCGCCACGGCGATCGTGCCGACGAGCGTCGCCACGATCCGGTGGGCTGCCTCCGGGTCGCCCCTCACCAGCAACACCAGGATGTTGCGCGTGTAGGGCCATTGCGTCCCGAGCGAGAGGCCGAAGCCGAAGCCCTCGACGAGGCTGCCCAGCAGGATCAGGACGGCAGCCAGGCCTGTCTCGGTGAGGTACAGGCCATCCACCACAGCGGACTTGCCGGAGGCAGACGTGGTGATGCCGCGCACGATGCCCGCCACCACCGCGGCTGCGATCAGGACCGTGATCAGCACGCGGATCACCCGCACCGTGGCGGTGATCTCGCCCTCCACCACGGATGTGGGCGAGGTGAGCTGCGGGTCTGCGTGCGCGCTCTGTGCTGGCGTGGCTTCCTGGGTGCTCATCTTCTCTGGCTGGCGCGCGCGATCCGCGCTGATCCCCGTGGTGGTGGTGAGGTTGGGTCAGGGTGAGGCCGCTCGATTGTAATGGCGGGCTCGCGTCGAGGTGCGCGGGTGGTTGGGGTGCAGGTGTCGGTGGGGCGTAGGTGTGGGCGGGGCACAGGCGTCGGTGGGGCGCAGGCGTTGGCGGGGCGTAGGGGTCGGCGGGGCGCACCGCCTGCGCGCACCGTGTGTGCGCACCGTGTGCGTGGACGGCCTGCGGCACGGCGTGGGTGGACGGCCCGTGGACATCCTGCGCGCGCGGCCTTGCGCGCAGGCCGGCTCGACGCTGGGGGAGAAACCCGTCCCCACGCATGCTTTCTCCCCCGGGGTCGTGCGGCGCGTCGCGGCGCGAGGGCCCGGCGC
>JAJZDA010000182.1 GCA_021851525.1 Actinomycetes bacterium | reverse complement strand
GGCCGCACGCTCGAGCAGCGCCTTGTCGGCGGGGTTGACCCGGATCTGCAGGCGATCTTCTTTGACCGTTGACATGTACTCACAATGGCAGTACAGCAGATGGTTGTCAAGCATCCCAACCATCTGGAGGAATCATGGAACCGCTGCTGGACGCCGCCGGCCACACGCGCTCACCCGCCACCATGCCCGGCTACCACCGCGGACGACCACCCCGCAACAAAGGCGAGCACTACCCCGCCGACCCACCCACCGTCGAGGAGATCATCGAGGTCATGCGCGTAGCCGGGGACGGTCCGGATGGGCGGCGGCTCAGGGCACTGATCGTGATCCTTTGGCGGGCGGGACTGCGGATCAGCGAAGCGCTCGCGCTGCAGGAAAGCGACCTAGACCCGGATCGCGGAGCGGTCCTTGTGCGGCGCGGCAAGGGCGGCAAACGCCGGGAGGTCGGGATGGACCGCTGGGCATGGTCAGAGCTCGAACCCTGGATCGAGATCCGACACCAGCTGCCCGTCGGCGCGTTCCTATGCGTTATCCACGGCGCCACCGCAGGACGCCACTGGGAAGCATCCGCAGCACGCAAACAACTGCACCACGCCGCCCTCGCGGCCGGTGTCCGCCGGCGGTTCGCGCCGCATCAACTACGACACGCCCACGCCGTCGAGATGGCACACGAAGGCGTGCCACTCGTCGTGATCCAGCGACAACTCGGTCACGCGAACCTCGGCATCACCTCGATCTACCTGCACGGCATCGACAGCGCCGAGATCATCAACACCGTTCACGGCCGACCGTCACCAATGATCTCGGCCAGCGCCGGATTGCAACTCAGATAGCCACCTGCCGGGCCGACCATTCACCGCCGGCCCGGCACTCGCTCTCAGTACTCGACGCGAGCTCCGGCAACCGGGCTGAGCCACCTTCATTGCGCGGAAACGGTGGTCAGCTTCGGGCCCCCAGGACTGGCGGTTCTCGGCTCAGTGTGCTACAAATAGCACATGACCAGTGTGGGTGTTCGGGAGTTGCGGCAGAGGGCTAGCGAGTTGCTACGCCTCGTCGAAGGTGGCGAGAGCGTCGAGATCACTGATCGAGGGCGACCCGTGGCCATGCTCACACCATTGCCCGAAGATCCGCTTGAGCGGTTGAGAGCATCCGGCGACCTGCAACCCAGTGAGGGCAACCTGTCCGATCTGCCTCAACCGCTCCCCGCGTCACCCGGGTCAGAAGCTCCATCATCGGTATTGGCACGGTTGCGGCGCGATGAGCGCTGAGCAACGACTGACCTACCTCGATTCCTCGGCGATCGTCAAGCTCGCGATCCTCGAGCCGGAGTCAGCGGCACTCAGGCGCTATCTCGCCCGCCGCCAGCCGCTGGTCAGCAGCGGACTAGCACGTACCGAAGTCGCGCGAGCGCTGATGCCGAGCGGCCCCGCGGCCGTTGCGCGAGGCGAGGAGGTGCTGCGGAGGATCCAGTTGCTACGCATCAACGATCGCGTACTCAGCGAAGCTGGCCGGCTCGAACCTCCCGAACTGCGGTCGCTCGACGCGATTCATCTCGCCAGCGCCCGCGAACTCGGCACAACGATCCGGCAGATCGTGACCTACGACGACCGAATGGGCGAGGCAGCGCACACCCTCGGCTGGACTGTCGTCGCCCCAAAGTAGACGGGCACCCGCATCGGTGCCGGCGCGTGCATCGCGGATGCCGAGCCGGGTGCCCTCCTTCGCGCGGAACCTATGCACGTGAAGCGTGACCGCCGCGGTGACCGCGCGAGTCGCGGCGACCGCGCCGGGTTGAGCTGTGACGGCGTGGGTGGCTGGACTGCGGTGGTTCGCGCGGTTACCGTGGTGCTGCATGACTGGTCCTTCTGAGAGCGAGACGCGGGAGTTCGCTGCGGCGTTTCAGGCGTTTCTCAGGTGGGTTCATTCAACCGATCCGGTTCGCAGCGAGGTCGCGGATCTGGTCGCTGGGTTCCTTGGCGAGAGCCTTTCGGCGCGCTCGGTCGTCAGTCGTTCGTTACGTCCTTTTGAGCACGTCAATCTGCAGACGGCCGTGAACGCGTGGTCGCGCGAACCGGGACGCGAGGTCGTGGTGCAGGGTATATCGGTGCCACCGCACCACGGCGGCGCGAGTCTGCAGCAGATAATCAGCGCAGAGGGCCTTGGGCACCTGCGCCTATCCGCGCCAGGACTCGTTGACCTGCCTAATGGTCCCGGGTCGACGTTGGCGTGTCTGCAACTGGCCTTGCTGATGGTGAGCGATGAGCACGGTCGCTACGTCGTGTTGATCAGCGGACCGATGGAGCAGCACGAGCCGACGATCAGCGTGGAGATCGCCGGGCTGCCCGTGGAGGTTGCTCAGGCGGTTCACGCTGAGTTGGACGAGCTTCGCAGCCGCCTGAACGTCTACCGCGGCCAGGTGCTCGATGTTTCTCTGATGCCCGGCGGGGGTGTCGCGCTGACATTCGGTGATCTGCCCGCGACAACAAGAGACGACGTTGTGCTCCCAGAGCATGTGCTTCAGCGTGTCGAGCGGCACGCTCTGGCGGTGGCCGGCCATCGCGACGCGTTGCTCAAAGCCGGTCAGCACCTCAAGCGAGGACTCTTGCTGTTCGGCCCACCCGGGACCGGCAAGACACACACGATGCGATATCTCGTCGGGCGGATGGACGGATACACACGCTTGATCCTCTCGGGCCGGGCGCTTCACGCGATCGGGTCGGCTTCAGAGCTTGCACGAGACCTAGAGCCGGCCGTCATCGTGCTTGAGGACGTTGATCTGGTCGCCGGGGATCGAAGCTTTGGATTTGGTGCAACGCCGGTGCTGTTTGAGCTCCTGAATGCGATGGATGGTGCCGCGGCCGACGCCGATCTGCTCTTCGTGCTCACCACTAACCGCGCGGACCTGCTCGAACCCGCGCTGGCGGCACGCCCTGGCCGTGTCGATGTCGCGGTCGAGATCGACCTGCCGGACGCGGACGCGCGTCGGCGGCTGCTAGCCCTGTACGGTCGCGGTGTTCAGTTGCAACTGACAGAGCACGACCTCGACGAGATCGTTGCCCGGACCGATGGTGTTACCGCATCGTTCCTGAAGGAACTCTTGCGTCGTGCAGTACTCGCCGCGCTCGAACAAGGCGATGCCTACACCGCCGTTACCTCCAACCACACCACCGCAGCGCTAGATGACCTTCTCCACACCAACCAGCAACTGACCCGCAGCCTCCTCGGGGTCGGTAACAACCCTGAAGACCTGCCCGCCGGCGGTGGCATCGGCTCACCGCCACCACAGCGCGGCCGTGCCCGAGCCTGGTTCAGCGGCGCGGGCAGCGCCGGGCCCTAGCCAGCTCGCACCTGCCTTCGGCTCACGACGGGAATCTCGCCCCCAACCCGCGAGCCACCTGCTTCGCGCGGGACCGGCGCCTTCCCCGGGGCTGGTCAAGCTTCGAGGGCGGCGGCGATGTCACTCGATTTCGCGATCATTCTGCTGGTTTCGGGGGTTCGGGTGAAGCCGTGGTGTTCGTAGAAGCTGGATGCGGGTTCGTCGATCGCGTCGACCAGGACGAATCGTGCAGCGACTGTTTCGGTCGCGACTGTGACGCGACCCATCGCGTCCGCGAGCAGGGCACCGCCGAGACCGCTGCCGTGCAGTGTGTGGTCGAGAGCCAGGCGCGCGAGCAGAACTGCGGGCATCTGGCGTGGTCCTCCGCGGCCGAGTGCGGAGGGCAGTCCGGCGCGCTGGAGCAGGTGGGCGGCGATTGAGTAGTACGCCACGACACGGTTGTCGCCCTGGTTCCAAAGGAACGTCCGGGCAGTTCGCCGTTTCTGTGACGCGGCTGCGTGCTCTGTCAGCCAGCGATCAAGCTCCGGCCGGCCGCACCCAAACCCCGCGAGATCATGCGCCTGGCTGAGCGGTTCGGATCGGAAGCGCTGTGAGGCTATTGCTGCACCGCCCCGCGAGCGCGGGCGCCGGCACGCTTGAGGGCATCATTTGCTTGAGCAGGCTCGTCGAGCGCGGCTATCAACCGATCAAAGAAATCCGCCGGGACGACCGTCACCACGTCGTGATCGCGCAGAACCTCTTCCGCGCGTCGCTCAGCAGCCGCGCGAACAAAGTCGCTGGTGGATTCATGCACCAAGCCGGCGGCGTGCTCGATCTGCTGCTTGGTTTCCGGACGTACGCGGAACTCGAATCGGGTCGACGCACCTGAACTCATGTCCGTACAGCTGTACGGCGTCGGCGGGCAGCGTTGAAGCTCTCGCAAGCGCCACAACAGAGCAGGGAAGCGAGCAATGCTTCCAGTCGACGGCGGGTGTGCCGGCGCCTCCGGCAGGTCCCCTGCCTTGCGCGGCATGCGTTCATGCGGCAGGGGGATGTCTCGGGGGTCGAGCCGCAGCGTTTGCCTCTCACCCAAATCAACCGCTACCGCTTACGCTTCGGTGACCGCCTGGCTGGTAAGTGGGCGGAGGTCATCGCACCGGGTTCTGCCGTGCCCGGTGCACGCGAAGGAGGCGAGGTGCCAACAGTCAGCGACGACCGCTCGTTTATCGCGTTTACCGATGAGGAGGCGGAGGCCTACCGTCGGGCCGCGCCCCCAGAAGCAGCCCAGCTGAACCGGCTGACTGCCGAGTACGCGCGCAAGCAGGGTGGCGACGTGCTGGCCGTGACGGAGTGCCTTGAAGGGCCGTTGATGGGCAAGAACCTGAAGTGGCGCGCCGACAGGATCGCCGACCATCTCGGCCTTTCGCAGCGGCGCGTTGAGCAGATCCACGACGAGATGATGGCGGCCGTCTGGCCCGTGTTCCAAGCGAGCGGCGACTATCCCGCGTTCGAAGCGTGGGCGGAGGTGCACTGCGGTCATTCAAGGCGCGAAGCGGAAGCGCGATAGACCGCAGCGGCCGCCTGACCCGCCCTCAACGTGGAGGAGTCAGAAACCTCGAACCTGGCGGGGAGTTCGCGACAGGGCACTCGGGATGAGGAGGCTGATCACCGCTGCCCTCCGGACAATTACCTGGTGACACGTGCCGTCGCCCCGTCTGACGCGCCCGAACGCGTTCGCGGCATGGCAGATGCCGTGCTAAGCCGTGTCGGCGTCGCATTCGACGACGTCGCCTTCTTCGCAGAGGTGATCGATGCCGACCCGACCGCTCCGTCCGAGCCGCCGGAGTGGCTCGTCGCCGTGCACGGACCCTACCCAGACCCGGAATGATCGTGGGCGCCGCCGGCTCCTGGGCTTCAGGCGCCCACATGTGCAGCAGTGCCGGAGCGCACCTCCGGGCCGGCATCGTCGAGAGAGTCGAGATCGACCGTGATCAGTCGGCCTCCGCTGGGCACGACACGGCTCAGTAGACGCTGTTGCTCTGATCGAGAGCGGCGGTCCGACCGAGCCAACTGTCGGGATCGCTGTGCCAAAAGCCGGCCGGCGCAGGTCGGTGACCGTTGCCTGTCACGACTCTGGGGGAGAAAGCCGTTCCCACGCCGGGTTTCTCCCCCAGCGTGGTGCGGGCAGGGTCGGTGGTGCGGGTCGGAGCCGGTGGTGCGGGGCAGGGTCGGTGGTGCGGGCAGGGTCGGTGGTGCGGGTCGGAGCCGGTGGTGCGGGCAGGGTCGGTGGTGCGGGGCAGGGCCGGGCGTGCGGGGCAGGGCCGGTGGTGCAGGTCAGCGCCACCCGCGCCGAGCCGATGCGCCGCCAAGCGCGGGCTTCGCGTGCGGGCGGGCATCACGATCTTCGGCGATCGCAACGCCACGGCAGGCATCAGGCGGCCGGCGCCTGCGTCGGTCACGCGATGGCCATCTTGCGGGCCTCGCCGATAGAGGCCACGTCGGCGTTTGGCAGCGATCCGGGAGCGTTCATCGGCGGGCACGCCATACTGTGGGGAGATGGACGGGGGAGGTTCTATGTGGCGGTGGATCGTGCTCAGGTGGCCGCTGCTCGCGGTCGTGCTCGAGGCGCTTGCG
>JAJZDA010000012.1 GCA_021851525.1 Actinomycetes bacterium | reverse complement strand
CCCGGCGGCGCCGAGCTTGAGCGTGGCCGGCCCGAGCGTCAGCCGCGCCGGGGCGCCGGGCTCGATCAGCAGCCGCGCGTCGGGACGCAACCCGCTGCGGAGTTCGGTCTCGCTCAGAAGAAGACGCTCCGCGGGTTGAGCTCCCACTCCGGGGTCGGGCGCTCCGCACGGCCCAGCGCCACCGGCACCTCATACAGCCGCCCGGGGCCGAGGCGCCGCCAGAAGTGGCGCAGCCCCGGCGCGATCACCTTGGCGACCTTGATCTCGAGGTCAGGGCGGGACTGGTCCAGCACCAGCACCTCGATGCCGGCGTGCGCCAGGCGCTGCACGCAGGCGCGGATCTCCTCGGCTATGTCGCTGCCCGAGGCATCGGCCATGCGGCGCACGTCGGTGGGCGGAGCGCTCGCCGCGGGGACCACGTAGGGCTCGCTGTCGAGCGTCGCTTCGCGCCACCACTGCTGGGCTTCGGGATCGTCAAAGTCGTAGAGGGTCGCGCCGTCGCTGTCGCGCTTGACGACCGCGGGCAGGAACTGGTTGCACTCGGTGAGCGCCCGCATCACCCCGAGCCGCGGCTCCACGTGCGCGCCGAAACCCAGCACGATGTCCTGCACGGGCCGGTCCTGGCGGTGTGAGACAGCCGCGAAGGCGGGGATCCCGAGGTCCGTGGTGATGTCCAGCACCCAGAGGCTGCGGTCCATCTCGCGGTAGTAACGCTCGAGCGTGCGCGTGTAGGGATCCTCGAGCGAGTCCAGATCGACCCGCGGGAGCCGTGAGCGGTTGTACCACCAGATCGCCACCGAGTCCCGTTCGATCAGCTCGAGCAACCCCTGCAGGATCGCCTCCTCGAGCGTGTTCCCGGCGGCGTTGCCGTTCGCGTCGCAGTAGCAGAACGGGCCATCCGCCAGGTCGGGGTGCCCGAAGTAGCAGTAGGCGCTGGGAACCAGCCGCGGGCGCTGGTGGGTGAGCGACCAGACCTGCGTCCAATCAATCTCGCGCTCACGGTCCAGGCGTTCGGGAACCATGTGCAGGCCGCTGCGCTGACGGTGGTTCCAGGCCTCGCGGTTGTCGTACTGCCACGCTGAGAACTCGAGCAGCGCCTCCGGCGCGATCGCCTCCTCGCCGAGCGTCGCGAGGGCCCCACGGCGGCGCGGCTCATCGCCGCGCCAGAGGCCGCTGTAGCGCTCTATCGCCTCGCACATCGCGCTGGCCCGTGCCTGCGCGTCGGTGCGCCCCTTGCCTCCGCTGAGGCCGCGCAGGTTGCGCCGCAGCAGGTAGGTGGA
This sequence comes from Actinomycetes bacterium, assembly GCA_021851525.1. Classification (GTDB taxonomy): domain Bacteria; phylum Actinomycetota; class Thermoleophilia; order Solirubrobacterales; family Solirubrobacteraceae; genus Palsa-465. The sequence continues at coordinate 33,934 of JAJZDA010000012.1, read as the reverse complement.
GGTGGTGAGCATCGCGAAGTTGTGGCCGGCCGCGTAGGCGTGGGAGACCTCGTCTCCCGGCTCGGTGAGGCGGTGCAGGCCGGTGATCGCACCGATCAGCGGGCTCACATGGCGCTCGAGCCGGGCGACGGTCTCGGACGGGTTTCTGACGCGGTGGCCACCGTCCTCGCCAAAGCGCGCCTGCTGAGGGCTGAGCTCGATCGGCCCGGGCCGGCCGTGGCTGTCGGGCTCGCCGCAGGCGGGGCATTGCGGCTGGCGCACCAGCGTGTGCCGCTGGGACTCGAGCGTGGTCAGGTCGATCGTCACGAGCGTGCCGTCGACCGTCGGGGAGCCGTCCTGCACGAGGATCCGCTGCGTCTCCGCGGCGGTCAGGCCGGTGGCGGCCCGCAGCGTGGCGGGCAGCATCGTCGCCACGCCGGGATCCGACCAGCCGGCGCCGTTGGCGCTCTGCACGAAGCGCTCAACCTGGCGGTTGGCCGCCAGCCGCTGCGCCAGGCAGGCCCAGCAGCCGCTCTGCCGTGGTGTCAGCAGCGGGCCGAGCCACAGCTGAAAGCCGGTCACGCGCGCCAGCAGCCATGGTGTGCCGTTGCTCAACAGGATCCGGTTGCACTCCTGCAGCGCGGGGTTCAGGTAGTCGTCGGTGAGGACCACCGCCAGATCCTGCGCGCCCAGTTGCGTGAGCTCTGCCGGCGACGCTAGGACACGCGCCTCGGGCAGTTGCGCGGCCAGCTCCTGGATCGCCAGCTGCTGCGCGTCGTCGCCGATCGCCAGCAGCACCGGCACGCGCGAGCGCAGCCGCTCGGTCGCGTGCTGCGCCCCGGCGTCCAGGTGGTCCCACCAGGCGGTGGCGGGGTCGCCGTCGGCCGGCCCCTCGACCAGGTGTCCGAAGTCCGCGTAGCGTCCGACGGCGCCCAGCACGGTGGTGATCGGGAACCGGTCGGCCACCGCCTCGGCAATTTCGGCGAGCGTGTGCCTGCCGTCCAGGTAGGGGAGGACGGCCACCGCCGGCTGGCCGTGGACGATGAAGTGACGGCCCTCCGAGGTGAGGAAGACCTTGTCGCCGTCGACCACGTCGACGCGCCTGTCCGCCTTCAGACGCGGATGGGTGAAGTCAAGCTTGGGCATGGACCTGGGCGTTTCCGTCTCCGGTCAGGGAGACGGAAACGTGATCTTGGGCCAGGTGATGCTCAGGTGCAGCAGCAGCAGGGGGAAGAGCAGCAGCAGCAGGCGCTGGTGCCACCACCCACGACAGCCTCCAGGTCGCTCTCGTCGAGCTCCCCGGTCTCATACTGCGGTTCCGGCGGCACGTAGAGCTTGTAGGTGCCGCTGCTCGCGCCCTCCTCCCACAGGTCAACCGCCTGATCGAGGTTGGGATCGCCACCGGACTCGGTGAGGATCATCAGCGTGCCGCTCTCCGGTACTTCCAGGCCGGCCTCTGCCAGGACTGCCTTTGGGTCCGACTGCAGGCGACTCGCGTACTGCTCGTTGGTCCACGCGGTGGTGAGGACCTTGGTGTAACTGCTGATGAACTGCTTACGCCCAGCTGGATCCATCAGGTTCCTTTCGGAATCGTTTCTTCTCTTCCCTGACGCCGCGCACCGATGTGAACTCGGTCACAGGGCACGCCACGGCAGGCACAATAACGTCCGTGTCCGACGACCGCCAGTTTTTCTGGACGATGAACCAGAATGACCACATCTGGCGTGGCGGCACGCGGTCTCGATGACCGCGACCGGCGCTGCGCGACTGGGCGTGAACGTCGCCGGCTGGTTCTCCGCGGATCCGGGCATGGGGCCGGTGGCGTCCGCCTACGCCGACGCGCTGACGGCGGCCGGGGTGCCCGTGCAGCGTCATGATCTGGCCCGCGCCCGCCGCCGGTCGCGGAGCGGTGAGCCGGCGTATCCGGTCACGCTCGTCTGCATGACTGCGCGGGCGCTCGCGGGGCTCGCGTTCGGCAGCCGGCAGCGTCCGTGGCCGGGTGATCACGTGATTGGCTGCTGGCCCTGGGAGCTTGCGCAGCCCGACCCGATGATGGCGGTGGCGGCGCGCTTCGTCGACGAGGTCTGGGCGCCGAGCAGCTTCGCCGCCTCGGCTGCGGCCCTCGCGGTGGGGGAGCGGCGGGTGCACGTCATCCCGCTGGTCGTCGGCGCACCGTCCGTGCGCCGGGGCGATGCGGGCCGGCCCGCGCACACACGCGCTGAGCTGGGGATGCCGCAGGGGCGCGTGTTCGTTTCCGTGGTCAACCTCGGCTCCTCCACCAACGAGCGGGCGGTGCTCGCGCGCAAGAACCCGGCGGGCTTCATCGAGGCCTTCCAGCGCGCCTTTCCGGCCGGAGCGGGAGCCGGCTGCTACCTCAAGACAGTCGGCGGCCAGGAGGCTCCGCGGGCGCTCGCGCAGCTGCGGGAGATGGTGCGGGATCGCCCGGACTGCGCGGTCGTGGACCGTCACATGTCCCAAGCTGAGATGGCGTCGCTGCTGGCGCACGCCAGCGCCTACGTGTCGCTGCATCGCGGGGAGGGCTTCGGCCTCGCGGTGGCCGAGGCGATGGCGGCCGGGGTGCCGGTGATAGCCACCGACTACTCCGGGACCACGGACTTCCTCAGCGCGCGGACCGGCTTCCCGGTGAGCCACAGGCTGGTGGCGGTGGGGGAGGGACGCGAGCCCTACGCGGCCGACGCGCAGTGGGCGGAGCCTGACCTGCAGCATGCAGTCGCGCTGATGCGCGCGGTGCTCACCGATCCGCAGGCTGCAGCTGCGCGCGCACAATGCGGCAGGCGCCTGATCGCCGAGCGCTTCTCAGCCGCGCCCGTGGCGCGGCTGATCGGTGCGCGGCTGGCTCAGCTGGCGCAGCTGAGCAGCTCACAGCTGAGCAGCTGAGACGGTCTGGCACGCGGGGCTCGCGCCCACGCCCCGGGGCGCGATCACCCGCCGGCAGAGCCGACGCACGGGCGCGATCACCAGCCGGCAGAGCCGACGCACGGGCGCGATCACCAGCCGGCAGAGCCGACGCACGGGCGCGATCACCAGCCGGCCGCGCCGACCCCCTGGCGCTGTCACCCGCCGGCCGCGCTCCACTCCTCACCGGGGATCGGCTCGAGCTGCGCAACTCCCGCGTCGCTGCTTCGCTCGAGCTCCGTGCTGCTGACTGGCTGCGCGTCGCCCGGCTGGAACCCAAGCCTGTGGCACCAGCCGGGGTCCGGCAGGCGCAGCCGTCGGCTGCCGGATGCGTTGATCGCCCAGAGCCCGTCCTCGGCGGCCGGTGAGTGCCCCTCCAGGGCGGCGATGCGCCCTCCCCGCTCACGGTGGTAGTGAAACCACAGGCGCCAGTCACAGCCCGCCTCGAGACTCGCGATGCGCCCGTGGCGGCGCAGCAGCAGGTCGAGGTTGCGCTGCTCCTGCGCAGCCCACCCAGGACCCTTGGGATGCCACACGTGGAAGGCCTGCGCGGTGGCCAGGAACACCGCAGGAACCCCCGCCGCGCGCAGTCGCAGCGTGAAGTCGAAGTCCTTGAGTCCGTAGCCGGGCATCGTCTCGTCGAAGCCCCCGAGCTCCCAATAGCGGCTGAGACTCACGGCGCTGTTGAGCGTCAGCCCCCACTCCGGGCGCAGTGCCACCGGCGCGGCCTCGGAGAGCGCCTTGAACGGTGCGGTGGCGCGCAGCTCCGGGCCGACCAGCGTGCCCTGCACGCGCTGCGGCGGCCAGCCGACCGGGACCAGTGAGCTGAGCTCGCGCACCGGCGGGATCACGGCCGGCGGCGCGGGTGGGGTTGGCGGCGCGGGTGGGGTTGGCGGCGCGGGTGGGGTCGCGCTCGACGCGAGCGCCTGCGCGTGCTGATCTGGGGCGCCGGTCGGCGCGGAGCGCCTGCGCTCGAACGGCTCGCCCGGCGCCAGCCAGGAGACCCTGCCGAAGATCGCGGCGTCCGGCCAGCGCCTGTGCGCCGCCCAGAACTCGGCGATCGTCTCCGGCGCCAGCAGGAGGTCGCTGTCCAGCGTCACCAGCAGCTCCACCGACGCCGGCAGGTTCGCGGCGCCGAGGTTGCGCGCGCGCAGGCTGTTGGCGAGTGGCCCGCGTCCGCAACCCACCCACGTCAGCCAGCCTGACCACTGGGCCTGCCCCGCAAGCTCCGTGACCCACTCACGTGTGCCGTCCCGCGAGCCATCGTCGGCCACCACCACGGCGAACTCACCAAAGCTCTGGCCGGCCAGGCTTCCGAGCAGGCGCGTGAGGTTGAGCAGCCGGTCGCGCGTGGGCACGACCACACCGACAGTGGGGAGCACCGCAGCACTGTGGCAGCTCGAGCGGCGCGCTGACGCGACGCTGGGCGCGGCCGGTGGGAGTTCGCCACAGCCCCTGGTTTACTGCTCGCACGTGAGGTCCGATGCGGTCCGGGGAGTGATAACCGTCAGATGACAACCACCGTCGGGCTGATGCAGATCAACTGGGGGCTGAACTGGTCGCACTCAGAGCATGAGTCGCGTCCGCAGGCCGACGCGCAGCAGAGCTCATACAGCCTGCTGCCCTACTCGGTCGGGCTGCTGCAGGCTCACGCCGCGGCGCACCTGCCGGCCGCTGCGCAGCCACGTTGGCTGACACCGGTGTTTGAACGCCTGCCCGTCGCCGAGGCGGTTTCGCAGCTGCTCGGCGCCGACGTCGTCGGCGCGAGCGTCTACGTGTGGAACGTGCGCGCCTCACTGGCGGTGCTCGCCGAGCTCAAGCGCACGGCGCCGCGCACGCTGGTGGTGCTCGGTGGCCCGCAGGTGCCCGACCGTGCCGAGGAGTTCCTGCGCGCCAACCCGCAGGTCGATCTCGTCTGCCACGGGGAGGGGGAGCGGATCTTCACCGCGATCCTCGCCCGCGCCGCCTCACGCGATTGGGAGGGGATCCCGGGGATCAGCTACCTCGACGCCGACGCCGGCTTTCAGCATCACCCCCCGGCGCCGCGCACCCGCGAGCTGGACCAGATCCCCTCGCCGTACCTGAACGGGGCCTTCGCGCAGCTGATGGCCTCCCAGCCGCAGCGGCGCTGGGTCGCGACCTGGGAGACCAACCGCGGCTGTCCCTTCTCGTGCACGTTCTGCGACTGGGGCTCCGCCACCGCAGCGAAGGTCAGTCGCTTCGCGATGGACCGTCTGCAGCGGGAGATCGACTGGTTCTCAGAGCAGCGGGTGGGCTTCGTGCTGTGCGCCGACGCCAACTTCGGGATGCTCCCGCGTGACGTGGAGATCGCGCAGGCGGTGGTCGACGCCAAGCAGCGCAGCGGCTTTCCCTTCTCACTCTCAATCCAGAACGCGAAGAACTCGACCGAGCGCACCTACCAGATCCAGCGGCTGCTGCACCAGCACCTGCACACGATCGGCGTCACGCTCTCACTGCAGAGCGCGGACCCACAGACGCTCGCAAACATCCGCCGCGCCAACATCCGCTCGTCGTCGTTCACAGAGCTGCAGCAGCGCTATCTGAGAGACGGGATCTACACCTACACCGATCTGATCATCGGCCTGCCCGGTGAGAGCTACGCGGCCTTTGCGGACAGCGTCTCGCGGGTGATCGCGGACGGCCAGCACAACCACATCCAGTTCCACAACTGCCAGGTGTTGCCCAATGCGGAGATGGGCGACCCCGACTACCAGCGGCGGTTCGGGATGGCGACCGTGCCCCAGGCGATCCGCAGCGCCTATGCGCCGGCCGACGAGCGGCCGGAGGTTGAGGAGTACTGCGACACGGTGATCGCGACCGAGGCGATGCCGCCGGCGGACTGGGTGCGGGTCAAGGTGTTCGCCTGGATGACGGACCTCGTCTACTTCGACCGCTTGCTGCAGGTCCCGCTGCTGGTGATGGGGCAGCGCCACGGGGTGCCCCACCGCCGGCTGCTGGAGCAGCTCACGCAGGCGCAGCCGGATCGCTTCCCCGTACTCGCATGGGCGATCGCGCTGCTCGCTGAGCAGGCGCGCCGGATCCAGCAGGGCGCGGTCGAGTACATCGCCGAGCCGCGCTGGGGCAACATCCTCTGGCCAGGTGACCAGTACCTGTACCTGAGGCTCGTCACCGAAGCGCGCCTGGAGGCCTTCTACGCGGAGGCGCGCGGTGCGCTGGGCGCGCTGCTGCCCGACGATCCTGAGGAGCAGACGATTCTCGACGAGGCGTTCACGCTCAACGGCGAGCTGCTGCGCCTGCCGGGCCGGCGGCGGGACGCGCGGCTGGTGCTCTCACACGACCTGCTCGGCTTCTGGCAGGCGGGCCAGCGCGGGGAGTCGCTGGCGCTCGATGAGCGCCTCTGCGTGTACCGCATACGCCACAGTGAACGGCGGTTCGAGTCGCTCAGCGCCTGGGCCGAGTTCCTGACCTGGTGCCAGGGTCGCGACAAGCGCGAGTACCTGGCTCCGGCCGCGCGGCTGCAGGCGCCGCTGGCGGTCGCATGAGCCTTCCCCCCGGGCCCGACGGGCTGGTCACGATGGCGCAGATTCGGGATGACCCGCTCGGCTTCCTGCACCGCATGCACGAGCTCTACGGGCCGGTCACGGCCCACAGCACCGAGCGTGACCGCGTGATCATGATCAGCGCTCCCGAGCTGGTCGGTGAGATGTTCCTGGCCGGCGAGGAGCGCTTCACCAAGCAGGGCACGCCGGATGACCTGATGCTCACGCCGGTGCTGGGGGAGGGGCTGCTCACCACCCACGGCGAGCAGTGGCGGCGCCAGCGCGAGCTGACCGCGCCGATGTTCGAGCGCCACCGCGTGGAGCGGTTCGCCGCGCTGATGGTGCAGGAGGCGCAGGCGCTGGCGGATCGCTGGCTGAGCCGGCCGCACGGCGGCCCGGTCCGCGTCGACCATGATCTCAGTGGGCTGACGCTCACCGTGATTGCGGGAGCGCTGCTCAGCGGCGACCTTTCCGGGATCGGCCACGGCTTCGGTGAGGCGGTTGACGCCGTCAACAGCTTCATGTCCCACGGTGACCCGCTGGACACGCCTGACACCGACACCGTGCTAGGTGATGAGGCCGCATACCCGCGTGCCCAGCGGCTGCTCGACGGGATCGTCGCGGCGCTGGTCCGCGCCCGGGTCGCCCTCGGCCACGATGAAGACGGGTCCCCGGATCTGCTGGCGGCCCTGCTCGACGCGCGTGACCCGGTCACCGGGAGGCCACTGGCCGGGCGTGAGATCCACGCCCAGGTGCTGACGATGGTGATGGCCGGGCACGAGACGACCGCCAAGGCACTGACCTGGGCGCTCTATCTGCTGGACCGCAACCCGGAGGTCAAGCGCGCCGCTCAGGCTGAGGTCGAGCAGGCGCTGCGCGGGCGCGCGCCGACCGTCGCGGACCTGCCGCAGCTGCCGCTGTGCAGGGCGGTGCTCCAGGAGGCGATGCGCCTCTACCCGCCGATCTGGGTGATCTCACGCCGCGCCGCCAGCGACCAGGAGCTGGGTGGGTGGGCGATCCCGGCCGGCTCGCTGGTGTGCGTGAGCCCGTGGATCCTGCACCGCGACCCGCAGCGCTGGGCTGCGCCGGAGCTGTTTGACCCGACACGCTTCCTTGATCACGAGAGCCTGCGACGCTCGCCCTACAGCTACTTCCCGTTCGGCACCGGTCCGCGCCAGTGTCTCGGGCGGCGCTTCGCGATGCTCGAGGCGCACCTCGTGCTCGCCACCCTGCTGACGCGGGTCGATCTGCGGCTCGTGCCCGGGGAGGTCGTCGAGCCGCAGGCGCTGGTCACCCTGCGCCCGGCCAACGGGCTGCTGATGACCGTGGGCGCGCGCCAGGCGCCGTCCAGCTGAGGGCCGCGACGGTGTCGCCCGCAGAGCCCCGCTCCTATGATCCGCACGCCACCGTCGCCGGGCTTGACGGCGAGCTGCTGCGGCTCGAGGCCCAGGCGCAGCTCTCCTGGCCCGCGGAGCTGGCGGCGCTGCGTCGCGCCGGGCTGCGGGACGGCGTCACGGTGCTGGACGCCGGGTGCGGGTCGGGGGCAATCACAGCCCGGCTTGCCCAGGCCCTGCCGGGCGCACGGATCCTCGCCCTGGACAGCGACCCCGAGCTGCTGGCGCACGCGCGCCGGCGGCTCGCCGAGCACGGTGAGCGCGTGCGCGTGCTCGAGGGGACGGTGCAGGACCCCCCGCCGGCGGCGCGCGGCGCTGACTTCGCGCTGCTGCGGCTGGTGCTCCAGCACCAGGCTGACCCGGTCGACGCGGTGAGGGGCCTGGCGGCGACGATGGCCGCCGGCGGCGTGCTCGCGGCGATCGACGTGGACGGCGGTCTGTGGGGCCTGGCGGAGCCGTTCTTCCCGGAGCTGATGGCGATCCACGCGCGCGCCTGGCAGTCCCAGCAGCAGCGCGGAGGGGACCGCTTCATCGGCCGCCGGCTGACACGGATCCTGTCACGGGCCGGGCTGCTCGAGCCGACGCTCGAGCTGGCCGCCGCGCACAGCGACCAGCTCGGGACGGAGCGCTTCGCGGCCCTGCTCGACCCCCAGGAGCTGCAACCGCGGGTGGCTGACGGAACGCTCACGCTCGCTGAGTACGGGCGCCTGCACGCCGCCTACCGGCGCTTCATGCAGGACCCCGAGGCGCTGGTCATGACGGTCAGCTTCGTTGCTGCCGGGCGCGTGCCAGGCTGAGCAGCGCGGAGCCCGCCAGCGCGATCACGAGGTTCGCCGTCAGCGCCGGAATGCCGATGAACATCGGCGTCCCGTGCACGCTGTAGCTCGAGGACTGAAAGCCGTTGCGGGCCAGCAGGTAGGTGCCGATCGCCATGCCCACCAGCCAGCCGCCGAGCAGCGCCAGACGGTCGAGCCTGCGCCAGAAAAGCCCGAGGAAGACCGCCGGCAGCGTCTGCAGGATCCAGACCCCCGCCGCCAGCTGGAAGTTGATCACGAAGGTGGTGGGCACCGCCACCACGAACGCCACCGCGCCGAACTTGGCGCACAGCGAGGCGATCTTGGAGACGTGGGTCTGCTGGCTGGAGGTGGCCTGCGGGTTGATCATCTCCACATAGACGTTGCGCGTGAACAGGTTCGCTGCGGCGATCGCCATCATCGACGCCGGCACCAGCGCGCCGATCGCGATCGCCGCCAGCGCGAAGCCCGCGAACCATGGCGGGAACATCGAGTCCAGCAGTGCCGGCATCGCCGCGTTGGCGCCGTAATGCGGGTTGAGATGCACGTGCGCCGCCAGCGCGCAGTAGCCGAGGATCGCCAGCAGCCCCAGCATCAGCGTGTAGACCGGCAGGAAGGTGGCGTTGCGCCTGACCACCGAGCGACCGGACGCCGCGAGGCTCCCGGTCAGCGTGTGCGGGTAGAGGAACAGCGCCAGCCCCGAGCCGAGCGCGAGCGTCGCGTACTGCGCGTAATCCGCGTGTGGAAGCGTCAGCCGGGCCCGTGGCACGGCGGCGAACACGTGCGCGAAGCCACCCAGGTGGTTGGGGATGTAGATCACCGCGACCACCACCGTGATCCAGATCAGGACGTCCTTGACCACCGAGATCAGCGTCGCCGAGCGCAGGCCGCTGACGTAGGTGATCACCGCCAGCAGCAGGAAGGCGATCCACAGCGACGCCTGCACCGGCAGGCCGATCTGCGCGAAGCAGAGCTCGATGCCGTAGACCTGAAGCGCGATGTAGGGCATCGTCGCCAGCAGCCCGGTGAGCGTGATCGCGAGCGTCAGGCGGCGGTCCTGGAACCGGTCTGAGACGAAGTCTGCCGGGGTCACGTAACCCCGGGCGCGCGCCAGCTCCCACAGTCGCGGGATCACCAGGAACGCCACCGGGTAGGCGATCACCAGGTAGGGCAGCGCGAAGAAGCCGACGGCCCCGGACCCGTACACCAGCGCCGGCACCGCGATGAAGGAGTAGGTCGTGTAGATGCTGCCGCCCTGCAGAAACCAGGTCAGGAACGGCCCCATCGAGCGTCCCCCCAGCGCCCACTCGTCCAGCTGTGTGAGGTCCGCGCGGCGCCAGCGCGAGGCGCCCAGCCCGATCAGCGTGATCAGCGCAAAGGCGGCCGCGATCACCGCCGCCTGCGTGGTCTGGATCGCGCCCAGCGTGATCACGGCGCCGGCTCCGCGGGCGGTGGGGTGGCCTGCGAGGCCGGCCGCGCACGGCCGCCGCGACCGTGCGTCAGCAGGTTGGCCAGCCCGGCGGCGACACCGCCCAGCAGCACCGCGCCGAACTGGTACCAGATGAAGAACGGCAGCCCGAGCCAGTGCGGGCGCAGATGGTTGTAGATCTCCGGCACGATCACCGCCACCACCGGCAGGGCCAGCAGCGCCAGCGGCCAGCGGCGAGGGTGCGGCTCGGCTGCGCGATCGATCGCCACGAGCTCATCGAAGGTGTCCTGCGGCGTCACGCCAGCTGCCTCCTCGCCAGTCGTTGAAACGGTCCGGGCACATCGATCAGCTCGTCGTAGGTCCCCACCTGCACCACCTTGCCGGCGTCCAGCACGACTATCCGGTTGGCGCTGCGCACCGTCGAGAGGCGGTGCGCGATCACGATGCGGGTGGCGTGCAGCCGCTCAATCGCGTCCGACACCGCCGCCTGGGTGCGGTTGTCAAGCGCGCTGGTGGCCTCGTCGAACAGCAGCACCCGCGGGCGTCCCGCAACTGCCCGCGCGATCAGCAGCCGCTGGCGCTGTCCCCCGGAGAGCGCCCCGCCGGCGTCGGAGATGATCGTGTGCATGCCCATCGGCAGCGCCTGGATCACCTCATCTACACCCGCGGTGCGGGCCGCCTCCCAGGCGTCCTCCAGCGTCAGCCGGCGCGACCCGACGATGTTGGAGAAGATGTCGCCCGGCAAGAGCCGAGCGTTCTGCACGACGACTCCGAGCTGCCGGCGCAGCGCCGTGAGGTCGAGCATCTCGAGATCCTGGCCGTCGTAGCGCACCGATCCCACCTCTGGCCGCTCGAATCCCAGCAGCACCCGCATGATCGATGACTTGCCGGCCCCGGACGGTCCCACGAAGGCGACGAACTCCCCGGCCTCGATCTTGAAGCTCACGTCGTTGAGCACCAGCGGCCCGTCGTCGCTGTAGCGCAGGGACACGTGGCTGACCTCGATCTGGCCGTTGAGGCGCCCGGGGTCGCTGCGGATCTCGGCCGCCTCCGGCTCGACGCTCAGCACCGGGGCCATCTTGCGATAGAGCGGCACCACCTGGGCGATGAACGCGGCCACCCCGGTCAGCCCGGTGACGGCCGTGAGCGCCTGCAGGAACGCGGTGTTGAATGCGAGGAAGGTCCCGGGATTCAGGTTCCGGTCGATGGTCGAGCTGCCGACCAGCAGCAGCAGGATGCCCAGCGACGGGGCGCCGGCCACCAGCGCGGTGACCGCCGCAAACGAAGCCTGCGCGTCGTAGAAGCGCCGCTTGAGCCTGCTGAAGCGCCAGCCCCACTGCGCGAAGGCGCGTCGCTCCGCGTCGGCGACGCGCAGCTTCCCGATCCCGTCGACGATCTGCAGCGTGACCCCGAAGAGCTCGTCATCGGCGTCGATCACCAGCCTCTGCCTGGGAACCTGGGCACGGATCAGCACCACCAGCAGCACCGCCACCACCGCGACCGCCACCACCGCGAAGATCCCCAGCCGCCAGTCGATCACGAGCGCCTCCGCGAGGTTGCCCAGCCCCACCGGGACGGCCAGGATCGCCGCCACCACCACGGCCGTGGCCAGCGCGCGGATCTGCTCGACGCCCATCACGCTCATCGCCAGCGCGCCGGCCGAGGACGTTCTGAAGAACGGCATCGGCAGCCCCAGGACGCGGTCCCACATCGCCGCCTGCACGTCCCCCGCGCCACGACCCTGGATCCGCAGCACCGCCAGCTGCTGGGCGTAGGCGAAGCCGAAGCTCGAGAGTGCAAAGACCACCAGCAGCAGCGTCATCCAGACCAGCTCCGGACGCCGCAGCCCCGGCACTATCACGTTGAAGATCCGCTTGGTCACCAGCGGCGTGAGCAGCGACACGGCGGTGGTGCCGACCGTCAGCAGCCCCAGCGCGCGGGTGTCAAGGCGGATCGACCGCCACAGGAATCGGGCCATCTGCCGGTTGCTCACGACGCCCTCCGGCAGCGGCCGGTAGAGCATCACCCCGTGAACGGCCAGTTGCCCTGCCAGCTCGGCGCTGACGCGCACGCGCGAGCCGTCCGCCGGATCGACGAGCTCATAGCCCCGCAGGCGGCGCGGCAGCAGCGCCACCGGGCGGCCGTCGTCGAGCATGCGTGCCATCAGCGGGCCCACGTCGCGCGTCTGCCAGCCCTCGGTGAGCGCCACCTCGCGCCAGCGCACGCCGGAGGCCCGTGAGATCGCGTCCACGGGGTCAGTCTGCGCCCCGATCGCGCCCGGAGGCGGGGCCTTCAGCTCGATTCCCTGGGCGGCGGCGACCAGCCGCAGCGCGGCGAGGACCGCCCCGCCCTGCTCGGCACCGTCGGGCGGCTGCTCGTGGCTGAGCACCGCGGCCAGCGCCGTGAAGGTCTGCTCACGCAGCGCGGCCTCGTACTGCGCGCGGCGGTCGAGCGCGTCAGCGGCGGCGGCCGGCACCCCGGCCAGCCGTCGCTGCAGGCGTGCCAGGAGCACGCTGATCAGGGCGTCGACCCCGGCGCGCGCGTCGGGGATCGCAAACGCGTCCTCGCTGCTCAGCGGCGTGGCCTGCAGCGGCGTGTCGGCGCTCAGCCAGACCCGGGGTGGGACGGGCAGCAGGATCCCGCCGTCGACGGCGTCGCTCTCATCTCCGAAGATCCGCACCGGCGAGCTGACCGGCAGCCAGACGGTGCTGGTCGCCGGCCAGGCCGGCTGGCCCGCGCTCAGCGCCAGCGGCTCATCGGCCATCAGCGACTCGCCGCTGTCGGGCATCGGTGCGCTCACGGCTGCGCTGAGCGCCTCGAGCCAATCCTCCACCAGCCCGATCACCGCCGCCTGCCCGCCGCTCTGCGCGCGGCGCATCAGCTCGCCACGGGTCACCGGTCGCGCCGTGGTGCCGGGGCTGAGCCCGACGATCATCAGCTGAACGCGGGGATCGCCGCTCGGTGGCAGCACCAGCCCCCCGGAGGTGACCGACATCAGCGGGAAGCGCTGCGTGTGCGCCGCGCCTGCGGGCGCGGCGAAGACCTGCACCGATCCGGACGCGACCAGCCACGCCCGGTCGCTGTCGTCGAGCACTATCGGCGTGAGCCCAGAGACCGACATGGCCGGCCCGGCGAAGTCGAGCTCCAGCTCTGCGGTCATTCGGCCAGCCCCGCGTAGATGCCGCCCAGTTCGATCAGCTGCTGGTGCGTGCCGCGCTCGGCAACGGTCCCGTGATCCAGCACCAGGATCTCATCGGCGTCACGGATCGTTGAGAGGCGGTGCGCGACTATCAGGCAGGTGCAGCCGCGCGCACGGATGCGCTCGTCGATCGCCTGCTCCACCACCGGGTCCAGCGCGCTGGTGGCCTCGTCCATGATCAGGATCGAGGGGTCTCCGGTGAGCGCCCGGGCGATCTCGAGCCGTTGGCGCTGGCCGCCGCTCCAGTCGCGTCCACCCTCCTGCAGCGGCCGCTCGAGCCCCTGCGGGCGCTTGAGGATGTCGGCATGGATCATCGCGTCGTGGGCCGCCCGGACCACGGCGCTCTCGCTGACGGTCGGGTCCCAGAGCGTGAGGTTCTCCCTGATCGGCGCCTCGAACAGGAGGATGTCCTGGCTCACGTGCGCCAGTGAGGCGGCCAAGGTCTCACGCGGGATCAGCTCCCGTGGGATGCCGTCAAACAGGATCCGTCCCGCCCAGGGCTGCAGCAGCCCGGAGATCAGCATCGCCACCGTCGACTTGCCGCTGCCGGTCTCCCCGACGAGCGCGATCCGCTGACCGGGCTGGACGCTGAGCGTGAAGTCGTTCAGCAGCGGCGGCTCCAGCGGGCTGTAGCCGAAGGTCAGGCCCTCGACGGTGATCGCACCGGACAGCTTCGCCGGCAGCTCGCGCTCGAGCTGCCGGCCGTCGGGCTCGGTCACACTGATCCGGGGTGCGCGCGGTCGTGGCAGCGTGTCGCTGTCAGGCGGGTAGTTGAGCGTGTCGTCGAGCGTCGCGAGGTTGCCGGCGGCCCTGCGCAGGACGGACCCGAAGCCGACCAGCTGGGCGATCGGCCCGGCGAAGCTCGCCGCCAGCAGCTGGAACGCCAGCAGCGTGCCGATCGAGAGCGTCCCGTTCATCACCTGCAGCCCGCCGAAGCCGAGCAGCACCGCCGTGTTCAGGCTGATCAGCAGCATCGGCACGCTGGTCATCAGCGCGGAGGGCTGACCGAGCTCCTGGATCTCCGCCATCGTCTTGGCCTGGTATCCCGCCCAGCGAGCAAAGAACGAGCCCTCCTCACTGCCGGCCTTGAGGCTCTCGATGTTGCTCAGGCCGGCCACCGCTGTGGCGGTGAGCGCGCCCGAATCCTTGATCACGCGCAGGTTCCCGTCACGCTGACGCCGTGCCGATGCCTGCAGGACCAGCACGTTCAGGGCGGAGAAGGCAACCGCAACGAGCGTCAGCTGCCAGTCGTAGATCACCATCAGGACCAGGTAGAAGGTCGATGTCAGCATCGCCAGCAGGTTCGCCGCCAGCTGGCTTGACAGCAGCGAGGCGATCTCATCGTTGAGGCGCACGCGCGTGACCAGCTGAGCGCCCGAGCGCTGCGCGTAGAACCGCAGCGGCAGCGCCAGCAGGTGCTCCACGAAGCGTGTCGACATCGACATCGAGAGCTTCACCGAGAGGCGCAGCAGCGTGATCTGCTGCAGCCACGTGAACGCGACCTGTGTGAGCGCCGCGAGGATCACGGCCACGATCAGCACGGAGCGCCAGCTGTTGTTGCCCTGGGCCAGCACCTCATTCACGAAGATCCGCGTGGCCGCGGGCGTCAGCAGACCGGGCACCAGCAGCCCGGCACCCGCCAGCACGCAGAGCGTCAGCGCGCTGGTGCCGCCGTGGAAGCGGCGTCGCAACCCACGCGCCAGCGAGGGTGAGGCGCCGCCACGCGCGAAGGAGGCCCCCGGCGTGAGCTCGACGATCACGCCGGTGAAGCTGTCGTCGAACTCCCGCCAGCCGACGGTGCGGGGACCGCTGGCGGGGTCGTTGAGGTGCACGCCCGCGGGCCCGAAGCCCTCGATCACCAGGAAGTGATTGAAGTTCCAGAACGCAATCGCCGGCAGCCGCACATCGGTCAGGTCCTCTGGGCGGATGCGGATCCCCTTGGCATCCATCCCGTAATGCCGCGCGGCCTTCAGCACATTTGATGCCTTTGAGCCGTCGCGCGACACGCCGCACTGCTCACGCAGGTCCTCCAGCGCCACCCACATGCCGTGATGGGCGAGGACGATGCCCAGCGACGCGGCCCCGCACTCGGAGGCCTCCATCTGCAGCAGCGTGGGGGTGTGCACGCGCCGGCGCGTGGCGCCCGTCGGGGCCCTGAGCGGCTGTGGGGCGTCGGCGGTGGTTGCCATCCTGGCTCAGAGCACGTTGCTGATCGGGTGGTGCTGGCCGATCACGAAGGTCACCTGCGCCGGTAGCCCGGCCGGCAGCGGCCCGCTCGGTCCGCGGCCCGAGCCCCAGACGAAGCCGCTGGGCGTATCAGCGGAGAGGTTCATCGTCAGCACCACCTCGTTGGTCGGCCCCTGGGCCAGCACCTTCTTGATCACGGACGCGTCCTGCAGGATGAAGTCGAGGTGCTCCCCGGTGACGGCGAACTGGCTGACCGAGGCGACGGTCGCCTCCGCGTACCCATACGCCTGGCCGATCCCGGCCCCGAAGACCACCTGCGCAGGGGTGCCGGGGCGCAGGTCCGCGGCGATGTTGGTCTTCACGTACGCGTAGATCACCAGCGGGAATCCGACCGGCTGTACGAGCCCGACCCGTCCGCCCGCGGTCACGTAGGAGTTCTGGGAGATGTCCTGCTCGGTGAGCACACCGGTCTCCGGCGAGCGCAGGGGAACCACCGCGCCCGCCTGGGTGCGCACGTCGGCGAGCGTCTCCCCGGCGACGACGTGCTGGCCGTTGGACATGTTGAGGTTCTCCACGGTGCCTGACTGCGAGGCGGAGATCTTGCGCAGCCCCCCCTCCGGCAACAGGTAGCCGGTGCCGCTGAGCGTGGTGGGCACGCTCGACGCCACCGACCAGACGATCGCCGCAGCAACCAGCAGCAGCAGCCCGCTGAGCGCGAACCAGCGTCGCGCCGGCGCCACCCGGAGCAGCTGGTCGAGCTGTTCCGGTGAGTTCAGGCGCTTGAGCGCACTGGTGCGGAACTTGCCCGGAGCTAGCACAGCAGCCCCGTGTCGCAGAAGCCGACGAGTCTCGAGCCCCGGGCGGTTGACCTGAGCACCCACACGGTCTGGATCACGTCGTGTGTGTGGGTGAAGCGCAGGGCGCCCAGCGGGGTCATCACCGCGACCCTGTAGAGGGCCCGCTCGATCGCCGCGCGGGCCTGGGGGAGCGGTGCCGTGCGCACCGCTGAGCCCGCTATCCGGATCGCCGCGGCCAGCACCTGTACGCCGGTGTACGCCTGTGCCGCGAACTGATCCGGAGCGACCCCGTAGCGGCGCGTGTAGGCCGCGATGAACTGGCTGTTGGCGGGAAAGTCGTTGCCGGCGTACCAGGCGGCGCCACTGATCGTGCCGCTGCCGACATCACCGGCCAGCAGGTTCGTGGCGTGGCTGTTGAAGACGTTGCCGCCGACGATCGTGCCTGTGAAGTGGTCGGCGCGCGCCCGGCGCACGACCTCAGCGGCCAGCGCCCCGGAGGTGGCCCCCACGAACAGCACCTCCGGTCGTTCGCGCAGCGCTGCTGTGACCGCGGTGGGCACGCTGATGCTGCCCACCACCTGGATCCGCGCCACCACCGGGATGCCGTTGGCGGTGAACGCCTGCGACGCGATCTGAGCGTCATCCTGGCCGAGCACATCGTCTGAGTTGATGATCGCCGCCGACGCGATGTGCCCCTGATCCGCGAGCCACTGCACCGCGGAGGGCACCGCGGTCGCCTCGCCGAGGCTGTCACGCCAGATCCACGAGCAGTCGTAGGCGCAGCGTCCCACGATGCCGTTGGCGGAGTTGCTCACCGCCAGCACGGGTGTGTGCTGCGCGCTGGCCGTTGCATCCGCGTGCTGGGCGACCAGCGAGAGGCTCGGGCCCAGCACGGCGAGCACGTGATCACGCCCGATCACCGCGCCCATCTGCGCCCTGCCGACGGCCGGCGATGACTCGTCGTCGTGCACGTCGAGCTTGACCGTGGCCCCGTCCACGCCGCCTGCCGCGTTGAGCTGGGACACGGCCAACTGGGCCGCGCGCAGCTGCTGGGGGCCGTAGACGTCGCCCGCGCCGGTCAGCGAGAACAGGGCCCCGATGCTCAGCACCCGCCGTCCTCTGATGCTGGTCCCCGATGGGCCTCCGGCGAGCACCGCCACGAGCGCCACGATCGCGCCCGTGAGGCACAGCGTCACAGCGAGCAGCCCAGCCGTCTTGCGCGAGAAGCCGATGCCCATGGCGCGCTCAGCGGCGGGTCTCAACGCCGCGGGCGCGGCCGCAAAGGTCGGGCTGCTCAGTCGTCATCGGGCTGGACTGTAAGGCGTCACCCGGCGGGAATCGTGAGCCTGGCGGGAGGCCGCATCCAGCGACCGCGTGCATGGCGGCGCGCTGCGGCGCGCCGCCGGTCTGCGGAGTCGGCGTGCGCCGCGTCGCCCGCGCCGCGGCGCGGCGCACGTCCGGCGCTCAGCCCTGGTTGGAAACCGATGCCTGGCTGGAACCCGATGCCTGGTTGGAACCCGATGCCTGGTTGGAGCCCGAGGCCTGGTTGGAGAGTGAGACCTTGACGGCGCTCTCGTGATCGCCGTCGTTGTCGGCCACGCCGGGCTGCTCTGCGGACTCGGGCTTGGTGGCTGACTGCGTCGCCTGCAGCGACTGCAGCGCGAACGCGGGGGACTGGCCCCCGATTGATTGCACGCTCATTCCTGCTCCTTTCATTGGAACTTCTTCCGGGGTAATCGGCTCAAAGCGCGTGATCACGTAGCAGATAAGAGAACTTTCACCGACCCTTTACCCCCGCGTGATCCTTCGCGCCGCCCGGTCCCTGCGGACGGGACGGCCACCGGCCCCCGAGTCTTGGCACCCACGACCGCCGCGTTCACGTGTTGAATCACGGTGCGGTGCGATCAATCACCTTCCAGGCCCATCTCGTGATCCTGCTCATGGCGCTGCTCGTGGGCGCCTCGGCCTGGGGGGCGGGCCGGGTCGTGGCGTCCGCGGCCGCCGGAAACGCACGGTTGCAGAACGACGTGCAGGCCGTCTCCGAGGCGTTCCTGGACGCGGAGGCGGCTGTCGATGGCTACCTGAACACCGGCAGTCCGGCGATCGCCCGGCTGGCCGCGACGGCGATGACCCGTTTGAACCAGGTGGAGAAGCGCGGCTTCCAGGCGTTTCCCGGCAACGACGCCACGGCGCGCGCCTTCGCGGCGGCGCAGACGAGCATTCGCGACTGGTACACGCTCGCGCTGAACGGCTACACGAAGCTGGAGCACAACAAGCACGTGAGCGTCGGTGAGCTGCTCGCGCTTCAGGGCTACGCGGACGCCTACCAGCGTGAGTCCGATGCGCTGGTCAGGCGCCTGGTGGATGAGGGCAACCACTCCACGTATGTCGCCAACCTCTGGACCGTGCTCGGCGCCGGTCTCTGCGCGGCCCTGATCGCCGTCTTCGCTGAGCTGGCGGTGGTCAGGCGTGAGCGTCGCGACCGGGGCTCACGCGAGGCTCACGCGGCGTTCGTGGAGCAGTTGCTCAGCGTCGCCGACAAGGCGGCTGCGTACGAGCTGCTCGAGCGCCGCCTGCAGGCGCTCTCACGGGGGGCGCGGGTCGCCGTCATCCGGCCTGGGGAGCCGGCCGTTGAGCCGCAGGGCGCGCCCGCGGTCCGGCGCTTTCAGCTCGCCTTCGCGGGGCAGGAGCTCGGCGCCGCGCTGATCTGGGGTCGCGGGCGGCTCAACCCGGTAGCCCAGACGCAGATCCAGGTGGCGCTGGCGGCGGCCGCTCCGATGATCGCCAACCTGCAGGATCTGGCTGAGGCCCGGGACCACGCGCTCACCGACGGGTTGACCGGGATCGCCAACCGCCGGGCGCTGGAGCAGGAGATCGTGCGCATCTGTGCCCGCGCGACGCGCAGCGGTGAGCCGTTTGGCGTGATCCTCGCCGACGTCGATCACTTCAAGCGCCTCAACGACACCCTCGGTCACGATGCCGGGGACCGGGCGCTGATCGGCGTCGCGAAGCTCCTGAGCGAGCGGGCGCGGGTGGGGGATGTGGTTGCGCGCTACGGCGGCGAGGAGTTCCTGGTCCTCTGCCCGGGCGCCGACCTCGCCGCCTGCGGGGTCGTGGCGGAGAGCCTGAGGGTGGCGATCGAGCAGCATGAAGCGCTGCCGGCACGGCTGACCGCCAGCTTCGGCGTGGCCGCCTTCCCGGCCAGCGCTGCCGATCCGGGGGCGCTCGTCCGTGCTGCTGACGGCGCGCTCTACGCCGCCAAGCAGGCCGGTCGCAACCGCGTCGCCCACGCGCCCTCAGCGGGGGAGCGGGCGGTCTCCTGACGGTCCACGCGGCCCGCGGACGGTCGCGCTGGAACGGCTCTCAGGGGTGGTCGCTGGGGTGGGGGTGGCCGCTGGGGTGGGGGTGGCCGTGGGCGCGGTCGTGGGTGGCGGCGGTTCTCAGTTGGTTGGCTGCCTCCGTGATGCGTTGGGCGAGGGTGCGGGCTGCTGGGTCATCCACCCAGCGGTTGAAGCCGCTCTGGAAGATCGCCACACCGACATCTGCGAGCAGTCTCGCGTGGACGGGATCGGAGCCCCGCCTGGCGAGGGCTGCGCAGAGCGCGTCCGACACCTCGGCGAACTTGGTGCGCCCGCGTTCCTGAAGCTCGGGGCTCCCCGCGATGATCGCCCTGCGCTGCGGCGCCAGCGACGCGACCCTGTCAGCCATCGCCGAGCCGACCTCTGAGAGTCCGTTGATCAGCGCATCGAACGGCCCGAGACTCGGATCGGCGTCGAGCACGGCCCTCGCAAGCGCCGGCGGGAGCTCTTCGGAGCCGGCGAACAGCACGTCGCGCTTATCGGTGAAGTAGCGCGAGAAGGTTCGGCGGGTGAGGCCCGCGCGCTCAGCTATCTGCGTGACGGTGACGTTGTCGTAACCGAGCTCCAGGAACAGCTCAACGGCAGCGTCACGCAGCCGCTGCTCCGCCTGAGGGTCCCAACGTGGCATGCGCGAAGGCTAACAGTGATGTCTCAGTGAGTCCTCGGCTCCGCTACGATGATGTCTCATTGCGTCATCATTTGTTCGGAGGGTCTCATGACACTTGCTCAGCAGCGGGTCGTGGTCATCGGCGGGAGCTCGGGCATCGGGCTGGCAACTGCAAGAGCGGCGGCCCTGCAGGGCGCCGCCGTGACGATCGCGTCAAGCACGCGCGAGAGGCTGCACGCCGCACTCACGGAGTTGCCGGACGGCACCGGGGGAGAGGTGCTCGACGTTCGCGATGAGGCCGCGGTGGCCGCGCTCTTCGACCGTGTCGGTGAGCTCGATCACCTCGTGTTCACCGCCGGTGATGCTTTCAGGCCGCGCCCGCTGGCAGAGCTCAGCCTCGAGGACGCACGCGCCGTGCTCGAGGTGAGGTTCTGGGGGGCGGTGACCGCCGTCAAGCACGCCGCACCGCGGATTCGCGCCGGAGGCTCAGTCGCTCTGACCACCGGCACTGTCGCGCAGCGCCCGGTGCCCGGTGCGGCGCTGGCGGCCGCCGGTGCGGGTGCCGCGGAGGGCCTGATCAGGGGCCTGGCGGCGGAACTCGCGCCAATACGCGTGAACGCGGTCCGTGCCGGCGCTGTCCGGACGCCGCTCTGGGATGGCATTCCTGAGGAGCAGCGCGCACATCTGTTTGAGCAGCTCGCCGCCAGGACGTTGACGCGCACCGTCGGCGAGGCTGAGGACCTGGCGCTGGCCCACATCCATCTGATGCAGAACCGTTACGTGACCGGGACCGTGCTGACCGTCGACGGAGGCCTGCTGCTCGCCTGAGGTTCGGTGATCTTCGCCGGCGGTGTCTGCGCCGGCCGGCCGGGGATGAGCTGATGCCTCACGGCGTGCTGTTCCAGGCCCGCCGGGCCATCGGACCTGCTCGTTATCTGCCGCGATGGCAGCAGAGCCTGCTCGCAGCCGCGCTCCTCACCACCGGGATCGTGCTGCTCGCCTTCGGCGAACTCGCGGGGATCGCCCCCTCGCGCTCGTCGCCATCTTCCTCAGGACGCGAATCCGTACGCGCTCACGCCAGGAGCGAGGCTGACCGAGCGAGCCCCAAGTGGCCAGGCGCTGATCTCATCGCAGGCTGCTGATCCGTCTACTTCTACTGGATGGCTCTCCTGGTGCCGTTGCTCCTCGTCGGCGCCATCTTCTCGTTTGCGTGGATCCTCATCGCGTGCGGAGTCGCCTTGCTGTTCCAGCTCTCGGGACTTGCCAGCTTGGAGAAACGGATCCGCGCGGAGCGTGCCCGGGCCGACTGAGGCTCCTCGTCGCCGTTGCACTCGTGTCCGCTGCGGGTGCCCGAACGACGCAAGCGCCCGCGCTGGCAGGCTTGTCATACGCGTTATGATTAGTCGTATGACGATGCTCAGCTTTCGCGTGCCCGACGAAGAAGCAGCCGCTGTTCAACACTGGGCCGACGCGCTCGGCGTTGATCGGTCTGAGATCTTGCGAGATGCGTTGCACCGGCATTTGGTCGTCCTCAGTGGTGAAGCCGACGCTGAGCGATGGCAAAAGCAGCCGGCCACTGACACCGAACGGTCGCTTGAGGCGATCGCCGACTGGGGCCCGGCCGAGGACTGGTCAGACTGGAACGATGCAGCGCGGTGAGATTTGGTTCGCGGCCGCGCCGGGCGGCGATCGGCCGGTGCTTGTGCTCACGCGAGACCCAGTCGCCGACCGGATCGGCAGCGTGGTGGTGGCAGCACTGACCAGGACCCGGCGGGGGCTTGTCAGCGAGCTGGTTCTGACCGCGCAGGAGGATGGAGTGCCCAGCGATTGCGTGGTGAACTTCGACAACGTCCACACCCTGCCCCGTTCAACCTTCCGCCGCCAGGTGGTCCAGCTGTCAGCACGCCGCATGGCACAGGCGTGCCGGACTCTGCGTGACGCGACGGGCTGCTGACCCGCGAACGCGAGTCGTCGGGTAGGCCCGGCGTCGCCTCCGTCTGCGGCGGCGAGGTTCAGCTTCAGCGCCGGCCAGCCGCACCCACTTCCGGGCGGCAAATGCGGGATCACAACCCCCGGCCTGGTGCTCCGAGGCCCGCGGCACAAGTGTCAAACCGGACGCGAGTTTGGTAGCAGAGGCTGGTAGCAGAGCGCCGCGCACCGCTCAATATGGCTGAGCAAAGGCCCTAAACGATGCCCATTGACAGGAACTTCCGAAGCGGGGGAGACAGGACTCGAACCTGCAACTCCCAGTTTGGAGACCGGTGCATCGCCTCTGAATCCAGCAAATGCGGGCAAAAAGTAGCCAATAAAAGCCCTGGAAAACGGCGAGATCACGCGAGTTTGGTACCCAAAATCGTACCCACGAGACGCCTGTACCCACGGCCAGAATCTGTGTACCCACGCCTGCATGAGCGTTCCGATGGCGACCTCGCTCGCGCGGATTCCGGTGCCCCAGCTGCACGTTCGTGAGTACGGCGGGCGCTACTTCTACGAGGCGAAGTTCTGGCTCCAGGGCAGGCAGGTGAAGCGGCGGATCGGGCCAGCCTCGTCGTCTGCAGTGCCCTGGGCCGACCGCTGGACGGCTCGGCCCTGCGCCGCCGCTGCAAGCGCGCGGGACCTGGCCGATATGCGGCCGCTGCGTTGGCACGATCTCCGGCACACGTTCGGCTCGACGCCTGCCGCCGGCGGCATCGATCTGGTCACGATCAAGGCTGTGATGGGTCACTCCGACCTGAAGACGACTGAGCGTTGCCTGCACGCGAGATCGGAGGCCGAGATGGCCGCGCGGTTCACCCACGCGTTCTCACCCACGCAGCCGGCTCCGGCCGGGATCGAGGAGCGTGTCTCGGGCCACGACTGATCGGCGCTGGCCGTGGTTTTGCGGTTGCGACCGCTAGTGGTCTGTCTCCGAAATATCTGTCGATTCGAGCCGCCCCTGGCGGCGGCGGGCGGCGTCCTCGTCGCCTCGCGTGGCGCTGCCACGCCACGGCTCCTGCGTTCTTGCCCGCCATCCGCCAGTGACGCCTCTCGGTCGCCAGCTATTTGCGGGACAGACCACTAGAGCGGGTCCGCGGTGACCGCGGTCGACGAGCCCGCGTCCTGGATCGTGACGACCACGACTCGGTCCTCGTCCTCGATGAAGACGTAGACCAGGATCAGCCATCTCCACGGCCCGAGGATGAATCTGTAGCCGTCCCATCGGCCCGTCAGGGCGGGGCCGAGTCTCGGGAACTGGACCAGTGAGTGGAGTGATCGCGCGACGCGTGCGCGGGTGTCAGCCGGGAGGCTGTGTGTGCGGATCAGCCGGTCGAGGTCCTCGACGGCCGCGACGGCCAGTTCGACGCGGGCCACGCGCTAGAGCTCATCCAATGCGATCGTCTCGCCAGCCTGGGCCTGCTCGCGGCCGAGTGCGGCGCGCGCGAGCGCGCCAGAGATGCCGTCCAGGAGTTCGGTGACGTTACGCGCGTCGGGATCGGCGTCATCGAGGGCAACCGAGAGGAGCGATCGAGCGATCGTCCCGGGTTGGATGTGCATCCGCTCCGCGAGCCGGACGAGTTTCTCGGCCTGCTCGTCGTCGAGGGTGATGTTCAGGCGCTCCACGCGCGGCATCGTACACGAGATAACACGAAGCGTGTAGGGGCCGAGGGATTCCTAATGTGGGGTCGCCTAGCGGAAGCTGACGCTCGCCAACAGCGTCGGCCGCGAACTCAAGCGAAGCCCTGATCTCCTCGCCGGTGAGCCGCGGATGGTCGGCCTGGATCCCGGCATCGGTGAGGCCCTGAGCGAGGAGCCTGAGAACTGTCGCCGCCGGGATTCTCGTTTCCTGAATGCACGGGACTCCACCCATGATCTGATGGTCGACCGCGATCCGATCCACAGCCATTGGCTGGTCGTAGGCCACGGCAACCCGTTGATGCAGGTGATCTGGACATCTCCAACGCGTCTCGGCCGACTGTGCCGGTCGAGTTCGAGTCGGGCGTGTGAGGCACATTGCTGGGGGTGGAGCTGCTGCTCGCGCGCAGCCCGGATCCGTCGAGTTCGCTTCCGTGTCTGTTGCGCCTGCCGCTCGAGGGCGGGTCGGTGTTTCGGACGAAGGGAACGTGGCCTCGGACCAGTGCGCGGTACTGCCATCCGGTTGATGTCGGGCAGTGGCCGGAGATGCCGGAGATCGTCGAGCGGGTTGCGCTGCGGTCGTGTTTGCGGCGTGGTGCTGCGATCGATGTCGTCTGCGAGCGTGGGCGGGAGCAGCGCTCGCAGATCGTGTTCACGAAGGCGTGCGGGCGCGACATGGTGTTCTGGCAGTCGGCCCGGACCCGCAAGCAGTCCCGACCGGCGGTGTCGGTGCCGGTCGCGCGGGCGCAGGGGATCGACGAGCTCGAGATCTTGGTGGACGCGCACGAACGCTACCCGTACCGGTTCGCCGGGCAGCGGGTTCGGGCAGTCAAGCGTGGCCTCGCGTGTGGGGATTATGCGGTGGCGGTGGACGGCCGGGTTGTGTGTGCGGTTGAGCGCAAGTCGATCGCCGATCTGGTCACAAGCTTGACGAGCGGGCGGCTGCGCTACGCCTTGACGGAGCTCGCGGCGCTGCCGCGAGTGGCTGTCGTCGTGGAAGAGGGGTACTCGCGGGTGTTCGCGGTCAGTATGTGCGTCCGGCAATGGTCGCCGACGGTTTGGCGGAGCTGCAGGTCCGCTGGCCGACCGTCCCGATCGTGCACTGCGAGACCCGCAAGTTGGCTGAGGAGTGGACCTTCCGCTATCTGGCTGCGGCGCACGTGTGGGCGTGTCAGGAGTCGGCCGCACGGGCGCGTGCCGGCACCCTTGAGGAGCCCGCGACGGCGAGCGGTCCGGCTGCCCCTGCGCTGTCTGACACGGAGCTCCGCGAATGGGCGCGGCAGAGCTGCATGGCGGTGTCTGACCGCGGCCGGGTCAGCCGCGGCATATTCGTGAGGCGTGGGAGCGATCGCGCGGCCTGGGGACGGGGACGAGCGCGTGAGCCCCGACGATGATCGCGCCGAGCGGCGGGCTGCCCGTGAGAGCATCGGGCGTTATCACAAGGAGCAGCTTGGGTGGCTGCTCGACGACGTTCGTGATGGCTTCGCACGGCCCGATGCGGCAGCGATCGATGCGTTCGAGCTCGACCAGTTGATCCATCGGTACAAGCGCTCGGCGCGCGAGCTGTGGAAGTTATGTGGGCAGACGCCGAGGGACATGGTGTTCGCGGCGCGCACTGTTGAGCGACACGCTGGATGGTGATGGTGACGGTGTGTGTCGCCGGGGAGGGTGGTGATGGACCGTCCAGATCCCGAGCAGACATGATCCGTCGCAGAGCGCGGACCTGCTGACCACAATTCTGGTCACATCAGTCCGGGATCGGTGGCCCACTGAGTCGGAGCGATAGCGATGCGGGGCGTGTGGGCCAAACTGCTACGACCCGCTTTGCGTTGGTCCGTAACGTGCCGACCTGCATAGGCAGCTGTGGCCAGCGACGTTCAGCACTCGTGCCCTCAGATCCGCGCAAAGGGCGCATGTCGGCGCACGACGTCAGATGCCTCTGCGCTGAGGATTGCGGGTCCGCCGACGCGATCGCCTCTGTGGCGAACCGGTAGCGCAACTGGCGTGGTGCGCCGCAGTGCCCGGTGAGAAGAGTGGCGCGCCTCACTGATGCGTGACGTCACTTCTAGTAGGCGAGCATGTCTTCTTGCTCCCGCGTGCAGCTGTCAGCTAGCTGCGCGCGCGACCAGCTCGAGGACGCGCGCCTCGGTCTCGGCGTCAAGATCTTTCAGAGCGAACGCCGTGGACCACATGAAACCGTCATCGAGGTGGGCATTGTCGCTGAAGCCCAGGGTCGCATACCTGGCCTTGAACTTGTGGGCAGCCTGGAAGAAGCACACGACGTTGCCGTCTCGCGCATATGCCGGCATCCCGTACCACGTCCGCGGCGTGAGATGCGGCGCACTGACGCGCACGATCTCATGAATGCGTTCGGCCATCCGACGATCCGGTTCGGGCATCTCGGCGATCTTTGCGAGCACGTCTGTCCCGCCATCGGCCTTGCCGGAACGACCAGCCTTGAGTTCGGCCGCACGCTCCCGCATCGCGGAATGCCGGGTTAGGCTGCAGCGTGTAGCGCGTCGGCGATGACCGCTTCGACATCGCGGCCCTCACGCTGCGCGCGCTCGCTCAGGGCGGTCAAGGTTGCAGCCGCGACCGGCACGGTCACGGTCACCTCAATGGCCGGATTGCCGGCCTCAACGTGAACCTCCGCCGCCGCGAGCTCCGCGTCAAAGGCACCAGGGTCGTGATCGTGCTGATCGCTCATCGCTTCCTCTCATTCTGACGGGCTATCGCGCGTTGCGGTAGAGCCGCACCTGCGGCTCAGTCGAATCCCACGCCGTCATCACATGCCAGCGCCCATGGTCGCTGCCGTCCCGGTCGACCACGATCGTCAAGAACCGACCCATCCTGGTCGGGCCGATCACCCAGCGGCTCTCATCGGCGCGTGGATTCGGATTCTCGATCCAGACAACCGGCGTCGTCTGGAACACCTCGGTCACCTCATCGACCGAGATCCCCCGCTCGGCAAGCTTGCGCAGCGTCTCCAAGTTGAACTCGATGCTGAGAAACGACACCAAGCGAGTATGCGACCACGCTCGGACCATCCACCGCCGGGCCACGAACCCGTGCCGACGCGAAAGCGCGACTGAGGCCAAATCGCGCGAGACACCTGAGTTTCGCCACGAGCAAGAGCCTCGACCCTGGGGGACAAATCCGGCGTGGGGCCGGGTTTCTCCCCCAGCGTCGCGAGGAGGTGTCGCCTGCCCGCCGGAACGCGAAAGCGGGTCTCAGCGCCGTTGCGCGAACTCACCCCGCAATTCGCCAACACCGGGGCGTGGGAGACTTCGCGGCCGCCAGCTCGATTCCTATGCATGGCCTCGGGAGTGTCCCAGCGGGCCGCGCCGCTGGCACCGGACGCTTCATCGCAGATGCGGTACGTCGCCATTGGGATAGCGCCGGGCGGTCGGCTTGAAACCCGGAAGCGATAGCGAGCGCGGGGTTGTGCTCGCCACAGCGCGGGTGGCTTGATAAGGCGTTCGAGATGCCTGCGGGGCGATCTAGGCAGGTGCCGAAGATGGCCGAGGTGGTCGTCCTGTCCATCATTGAGGAGAAGCCGGTCGTCTGGCGCGTGCACCGCCACGTTGCAGAGGTCATCGAGCCGTCACGAACGTATCCCGACCCGGAGCAGTTAGCCCCGCGTCCAAACGCTCCGATGGTCACGGAGATCATCAGGCGGCGCCAGGCGTTCGTGCTCGCGGTGCAGCCGGAACCGTCGGACATCGCGACGGCCAAGGTCCCTGGCCTAATCGACGCGGCTACGGCCGCAGGATGGGACGAGTCACGGCTGAGACGGGCTGGCGGTCTGCTCTTGTTGCTTGCCAGCGAGCTCCGGGGACGAAACGACCGAGGGCGGGAGCTCAGGCGGCGGCGGTTTCGGCTCCGCCGTCGCTTCTGCGATCTCGGCCAGCTCGCTGAGGAGACCGAGGGTGTTCGTCCACACCTTCAAGTTGGATTCGGGGTCGCCCGCGCCCGGATCCGGCAGCTCGCCTCTGAGGTCGATGCCGCCCATCTGGGACAGCGCCACAACGTCAATCCGTAGGCGCGCGTGAAGGGCGGGAAGGCGGCTCGGGGTCAGCTCCAACCCGGCAGGCGTCGTCACTCGCTCATGCGGGTGGGCGTACTCCTCGCGCGCGGCGTCGATCAGTTCGTAGAGGTGGTCGGCCACCCTCTGCATCTGCCCGATGCTCTCGAGCGACATCTGGAGGGCGAGCGCCTCCGTCGACTTGTCGATCGCCTTCTTCGCGTAGTACAGCGCGACCACGGCCGCGAGCGTTGCTATCGCCGAGAGGACGAGGCCGGTGATTGCGACCACAGGCGCAACCTATCGCGCCGACAGTGTGTGGGCGCGAGCAACCGTCGGCTGCCCGTCACGACCCCTGAAGGAAATCGCGCGGGCACGCCGACGGGTTTCGTCCGAGCTGCGTGAAACCATTCCTCGTACCCATCTCAAGAGCGAAAGGAGGTCCACAAACACGAAGCGACGCTGCCGACTCGAATCGGCTGCGTCGCTGCCCGGGCGATGTCGGTCCACCAAGACCAACATCGCCACAACTTATACGCGGGGTCGGACGGAAGCAAGTCCGGCGCCGCAGAAAAGAGAAGTGGCAATGCCCCAGTACAAGTACAAGATCCAGATCAACTACGACCTGAAGTCCCCCGGCGGCAACTACGAAGCCGTCGAGGAGTACATCAAGGCGTTCGATCGCTGGGATCACCTCCTGAAGTCCTGTTGGGTCGTGAAGACCAGCAAGACGCCTGGACAGGTCCGCGATGAGCTGATGAAGATCGTGCGCTCCGGCGACCTGGTGGCGGTGTTCGACGTCACCAAGTCGGCGTGGGCTACCAACTTCAGCGACAAGCGCACCGACTGGCTGAAGAAAGCCGCCCGATGGGGTGGGGCCGTCTCCGGGCGGCCCGCTCTGACTCGGTCCAGTTTGAGACGAGAGAGGAGGTGATCTAATGCGCCTATCGCCTGAGATGGAGATGTTCCTGGCGGTCGCGGGCCTCGTGCTCGCAATCGTCAGCGTTGCCGTCGCGTACAAGCGCCTGCCCGGGCGTTGAACCACGCCGCAGTTAGAGCCCGGCGAGCCTCGTGGCGGACCGGGCTCCTCATGTGCATGCCACCTCAAGATGAGCTGACCTGGTCTTGACGGAGCTTGGCTCGTCTCTCCTCCGTGAACGACTGGGGCTACAAGTTGACGGCAGCCGATGCGTGCGCCAACACAAAGCACGTCTCAACCGCCTGACCTCTGAGAGACGTGCTCCTCACCAGATGCGCAACCCAGCGACACGGTACGGATGGTCACCAACGCAGTCGCGCCGACTGGCCGGTCCGAGAGACCCGAAAGCATCGCGCCGGTTGAGAACGACCCAAGCAAAGAGATAATCCTCTGCGCTATGGACCTGAGACTGGTGGACAAGAGATGGGACTACGAGCTGGCCAGGTTGTTTGCGGGCAGTGGCGGCCTGATGGAGATCATCTGCCCCTTCATTACCGAGCCAGCCCTTTCGAAGGTTGTCGGTAAGCAGGCTCCCAAAGGCGCTCGGGTCATCACCCGCCTCAACCTCGACGACTTCGCCGCGGGAGTCAGCGATATCTGGGCGCTTCAGACCGTGCTCGCGGCCGGCGGACAGGTTCGCGGAGTCCGGGGGCTGCATTCCAAGGTCTTCGTCTTTGGCGAACACGCTGCAGCGGTGACCTCCGCCAACTTGACCCTCGCCGGGATCACGACCAACTCCGAGTTCGGCTGTGTCTCAGACCTACCGGAGTTCATCGCTACCTGCCAGGCGTACTTCGACGAACTCTGGGACAAGAGCGGACCTAGCGTGACGCTCGAACAGCTGGAGGCCTGGGACGACGAAGTCACTGATGCCCGAGCCCGAGGCGGTGGATCGTGGCGACGTAGGTATCTAAAGGACTATGGAGCGGTTGTCGGCAGAACCAAAACCAAGAAGCCGGCGGTACCGGCAGTAGAGACATCGGCTGAGATGACTAGGCCGGCGTGGTTGCCTGAAGCCACCCTTGGACGAGTCAAGTTCTTCGGGACCGCGGATGACCGGATTCCACGAGACCGGAGCATGACCCAACAGCTGCAGGATTCGGGAGCGCATTGGTCGTGCACCTACCCAAGGGGAAAGCGACCAACGGGCGTCAAGGACGGCACGGTGATGTACCTCGCGGCCATGGTTGACGATGAGCCGGACTACCTGATCTTTGGAAGGGGGCGAGCTATGCCCTACGTGCCTGGACGGGATGACGCCAGCGCCGAGGACATCGAGGAACGGTGGTGGCGTGAGAAGTGGTCTCGCTACATCCGCATCTCCGATCCGGAGATCATCGCCGGCACGGTGAACAACGGGGTCTCGCTCTACGAGATGTTCGATGAACTCGAGGCGGACGCCATAGGTCCGACTCAGGAGAACAAGGCCAGCGGAGATCCCAAGGCCAATCTCGATCCACGCCACTCCATCATGCAGAAGGCTGACGTGCGTCTGTCTCCCGAAGGACTGGCTTGGATGAATGAGCGCTTCGATGCAGCGCTAGCCAAGCACGGCCATCTGCCAACTGATGAGCTCGAGAAGCTTGACTGGCCGGACCTGCCGGACAGCGCTGTCGGAGATCAGGCATGAGTTAGCCCGAGGATTGGGAGCACACGCGCGCATGGCTTCTGGGCCGAGGGATAGGCTTCCACCGTCTTGGTAGCAGTGCCCAACTGCATCTTTTGTGATCGGCCATTTGGGCCGGATCGTCCACGGAGCCAGGAGCATGCAGCTCCACAGTGGTGCCGCGAGCTGTTGCCCGACTTTGGGCCGGCGGTGCATACCCACGCCGTGATAACGCCGGACGGTCGGACGGACACCGATCACGGCGAGCGGAATCCCTTCACAACCGTCTGCGGCGATGTGTGCCAAGAATGCAATACCGGCTGGATGCACGAACTCGAGGAGTCGGCGAAGCCCGTACTGCGGAACCTGATCCAGGGCGATTCCCGCAAGCTCAAGTTCTGGCGCCAAACCCTCGGCGGGACTTGGGCCGTAAAGACGGCGATGGTCTGGGACTCCGTGGTTCCCCGAGCTCACACGATTCCGCGGACTGTCTTACACACTCTCCATCGGACCCAGCGGCTCAACCTTCGACAACAGGTCTGGATCGGTCGATACGTCGGCGCCCAACCTCATCACTCGTTCCGGCAGACCGCCGCCCATGTTGTGGGTCCCGTGACTGGCGGGCTTGATGATCCCAATGAAGCGCATGCCTACATCGCGGCGCTCAGTGTCGGGCAGCTGGCATTCGTGGTCTACGGCCACGTGCTTGGCGTGCCGCATCCGCTTAACCTGCCCGAGGCTCTCACGTCGAAGCTGATCGACGTGTGGCCGCCGACACAAGATGTGCTGGTCTGGCCTCCAGCCGAGACGCTGACTGACGATGATCTCGAGCTGGTCGTTTACTCGCTGGGTCTGCCGATGGAGCCGGAGCAAGCCACGCGATAGACATGCTCATCACTCGTGCCGGTGGTTGCGTGGTTTCGAGCACCACGCGGCTAATCGAGTGCTAGGGCTTCGCCTGTGCCAGTCAGACGGTGAATCGATTCTTCGAGATGACCGGCTTATCGCGGCCGGCCACTCGGACGCTGGCCCGGATCTCGTTGGCGTGCTTTGGCGAGCCTTGACCCCAGAGCCGAGCTTGAGCCCGAATTAGAGCAGCGCTGAAGTACCAGCTGGCCTCGGTCTCGGGCTCGAGACGATGAGGGAAACCCTGGGACGCCTCAGAGTAGGCAGCTCCATTGCCAAAGACGATGCGCGCATCGATGATGGATGTCGGGCTACGGCCAGCGTTGTGAACCTCGACCCCGAAGACCTGCTCGGGATAGCCCTGCTGGGCCAAAGCCTTCATCTGATCGTCGGTCAGCGGTGTCGGTGATGTGATCGCGCCAATCGCGTTTCTCATGCCGTGCTTGAGCTGCACACGGACTCGACTACCGGATAGCAAGAAGCTATACGCCTGCCATCCGAGCGACGCCAGAGCCAGGACGACACCGAGCGCGGCCAGGATGGTCGTCGCAAGGTCGCCCTCGTGCATGTTCACGACCACAGTTGCCAGCATCGCTCCTCAGATTCTCGATTTCGAGGTGGACGGACACGGCGAATGGCCTTCCGACCCAGAGCAAAGGCCCACACGTCTGGCTATCGCAGTCGTGTCACGGAGGCTAGGCGGCGCGCTACTGCATTGGCGACTTCCGAGCACGATCGGAGTTGCGTTGGTGCCTTACGGGACCAGGGTCTCGACTTCTTCGCGAAGCGCGGTCAGTGCTGCGACCGTCCGCACTTGGACGTGACGCCAAGCATCACCCCAGTCGTAGACAGGTAACGACATCCCCAATCGGTTCATTCCTCTCGCAGCGCGGCCCTCGGTCCCAGTGTGCTGACGCCAGACTCGTAAGTCGAACAGGGCCCGCAGATCGTCGATCGCATCTGCGGCGCGAAGCGTCGATTCCTCGGTCAGCCGGGCTTTCAGGTAATCGCTCAGATCCAAGAGCTTGCTGTGCTCGCACTCGGGGACGTCCACCGCATCGAGAATTGTGCAGACGGCGCTCAGACGGGATTCGAACTCATCCGCGTTAACGCAGTCCAACACCAGCTTGGCTGCGGCCTCCGCCCGCCCTAGCCGAACTAGGGGTCTGCCGGCATGAAGGCGCCATACCGCATTGAGGTAGTCGACGGCCTCTGGTAGCGATAGCGCCGAGGGGTAGAGAGCGGGGGCCGCCGCGACTGTTGGAGTAAGGACGTCAATGGTGCGCCCTAGGTACTCCTGTGCCGTTCCGAGACGTTGGTATCGGCGTAGGAAGGGGCTGAGTTCTAGCTCCCATCCCTCGCCGGATGATCGGACACTGGTATGCCAAGTAGCCGGTTCGTGGCCGAGCAAGGCTGGAACCGCGGCGAGCGCGGCATCGTCGTACCACGTGGAAGGCAACCGATCGGCCAACTCCGTGGAAGTGAACGTGACGGTCTGGACGGTAGTAGGGGACGCTTCGAATGAACGGTCTTTCTCCACGAGCAACCGAAGCACTGCGACAAAGAGATTCACCTCGTGGCCGGCAGCGGGGATGTGTGACATGCCGGCAACCGTGAGTCCAATCTCGTCCGAGGGTTGCCTCGTTTGAAACCACGTCCACCCATAGCGGCCTCCGCTGTGTGGTCCGCCCACGACTGGGAACTCGTTCAGGCGCGCAACGCATCGATCTCGTAGCGCCTGTAGAGCTCGTGCTCGACGTACTGGAAGATCGGCCAGCGCAATTCGGCGGATGAACTCGCCAGTCGCCGTCCCTCATAGATGACCTCGAGCACGTGCTGTTGATCGGTCGTCGGCTGTTCGAGAAGCGCATGCACAGAAACCAGGACCCTATAGCGTCATCTCGCCGGACTGGGCGTAGAACCGGCGGTGCCGGACGACGATCGCTTCGATCGCCCCGTAGGCGACCGCTGCCTATCGCATGGGCGACGACTCGTGGCCGATCGGCTGACGCGCCGTCCGTCCGAGCGGTTCATAGACTGCCGCGCGTGCGGCTACTCGCGAACATCCTGTGGTTCGTCCTGGCCGGTTTCTGGCTCTTCCTCGGCTATGCGTTCGCAGCGCTGCTGTGCTTCATCTTCATCGTGACCATTCCGTTCGGCGTCGCGTCGCTACATATCGCCCTGTTCGGAGTCTGGCCGTTCGGGCGCGCGGTAGTCCCGCAAGCCAACAAAGGCGTCGGCTCAACGTTGGGGAACTCCTGTGGTACATCCTCGGCGGCTTCTGGCTCGCCCTGGTGCACCTCATCACCGGCATCTTCTTGTGCCTAACGATCATCGGCATCCCCCTCGGGATCGCAAACTTCAAGCTGATCAACGTCTCAATGCGCCCGTTTGGTCGAGACATCGTCTCCGCCGACGAAGCCCGCCGCCGCAGGTCGGCTGGCGTCATCTTCTAGCCCCGCCGGCAGTGCGTGACGAGACGGCGCAGGTGATTGCTTCCACCGAGGACTGAGAACTGGCGTCGCCATTGCTCATAGGACAAGCTGTGGTTGCCTCGACCGCCGCCGGGAGAGGGCCACTATTGCTTGCCCCTGTGGTGGAGGGCCTGCCAAAGACCAGCCCGTC
>JAJZDA010000181.1 GCA_021851525.1 Actinomycetes bacterium | reverse complement strand
CGCCGCCCTGACCCCCGACCCGCCGGCCGGGGCCGCCCCGTCGCCGCCCTGACCCCCGACCCGCCCACCGGGGCTTCCCCCACGCCCCGTGACCCCCTCCCCACCGGGGCGCCGCGCCGTTTTGTGGTTCGTCCGGACGCCGATGTGGGAAAGCCCCGATTGCCATGCGCGGGCGGAGCGTCACGCTTCGCGGTGGAGTGTGAAGTGCTGGTTGTGCGCACGCACGCCGCGCGGGAGCGCAGGTGAGCTTTCCGGCGGTGAGCACGACCGGCAGAGATCGAGCCGCCAGAGAACCCTCACGGGCTTGGCGGAGGGAGGCCGCACGCGTGCAAACCGAGCAGAGCAGACGCGCGGTGATCGCCCCCGAGGCGCTGGATGACCTGGTCGCGACGCTGCTCGCCGAGGGCTACCGCGTGCTCGGCCCGCAGGTCCGTGACGAGGCGATCGTCTACGACGATCTGGAGCGCGCCGCCCAGCTGCCGGCCGGCTACACCGACGAGCAGCGCCCCGGCCACTACCGGCTGCAGCGCCGCGAGGACGCCGCCCGCTTCGGCTACGCGGTAGGGCCGCACTCCTGGAAGCGCTTCCTGTTCCGCCCGGAGGTGCTGCTGTGGAGCGCACGGCGCAGCGCGGACGGGGAGCTCTCACTCGAGGAGCCCGGCACGGACGCGAGGCCGCTGGCGCTGATCGGCGTGCGCGCCTGTGAGCTTCAGGCGATCACCATTCAGGATCGCGTGTTCATGGGCGGGCGCCACGTGGACCGTGACTACGCGGCGCAGCGCGAGGGCGCGCTGCTGATCGCGGTGAACTGCACAACCCCCTCAGGGACCTGCTTCTGCGCGTCCATGGGCACCGGCCCGCAGGTGCAGGCCGGCCATGACCTCGTGCTCACCGAGCTGCTCGACGGTGAGCACCGGCTGCTGGCGGAGGCCGGCAGCGAGCGGGGCGCGCAGCTGCTCGCCAAGCTCCCCAGTCGCCCCGCTCAGGGGCAGGACATCAGCGCCGCACAGGACGCCGGCAACGCCGCCCGTCAGCGCATGGGCCGCAGCCTCGACACAACTGACATCCGGGAGCTGCTGGCGCGCAACCTCGAACACCCGCGCTGGGCGGAGGTGGCCTCACGTTGCCTGAGCTGCGGCAACTGCACCCAGGTCTGCCCCACCTGCTTCTGTTCCTCGGTCAGCGACGGCAGCGACCTGAGCGGCGAGACGGCGCAGCGCACCCGCGTGTGGGACAGCTGCTTCTCCGTGGAGTACTCCTACATCCACGGCGGCAGCATCCGGCCCTCGACGGCGTCGCGCTACCGCCAGTGGATGACGCACAAGCTCGGCAGCTGGATCGACCAGTTCGGGACCTCGGGCTGTGTCGGCTGCGGGCGCTGCATCACCTGGTGTCCGGTCGGGATCGACATCACCGAGGAGCTGGCCGAGATCAGGGCCACGGAGGATCAGGATGCCGCGCCAGCTTGACAGCGTCCTGGCGGAGATCCCGCTCTTCTCCGGGCTCGACGACGAGACCCTGCGGTTGCTGGCGGGCTGCGCCAGCAACGTGCGCTTCGATGCCGGGCAGCGGATCATGCGCCGCGGCGAGCCCGCCGACGTCTTCTACCTGGTGCGTCACGGCAGCGTCGTGCTGGAGACCTACTTCCCGGCGCGTGGGCCGGTGACGATCGAGACGCTCGAGGCCGGCGAGGTGCTGGGCTGGTCCTGGCTGTTCCCGCCCTACCGCTGGCACCTGGACGCACGCGCATTGACGGTCGTGCGCGCCACCGCGTTCGACGGCGCCTGTCTGCGCGGCAAGTGCCTGGAGGATCCGGCGCTGGGCTACGAGCTGATGTCGCGCTTCGCGCAGATCGTGATCGAACGCCTGCAGTGGACGCGCCTGCGACTGATCGACGTGTATGAGACCGATGGCCGTCGCTGAGCCCACCACCCACGGCGTGATGGCGCCGGTCACCTACCGGGTGACCGACCGCGTGCAGGAGACCGCGGACACTTTCACGCTGAGCCTGGCGGCGCTCCACGGCGAGGCCCCGCCGATCGAGCCCGGGCAGTTCATGATGGTCTACGCGTTCGGTGTGGGCGAGGTGCCGATCTCCGTCAGCGGCGTCACCGACCAGGGCGAGGTGGTGCTGACGGTGCGGGCCGTGGGCGCCGTCTCAGGCGCGATCTGCGCCGCGCAGCCCGGCGGCACGCTCGGTCTGCGAGGGCCGTTCGGCAGCTCCTGGCCGCTTGCGGCAGCGCACGGCGCGGACCTGCTGGTGATCGCCGGGGGGATCGGGCTGGCACCGCTGCGGATGCTGGTCCGCCAGGCGCTGAGCGCGCCCGAGCGGTTTGCGAGCTTCACCCTGCTCTACGGGGCGCGGGCCCCCGCGGACCTGCTCTACACCGCGGAGCTCGAACGCTGGCGCAGCGGCGCCAGCGTCGCCGTGACCGTGGATGTCGCCGACAGCGACTGGCGCGGGCATGTCGGCGTGGTCCCCAAGCTGATCGGCGCGGCGCGCTTTGACAGCGCCCGCGCGCACGCCTTCCTGTGCGGTCCCGAGGTGATGATGGACTTCACCGTGCAGGCGCTGCAGGGGCGCGGAATCGACTCGCAGCGCATCCACCTCTCGATGGAGCGCCACATGGACTGCGGCGTCGGGCTCTGCGGCCACTGCCAGCTGGGACCGACGCTGATCTGCCGTGACGGGCCGGTCTACAGCCACGCGCAGATCGCACGCTGGATGGGGGTGCGGGAGCTGTGAGCACGCCACGCAAGCCGACCCTGGCGGTCTGGAAGTTCGCCTCCTGCGACGGCTGCCAGCTGAGCCTGCTGGACCTCGAGGATGAGCTGCTGGCGATCACCGACGCGGTCCAGATCGCAGAGTTCCACGAGGCCACCAGCAACAACCTGGAGGGCCCCTACGACGTCTCGCTGGTCGAGGGCTCGATCACCACCGCGCACGACGCGCAGCGCATCCAGCGGGTGCGCGAGCTCTCCGGGACGCTGATCACGATCGGCGCCTGCGCCACCGCCGGGGGCGTGCAGGCGCTGCGCAACTTCGCTGACGTGCGCGAGTTCACAGAGGCGGTGTACGCATCGCCGCAGTACATCTCGACGCTCGCCAGCTCCACGCCGATCGCGGCCCACGTGAAGGTCGACTTCGAGCTGCGCGGCTGCCCGATCAACAAGCACCAGCTGCTGGAGCTGATCGGCGCGCTGCTGCACGGGCGCCGTCCCGCGATCCCGTCCACCAGCGTCTGCTCCGAATGCAAGCGGCGCGGCACCGTCTGCATCGCGGTGGCGCACGGGACCCCCTGCCTGGGACCGGTCACCCAGGCCGGCTGCGGCGCGCTGTGCCCAGCCTACAACCGCGGCTGCTTTGGCTGCTTCGGGCCGATGGAGGCACCCAACACCGCGGCGCTGGTGCCGCTGCTGCGCGAACACGGCCTGGACGGGGACGGCGTCAGGCGCATCTTCCAAACGTTCAACGCGGCGGCTGAGCCGTTTCGCAAGGTGGTGGAGCATGAGTGAGCGACGCACGATCCGCACCGACTACCTGGCGCGCGTGGAGGGCGAGGGCTCGTTGAGCGTGCAGATCGAGGACGGGCGCGTGGCGCAGGCGCGGCTGGAGATCTTCGAGCCGCCGCGCTTCTTCGAGGCGATGCTGCGGGGACGCGCGTTCACCGAGGCGCCCGACATCACCGCCCGGATCTGCGGGATCTGCCCGGTCGCCTACCAGACCAGCTCCATCAACGCGATGGAGAGCCTGGCCGGCGTCCAGGTCCCGGAGCCGATCCGGATGCTGCGCCGGATGCTGTATTGCGGGGAGTGGATCGAGAGCCACGCGCTGCACATCTACATGCTGCACGCCCCTGACTTCCTCGGCTACCCGAGCGCGGTCGAGCTGGCCCGCGACGCGCCCGACGTGGTCAGGCGCGGGCTCTCGCTCAAGCAGACCGGCAACGAGCTGATGCGCGTGATCGGCGGGCGTGAGGTGCATCCGATCAACGTGCGCGTGGGTGGCTTCTACAGGGTTCCGACGCGCGCCGAGCTGGGGGCGCTGCGGGAGCCGCTGGAGCGGGCTCGCGAGGCGGCCGTGCAGACGGTGCGGTGGACCGCCGGGTTCGAGTTCCCCACGCTGGAGGTGGAGGCCGAGCTGGTGGCGCTCTGGCACCCCGACGAGTACGCGATAGAACGCGGGAGGATCCGCTCGGAGCGCGGCCTGGACATCGACGCGCAGCAGTACCCCGAGCACTTCCAGGAGCTGCACCTGGAGCACTCCACGGCGCTGCACTCGCGCCTGCGGGAGCGCGGCACCTACCTCTGCGGGCCGCTTGCGCGCTACTCGCTGAACCACTCCCAGCTCTCCCCCCTCGCGCGCGAGCTCGCGCGCGAGGCCGGCCTGGCGCAGACCTGCCGGGATCCGTTTCGCAGCATCGTGGTGCGCAGCGTGGAGCTCGTCTACGCGTGCGACGAGGCGCTGCGGCTGATCGACGCATACGAGCAGCCGGATGAGCCGTGGGTGGAGGTGCGACCACGCGCCGGCAGCGCACACGGGGTCAGCGAAGCGCCCCGCGGGATGCTCTACCACCGCTACGAACTGGACGCGCAGGGCACGATCCTCGAAGCGCAGATCGTGCCCCCGACATCACAGAACCAGCTGGCGATCGAGGAGGACCTCAAGGACGTGGTGGGACGAAACCTGACACTCGACGATGAGCGCCTGCAGCACCTGTGCGAGCAGACGATCCGCAATTACGACCCCTGCATCTCCTGTGCGACGCATTTTCTGAGGCTGGAGGTGAGTCGCTGATGGGACGCACAGTGGTGGTGGGCGTCGGCAACCGCTACCGCGGGGATGACGGCGCCGGTCTGACGCTCGCGGCGATCATGCAGGAGCACGTGAGCTCAGAGGTTCAGGTGCTCACGCTCGAGGGCGAGCCGATGATCTTGCTGGAGCTGCTGGAGGAGGCCGAGCGGGTGATCCTCGTCGACGCTGTCAGCACCGACAGCCGGCCGGGCACGATCTACGCCTTCGACGCCAGCGAGGATCCGCTGCCGGGGGCGGTGTTCGGCGCCTCAACGCACTCCTTCGGGCTCGGTGAGACGATCGAGATCGCGCGGGCGCTTGGCAAGCTGCACTGCCGGTTGCTGGTCTACGGGATCAACGGCGCCAGCTTCGCCAGCGGCGAGGGCCTGAGCGCCGAGGTTCTGCGCGCCGTGCACCGCACCGCCGCGGTGATCCTCGAGGATCTCTCCACGCCCGCACCGCGACCTGAGCCGTTGAGGGGAGCAAGCCTTGCATGAGCACGCGCTGATGGCCGACCTGACCGGCAAGATCCAGGCCACCGCCGTGCAGGCCGGAGCCACGCGCGTCACCCGTGTTGCGGTGCGGCTCGGTGCGCTCTCACACTTCACGGTCGAGCACTTCAACGAGCACTTTGTGGACGCCACCCGGGGCACGCTGGCGGAGGGCGCGGAGGTGGTGGCCACGCTCGAGACCGAGATCGGCGCGCAGCACGCCAACGACGTGCTGCTGGAGAGCATCGAGCTGGAGTTGCCGGAGCTGCCCGCCGCCGAGCGCGGCAGCGGCCCCGGCACGCCGGCGCCGGGGAGCAGCGGCTGATGTGCCTGGGACTGATTGCGCAGCTGGTGGCGGTCCGTGACGCGGACGGCGTCCCGCTCGGCACCCTGGACGACGGCTGCGAGGTCTCGCTGTCGTTCGTTCCGCACGCCACGGTCGGCTCCCACCTGCTGCTGCACCTCGGTATCCCCGTGGAGATCCTCGACCCGGACGCGGCCCGCGAGGCGCTCTGCCTGCGCCACGCCGGCAACCAGACTGGAGGCGGTCGGCCATGAGCAGACGAGCTGGCGGGATCGCGCTGGCGTTCACCAGCGCCGTGATCAGCGGCGTCTCGATCTACGTCAACGGACTTGGCGTGAAGCACTTCCACAACGCGACCGTGTACACCACGGCCAAGAACGCCGTCGCCGGGATCCTGCTGCTGGCGCTGCTGGGCACGCTCGCCGGACGCCGCGGCGCCGGTCCCGCGCGCCGGCCGGCGGGCGCCC
>JAJZDA010000011.1 GCA_021851525.1 Actinomycetes bacterium | reverse complement strand
CCCCGACCAGGTCGCGCGCCGGCTGGCGCTGCTCTACGAGGGCGCCGCCGCACGGATGCTGCTGGCCGACCCGGCGGCGACCGTGGCCGACGCCTACGCCGTGGCGGCGGCGATCCTGCGCGACGCGCTCGACTGAGCGCCGGGGCGGCGCCGGCCGGTACCGCGCGGTTTACTTTGATCGCTCGTGCCGCGGCTGTGTGCGTGTTCGGGTACCGATCGGTGTAACCGGGCTGCGGATCCGGCATATTTAGAGCGGATCGACCGACTCTTCGGCCGGTCAGCAACCTTCCGAAGGGAGATCGATCAAATGAGCAACGAAACCGCCGCCACGAACGGCTCGGGCATCGGCGCCGCTCGCTACCAGCACGAGAAGGTGCGGGTCGCGATCATCGGCGTCGGCAACTGCGCCAGCTCCTTCGTGCAGGGCGTGCACTACTACCAGAACGCCGATCCCAAGCAGGCCGTACCGGGCCTGATGCACGTTGAGCTGGGTGGCTATCACGTGCGCGACATTGAGTTCTCGGCGGCCTTCGACATCGACGTGGAGAAGGTCGGCAAGGACCTCTCCGAGGCGATCTTCTCCGGCCAGAACAACACCATCAAGCTGGGCGACGACGTGCCCCACCTGGGCGTGCCGGTGCACCGCGGGATGACCCATGACGGCCTGGGCAAGTACCTCAAGGAGAAGATCACCAAGGCGCCCGGCCCGACCGCGGACATCGTCCAGATCCTCAAGGACACGCGCACCGACGTGGTCGTCTCCTACCTGCCCGTCGGCTCCGAGCAGGCGACCAAGTGGTATGTGGAGCAGGTGATCGAGGCCGGCTGCGGGTTCGTCAACTGCATCCCGGTGTTCATCGCCAGCGAGGACTACTGGAACGAGCGTTTCGTCAAGGCCGGGCTGCCGATCGTCGGCGACGACATCAAGTCGCAGGTGGGCGCGACGATCGTGCACCGCACGCTCGCGCGGCTGTTCCACGACCGCGGCGTGAAGCTGCTGCGCACCAGCCAGCTGAACGTCGGCGGCAACATGGACTTCTACAACATGCTCGAGCGCGAGCGCCTCGAGTCAAAGAAGATCTCGAAGACCAACGCCGTGACCTCGATCATGGGCCACACGCTGCCCAAGGACGACGTCTACATCGGGCCGTCTGACTACGTGCCGTGGCTGACCGACCGCAAGTGGGCGCACATCCGCCTCGAGGGCCAGGCCTTTGGCGACGTGCCGCTGGCGCTGGAGGCGAAGCTCGAGGTCTGGGACTCGCCCAACTCCGCCGGGATCGTCACCGACGCGGTGCGCTGCTGCAAGCTGGCGCTCAACCACGGGATCGCCGGGCAGCTGGACGGCCCCAGCAGCTACCTGATGAAGTCGCCCAAGAACCAGCGCCCTGACGACGAGGCGCGTGAGGCGACCGAGCAGTTCATCGCCAGGTACTCACGCACCCAGGCGCCCGCGCCGGTCGCGGAGAAGCTGACGGTCGCGTAGGCGGCCGGAGCGCACTCAACGGGGGCGCCCAGCGGGGCGCCCCCGGCCGCATCCGCGGGCCGGTCACCGGCCACACCGCTCTTTCCGCCCTGACACCGTGTTTATTTGGCGCAACGGTTTGACCGGTTTCCTTCGTCGCGGTGCTCTCCTCCAAAACATGTAGCCAGCGCCTCGGGCGCCTGCTCGCGCTGCTGCTCGCGGCGCTCGCCGCGTCCCCGCTGACGGGGGCCGCCCAGGCGCAGCCGCTGCCGATCCTGACCAGCGACGCGTCGATCAGCTCGGTGGCCTGCCCGGCCGCGGGAGCTTGCGTGGCGGTCGGCAGCTACCAGGCGCAGGGCGGCCAGCCGCTGGGCCTGCTGCTCAACCAGGCGGCCGGCCTGTGGACCGGCTCGACCGAGGCGCCGTTGCCGGCACCCGCGGGCAACGACCCCAACGTCTACCTCTCCTCGGTCGCCTGCGCTTCAGCGGGCAACTGCGCCACCGTGGGGGATTACTTCGACAACCTCGCGCGCCAGCAGGGGATGGTCATGAACCTGCGGGGCGGTCGCTGGCGCCCGCCGCTGCACATCACGCTGCCGCCGGGATCGGCCGGCAACCCGCACGTGACGCTCAACGCCGTGGCCTGCTCGACCCCCGGCAACTGCACCGCCGTGGGCAGCTACTTCAACGCGGTGGCGCAGCCGCAGGCGATCGTGCTCAGTGAGGCCGGCTGGCGCTGGGGCGCAGCGCAGCAGGTCTCGCTGCCCGGGGGCGCCAGCGGCGCCGGCACCTCAACGCTGACGGCGGTCTCCTGCCCGGCGGCGGGCAGCTGCAGCGCGGTGGGCTGGTATGCGACCGACACCGGCGCGCTGCAGGGTCTGATGGTCAGCTCAACAGCCGGCGGCTGGGGTCCGGGGGTGGAGCTGGCGCTGCCCGCCGACCAGGCCGCGCAGCCGCGCGTGGCGCTCGCCGACGTGGCCTGCCCGGCTGCCGGGCAATGCGCCGCGGTGGGTGAGTTCAGCGACGGTGCCGGGGACCGCCAGGGGATCGTCGTCGATCAGCAGAGCGGCAGCTGGGGTCCGGCCCAGCCGGTCTCACTGCCGGCCAACGCCTCCGCCGCGCAGGCGACCAAACTCAACTCCGTGGCCTGCACGGCGCCCGGCT
This sequence comes from Actinomycetes bacterium, assembly GCA_021851525.1. GTDB lineage: Bacteria > Actinomycetota > Thermoleophilia > Solirubrobacterales > Solirubrobacteraceae > Palsa-465. Next base: position 33,174 of record JAJZDA010000011.1, on the reverse strand, counting down.
ACTGCACCGCCGTGGGGCAGTACAGCGACAGCGCCCTGACCTTCCAGGGGGTGGTCCTGACGGAGACCGCTCGCAGCTGGGCGCAGGGCCTGCAGGCGCCGCTGCCGGCCGACGCCGCCGCCAACCAGGACGTCACGCTCAACTCTGTGGCCTGCACCGCCTATGAGACCTGCATGCTGGCCGGCACCTACTTCAGCAGGCACCCCACGGGCCTGCTGATAACCGAGTTCGGGGGGCGCTTCAAGCAGCCGCTGAGCGCCTTCATGCCTCCGGGCGCGGCCGGCAACCCCTACACCCTGCTGGACACGCTCGCCTGCGCGCCCGGCGGGTACTGCGCGGCGGCCGGCAACTACGTGGACGGCGCGGGCAACAGCCAGGGGGTGCTGATGAACGGCAACGGGCTCTACTGGCAGCGCGGCGTGCAGGCGCCGCTGCCCGGCGGGCTGCAGACGCTGCTGCGCCACCGCCGCCGCCACCGGCGCGGGGTTCACGGACCTGCGTGGCGCGGCGGACGCGCGATCCGGGGTGCCCGACACTCCGTGAACTAGCCGCGGGCACTACCGTAAGCGGCGACATGCGCGCTCGCCTGCTGATCCTCGGCCTCCTGACGCTCGCCCTCGCGCCTGCCGTGCAGGCACCCGCGGCGCTCGCCGCGCCGCTTGACCCGCTGGTGCAGCTGAACGCGATGTCCTGCCCCGTGGCCGGCGGCTGCACGGCTGTCGGGACCTACCGCGACGGCGTCGGGCACGGGCAGGGGCTGCTGATCAGCGAGAGCCACGGCCGTTGGGCGGCCGCCGTCCAGGCGCAGCTGCCCGCCAACCAGGGCAAGGACCCGATGAACCCCTCGCGCAACACCGGGATCGCCGACGTGAGCTGCGTGAGCCCCGGCAACTGCGCCGCCGTGGGCGTCTACACCGATGCGACCAACAGCGACCGCGGGCTGCTGCTCAGCGAGCGCCACGGACGCTGGTCCAAGGGTGTCGAGGCGCAACTGCCGGCCAACGTGCTGCGCCCCAACAGGCATGCCGCCACAGCCGATGCGATCGTGCTCCTGGGCGTGGCCTGCACCGCGCCCGGCGACTGCTACGCGGTCGGCAACTATGTCACCGCGTCCAACACGCTGGAGCCGCTGATCATCACCGAGCGCAACGGCCGCTGGGGCGCCGGCCGGGTGGCGCCGATGCCCGCCGGGGCGGCGGTCCGCGGACAGAAGGCGGTGCTCTACGCGATCACCTGCAGCGGCGCCCGGGAGTGCACAACGACCGGCTCCTACGTCGACCGCAACGGTGAGCAGCAGGCGATGGTCCTGACCGAGCGCGACGGGCGCTGGATCAGCGCCACCGAGGGCAGCGCCCCCGCCGGCGCCAGCCAGAACCCCGGCGTCACGCCGGTGGCCGTGAGCTGCGCCGCGCCCGGTGAGTGCGCGGTGGCCGGCAACTTCCAGGACGGGCGCGCCGACGCGCTCGGCTACCTGCTCTCAGAGGTGGGCGGCGCCTGGCAGCCCGGCGTGCAGGCGCCACTGCCGCCCAGCGCGGCGCCACCGACCAGCTACAACGCCCAGACCACCGTGGTCGCGTCGGTCTCCTGCCCGGCGGCAGCCGCCTGCAGCGGCGCCGGCTCCTTCACGGACGGCTACGGCAACACCCAGGGCCTGCTGCTCGACCAGCGCGGCGGCACCTGGCAGCCCGGCCAGGAGGTGCAGCTGCCCAGCAACGCGATCCATGCCGCCACCAAGCAGACAGCGGGTCTCGACACGATCTCCTGCGGGGCGCCCGGTGACTGCGTGGCCGGCGGCACCTACACCGACACCGCCGCCAACAATGACAGCCTGCTGGTGACCGAGAGCGGCGGCGTGTGGCAGACCGGCGTGGAGGTGCCGCTGCCCCACGGCGCGAGCATCACCCAGTACAGCGCGGTCGACAGCGTCGTCTGCACCGGCGTCGGCGACTGCACGGCGCTGGGCACCTACAACGACACCTACGGCGAGACGCTGCCGTTCGCCGTAAGCGAGCACAACGGCAGCTGGGGCACGGCCGTGCGGCTGCCGACGCCCGCGCCCAGCGCGCTGCAGGTCCGGCTCTCGCTGAGGCTGATGCTGACGCCCACGGGCCACCTCGCGACGGTCAGCGCGATCCACCACAGCGGGCTCTTCCGGCTGCCCTACGTGATCCTCGCGCCGGGCCGCCTGAGCGTCACCTGGTACACGACCAGCGGCGGGCAGCGGGTGACCGTCGCGTCGGCGAGCGTGCGCTCGAGGTCGGTCAGCACCGGCCGCCTGACGCTGCGCCTGACCCACGCCGGGCGGCTGCTGTTTGACCACCGCGGAAAGCTCACGCTGAGCTCGCGGGTGGTGCTCGCCCCCAGACGCGGGCGCCCGCTGAGCGCCACCACGAGCTTCAGGCTCGGCTGAGCCGAGCGGCTGCCGCGTCCGCGGGCCTCGCGCCCGCGTAGACTGCGAGCCGTGACGCACGAGCGCCTCGCGATCGCCCAGGTCAACCCGTTTGCCTGGGAGTCCGCAACCGAGGTCCGGGATTACATCCAGACGCTCTCCCTGGAGCTCACGCGGCGCGGTCACCGTGTGGTCGTGATCACCCCCTCCGAGTCCCATGAGCGGGTGGCGGAGAGCCGCGAGGCGCTGCGCACCGGGGCGGCCACGCTGCTCGAGCGCGCCGCGACCGAGCCGCTGGTGCTGGCCGTCGGCGAGGTGCTGCCGTTGCTCTCGGGCAAGCAGCGCGCGTCCTCACTGCCGGTCGATGTCGCACGCACGATCGAGCACGCTCTGCAGGCGCTGCCGCTGGACCTGGTGCACGTGCACGAGCCGTTCGCGCCCAGCGCCGCGAGTGTCGCCCTGCGCACCGCGCGGGCGCTGACGGTCGGCAGCTTCCACCATCCCAGTGAGCGCGTGCTCTCCACGCACCTCGGGCGGCCGCTGGCGCAGCTGCTGTTCAGCCGGCTGGACGCCCGCACGGCGTCATACCAGGCCACCCGCGAGCTGATGAACCGCTTCTTCCCGGCGCCGTATGAGGTGGTGCTCCCCGGCGCGCGGCCGCTGGTGCCCGCGCAGCCACGCCCGCCCGGCCACCCGCACGGCGACGGTGAGCTCGAGCTGCTGTTCGTCGCGGAGGAGGAGCGCACCGCGCTGCGCGTCTTCCTGCGGGCGCTGCGGCTGCTGCCGGCGCAGCTGCGCTGGCGTGCGAGCGTCTGGTCCTCACGGCCGCTGGCCGCGCCGGCGACGCTCAGCCACCGCCTGCGGGAGCAGGTGCGCTTCATCGGCGCGGGCGAGATCACGCTGCAGCAGGCGCTGGCCGAGGCGCAGGTGCTGGTGCTGGGGTCCGAAGGGATCCGCCCGATCCCCGACACGCTGGTGCAGGCGCTGGGCAACGGCATAGTCCCCGTCGCATCCGGAATCCCCGTCTACGGTGAGCTGCTGGCGGAGGGCCGCCACGGCCTGCAGTACCAGCCCGGGGACGCCCAGACGCTGGCCGCGCAGCTGCAGCGGCTGGCACAAGAGCCGACGCTCGTGGCGGAGCTGCGCGAGGGCGCCCACGAGCTGCGTGAGCAGCTGCGCTTCACGCGCGTGGCCGATGAGTTCGAGCGGATCTACGCGAGGCTCGTCAGCCGCCGCCACGACCGGAGGGCGCGCAACGAGGCGGCACGGCGGGCGGTGGCCACGCGACCGCTGATCGACGTCGACCTGCACATGCACACCGACCACTCCTACGACTGCGCCACGCCGGTGGAGGTGCTGCTGGCGGAGGCCGCCGCCAAGGGCCTGGGGGCGATCGCCGTGACCGAGCACAACGAGATCTCGGGGGCGCTGGCGGCGGCGGAGCTGGCGCGCTCCACGGGCGTCAAGGTGATTGTCGGTGAGGAGGTCAAGACCGCCGAGCAGGGCGAGGTGATCGGCCTCTTCATCAAGGAGAAGATCCCGCGGGGGATGACGCTCGAAGCGACCATCGCCGAGATCAAGCGCCAGGGCGGGCTGGTCTACGTGCCGCACCCGTTCGACCGCATGCACGCCGTCCCGGACTACCGGCACCTGCTCGAGGTGATCGACCTGGTGGACGTGATCGAGATCTTCAACCCGCGGGTGGCGATCGGCGAGTTCAACGAGGAGGCGGTGCGCTTCGCCGCCAAGTACCGCGTGATTGCCGGCGCGGGCTCCGACGCGCACGTTCCCCAGGGGCTCGGCTCGGTGCGCATCAGAATGCGGGACTTCGACGGGCCGGAGCAGTTCCTGGAGTCGCTGCGCGACGCTGACATCATCCGCAACCCGGCGAGCCTGTTCTACGTGCAGGCGCTTAAGTTCCTGCAGACCAAGGCGCTGCCGGCCGGCGCGCGGCGCGCCTCACGCGAGCGGCGCGTGCGGCGCGCGGCGCGCAAGTCCTGATGCAGAGGCGCAAGTCCTGGTGCACGGGCAAGGACATGCGCGCCGGGTGTCCAATTCGGGGTCAATGCCCGCCACCGACGACGAGATCCGCGAGAAGTACCTCGAGCGGGCGATCCGCGAGCTGAACGCGCTCTCAGGTGAGCTGCAGTCCTGCGGGCATTGCCCGCGCGGGCAGCTGATGCCGGTGCTCGGCTCCGGGCACCCGCAGGCCGACATCTTCATGCTCAAGCACGCCGCGCGACCCTCGGAGGTGGAGGAGGGAGTCGCGTTCTACGGGCGCAGCGGCAACGCCCTGATGAAGTCGCTCAAGCGCCTCAACATCGACCCGCTGGCCGTCTACGGGACGCTCTGCGTGAAGTGTCCGGTGCTGGATCCGGTGATGGCTGACCCGGCGTGCGTCGCACGGATCGCCGATGAGCTGCTGATCGTCTCACCGAAGATGGTGGTGGTGATGGGCCGCGAGGCGCTGGCGGTGCTCAACGACCTCGACCTGCCGCTCGCGCACGAGCTGCACGAGCAGCCCGGCGTGGTCCAGCGCCTGACCCCCTCGATCGAGGCGCTGTACGTGCCCAACATCGACGACTCCCTTGATGAGGAGGCTGCCAAGCGCGCCTTCTGGAGCTCGTTCAGGGTGCTGGGCGAGTGGTGGGCCGACCTGCCGCCGTACTGATCTCCCAAGCGTTGGCCGCCGCGGTGCCGGCGGCCGGCCGCTCGATCGCGCGCGGCGGCGGCGCTGGACACATCGGCGCGGGCGCTGGACACATCCGCGCGGGCGCAGGAGAATCTGCGCGTGCAGGAGATCCTTCCCGGCGTCTGGCACTGGGCCGCGCCCAACCCGAAGATCGGCGGCGCACTGGTCTGCTCCTGCTGGCTGGATGAGGCCGGCGTGCTGATCGATCCGCTGCTGCCGCCCGAGGGGCTCGACTGGTTTGCCCGACGCCCGCTGCCGCCGAGCGCAGTGGTGCTCTCCAACCGCCACCACTACCGTGACAGCGCCGCCGTGCACGAGCACTTCGGCTGCCCCGTGTACGCGCCCGCGGCCGGGATGCACGAGTTCACCCACGGTGAGCCGGTCAGCGGTTACGCGCCCGGCGCGGCGCTGCCGGGCGGGCTCGAGGCGTTCGCCGTGGGCGCGCTCTCAGGCGATGAGGGCGGGCTGCAGCTGCCGGGCAGCGACGCGATCTGGCTGGCCGACACTGTGGTGCGCTCGTGCGTGGATCCGGACGGCGAGATCGGCTTCGTCCCGGACTTCCTGATGGACGACCCGCAGGCCACCAAGCGCGGGCTGCTGGAGGCGTTTGCGCGGATCCTCGAGCGGTACGGCTTCCAGCACCTGCTGCTGGCCCACGGCCTGCCGCTGATTGGCAACGGCCGCGCGGAGCTCGAGCGGCTGGTGCGGGAGGGCGGCCGCACCGCCCAGAACGCCTTCTGAGCGCGACCGGGGCCGGTGCGGGCGCCGGTCGGGCGCCCGCGCAGGTCAGGCCGGAGCAGGTCAGGCCGGAGCAGGTCAGGCGGCGCAGGTCAGGATGATCTTGCCGAACTTACCGCCGGCCTCGAAGCGCGCGTACGCCTCAGCGGCCTGGGCCAGCGGGTAGGTCTCGGCGACCGGCACGTGGACGGCGCCGCGCTGGAACAGGGGCAGGACGTCGCGCTCGAGCGCGCGGGCGGCCTGGGCCTTCTGCTCCAGCGGGCGGGCGCGCAGCGTGGAGCCGTGGATCCGGGCGCGCTTGGCCATCAGCACGCCGAGGTTGAGCTCCGCCCTGGCGCCGGCGCCGATCCCGATCACGGTGATGCGCCCGCCCGTGGCCAGCGCCTCGAGGTTCCCCGGCATGTTCGGCGCTCCAACCAGCTCGAGGATCACGTCGTAGGGCCCGGCCGCAACGAACTCCGCCGGGTCCAGCACGCTCGCTCCGAGGCCGGCCACCAGCTCACGCTGATCGGGGTTGCGCACGGTGGCACTCACCTCGGCCCCCAGCGCGTGGCCGATCTGCACCGCGGCGCTGCCGACCCCGCCCGCGGCGCCGTGCACCAGCAGGCGCTCACCGGCCTGCAGCCCGGCCTGGGTGCAGATCGCGTCGTGGGCGGTGGTGAAGACCTCGGGCAGGCCGCCGGCGCTGACCAGGTCAACGGCTTCCGGCACCGCCATCAGCACCCGCTCGTCGACCACCACGTACTCCGCCTGTGCCCCGGTGGGCACGATCGCCATCACACGCTCGCCGGGGGCGAAGCGGCTCACACCGGGACCGGCCGCCACGACCTCCCCGGCGAACTCCATGCCCAGCACCTCGGGGTTGGGCGTGCCCGGCGGCGGCGGGTAGAGACCGCGGCGCTGCAGGATGTCGGCGCCGTTGAGACCGGCGGCGTGCACACGTACGAGCACCTCACCGGGGCCCGCCTCGGGCCGGGGCCGCTGCTCGGTCGTGAGCACTCCGTCGACTGCCGTTACCGCTCTCATCTCGACACTCCTCGGATTCCGGTTTCACTTCCAGCCGGCCCCGGTGGTTACGAACCGATACGGCTCGTAAACTAACTCACCGCACCGCCGCGCTCCCCGCCCGGGTGGCCGACACGACCTCAGCTCGCGGCGCGACGCTCCAGCTGCGCAACGCACTCCACGTGCGGCGTCTGAGGGAACATGTCGACGGGCCGCACCTTGGTCAGCTCGTAGCCCGCCTCCACCAGCTGCGCGGCGTTGGGCGCGAGCGTCGTGGGGTTGCAGGAGACGTAGACGATCCGCTTGGGCGCGGCCTCGATCACGCGGCGCACGACCTTCTGCGAGAGCCCCGCGCGCGGCGGGTCCACGACCAGCACGTCAGGCCGGCCGGCCCGCTCCACCAGCTCCCGCAGCACCAGCCGCACGTCACCGGCGAAGAAGCGGGCATTGTCGATCTCATTGCGCCGCGCGTTGCGGATCGCGTCGGCGATCGCATCCTCGACGATCTCCAGCCCCCACAGCTCCGCCGCCCGCGGCGCCATCAGCAGCCCGATCGTGCCGATCCCGCAGAAGAGGTCGTAGACGCGCTCAAAGCCACGCAGCTGCGCGTACTCGATGGCCAGCGCGTAGAGCTGCTCTGCCATCTCCGTGTTGGTCTGGAAGAACGCCTCACCGGAGATGCTCACCCGCAGCCCGCCGAGCTCCTCCTCCAGCCGCTCGGCACCGGCCAGCAGCTCTGTCTGACCACCCATCGTGGTCTCTCCGAGGCTCTCCAGGCGCGTCCACAGCAGGCCGGGGGCACCGCTCAGCGCGCCCGCCAGAGATTCCCCGTCCAACCGTCCGGGGCTGGTCACGAGCCGCACCTGAAGCTCACCGGTGCGCCGTCCCTCACGCACCACCAGGTTGCGCAGGAAGCCCTGGCCGCTGCGGCGATCGTAGGGCTCCAGACCCTGCGCACGGCACCACTCCACGACCTCCTCACGGGCGCGGTTGCCGGCCTCCGAGGCGAGCATGCAGTCACGCACCTCCACGATCTCCTCCCAGCGACCGGGCGCGTGGAACCCGCAGATCAGGCGCCCGTCCGTGTCGCGACCGAACGAGTACTCGAGCTTGTTGCGGTAGCGCCACTGCTCCACCGCCGCCACGATCGGCTCGAGCGTGAAGCCGTCGAGCCTGCCGATCCGGCGCAGCGAGTCGTCCACCTGCTGCTGCTTGATCTCCAGCTGCCTGGCGTAGGGGATCACCTGCCAGGGGGCGCCGGGATGGTCGGCCAGCGGCGCGATCCGGTCGGGGCTCGGCTGCAGCACCTCCAGCGTGCGTGCCTCCGCGTAGGCGCGCTTGGCCTTGCCCACCGCGACCCGCACGGTGTCGCCGGGGATCCCGCCCGCCACGAACAGCACGTAGCCGTTGTGGCGGGCAACGCCGGCGCCGCCGTGGGCGAGCGTGTCGATCTTGACCGTGAGTTCGTCGCCGCGATGCGGGCGGGTGGCCGTGCTCTGTTCCATGGGAGTGATGAGCTTAGTCGGCGCGGGGCAGAAGCCGGCCCGGCGGGCTCACCGCGGGCCGCAGAGCAGCTCGAGCAGCGCCTTCTGCGCGTGGCGGCGGTTCTCCGCCTGATCCCAGATCCGCTGGCGCTCGCCGTAGAGCACGGACTCCGTGACCTCCTCACCCGGATGGGCGGGCAGGCAGTGCAGCGCGATCGCGCCGGGGGCGGCCGCGGCCAGCAGCTGGTCGCTGAGCTGGTAGGGACGCAGCGCCTCGACGCGGGCCGCAGCGCTCTCCGGTGAGTCGTTCATCGAGACCCAGACGTCGGTGTAGACGGCATTTGCGCCCTGCACCGCGACCATCGGATCGTCGGTCAGCTGCGCCCCGGCCACCGGGTCGAGCTGGTATCCCGAGGGCGCCGCGACCGCCACCTCGACGCCGGCCAGCGCCCCGACGATCGCCAGCGAGCGGGCGACGTTGTTGCCGTCGCCGACGTAGGCGAGCTTGAGCCCCTGCAGGTGGCCGAACTCCTGCCTGAGCGTCAGCAGGTCGGCGAGCGCCTGGCAGGGGTGGTGCTCGGCGGTGAGCATGTTGATGACCGGCACGCTGGCGTGCTGCGCCAGCTCCCGCACCAGCGCGTCGGGTCCCGTGCGGATCCCGATCGCGGCGACGTTGCGCGAGAGCACGTAGGCGGTGTCGCGGATCGACTCACCGCGTGCCAGCTGCGTGTCCTCGGTGCGCAGCAGCAGCGGGTGACCCCCGAGCTCCGTGATCCCCGCCTCAAAGGAGACGCGCGTGCGGGTCGAGTGGCGCTGGAAGATCAGCGCGACGCTGCGGCGCGCGAGCACGTCGCTGCCCAGCGGGTTGGCCTTCATCCACACGGCCCGCTCCAGCAGCTCCAGCAGCTGCCCGCCGGAGAGCTCCTCGCCGGTCAGGAAGTCTGTCGGTTGCGCGCTCAAGGAGCACAGTCTACGCGAGCGAAACGATCGTCCCGACGGTGATCGCGAGCAGCGTCCCCCAGACGATCACGGTCGCGATCAGCCGCTGGTCAAGGCCGTAGGCGTGACCGATCACGAGGCTCATGATCCCCGACGGCATGACCGCCTGCAGCAGGTAGGGAGCGGGCACCGCGACACCCGCCAGCGAGACCAGGATCAGCAGCGTCGGGTTGATCGTGAAGCGCGCCAGCAGCGCCAGCAGGACGCGCCTGTCGGGCAGCTCCAGCAGGCGCGCGCCGTCCTCACGCCGCTCCGAGGAGAGGCGCACGCCGACCGCGAAAAAGCCGCTCACCAGCATCAGCTCGACGACCGCATGCGAGACGCCGACCAGCACGTGCGGGGCCCAGCCGGCCGGTGCCAGCAGCCCGGCGAGCGCCCCAACCAGCGGCGGATTGCGGGTCAGGAAGCGGCGCAGGCGCTCACGCAGGTCAAAGGCCTCGCCGCTGCCGAACGCGGCGCCGACCCCAAACCCGACGGTGAAGACCATCGGCCCGCTGACCACCTGGTCATAGGCGATCGCGTGGATCAGCGCCGACTGGCCCAGCAGCGCCACCACCATCGGAAAGCCCAGGTAGCCGGTGTTGACGATGATCACCGGGACGATCAACCCGCCCAGCGCGGCGCGGGTGAGCCGCATGCGGCGCCCCACCAGCCAGGTGAAGGTTCCCGCCAGACCGAGCCCGACATAGGCCACGCCCAAGCCCGCGGCGGCGTCGATCGAGAGCCGCAGGTGCGCAAAGCCGACGTATGAGACGAACGGCGAGAGCACGTAGAGCATCACCCCGAGCGCGCGGTTGGCGGCGCGGCCGGCCCACGCCGTGCGCAGCTCGCAGACGACCCCGACCGTGGTGGCGAGCGCCACCCAGAACGCGACCAGTGCCATGCGCTCAGATCAGCCCGTTGGCGCGGGCCCTGACGAGCTCGACGATCTCCGGCGGCGCCGTGCCGACCGAGCCGCCGACGAACGGCGGCTGCGGGTCGTACTCGATCCCCAGCTGGATCGCCTGTGCCCATTCGGGACCGGCGACCTTCGCCGCCAGCCGCAGTGCCATGTCGATCCCCGCCGACACGCCGGCGCCGGTGATGATCTTGCCCTGCTGCACGATGCGCCGCGACACCGGCTCTGCGCCGAGCGCCGCGAGCGTGTCCATGGCCAGCCAGTGGCCGGTCGCCTCGAGGCCGTCGAGCAGCCCTGCGGCGGCCAGCAGCAGCGATCCCGTGCACACCGAGGTGGTCCACAGTGAGGTGCTGTGCACGCGCCTGATCCAATCGAGGATCTGGCGGTCCGCCAGCAGCGAGCGGGTGCCGATGCCACCCGGGATCACGACAATCTCCGGGCTCACGACCTGCTCGAGCGCGAGGTCCGCGTGCAGCGCGAGCATGCGGTTCTCGGTGCGCTGCGGCCCGGGCTGCGCGGCGACGAAGCTGACGCTAGCCCCCGGCAGGCGCGAGAGCACCTCATAGGGCCCGACCGCATCGAGCGCCGTGAGCTCGTCGAAGAGCAGGATCGCGATCTCCATCAGCTGCGCACAGTCTCGCTGATTCAGCGCGGCCGGGAGCGCCGAGCGGCTCAGCGCCCGGGGCGCAGGCCGAAGCCCCGCAGCATCATCAGCGCCCTGCCCCCGAACGTGCCGCGTGCGGGCAGCAGACCGAGCTGCACCCCGGCGTCGTAGAGGTCGAAGAAGGCGCGCACGCGCGCCAGCCGCCGCTCCCGCAGCTCGCAGTAGAAGATCATCGGCACGACCACGAAACGGTTGGTCGCCGGCAGCCCGCCGAGCGGCGCGCGGTTGGTGGCCAGCAGCTTGGCCGGCGCCGAGATCAGATCGCCGTCGACGATCCGTGGCCCGAGCGGCTCGAGCCGCGCGTCGGGGAAGCTCTCCCAGATCTGCGCCGCGTGGGCACCGAGCGCCTCCAGGCCCTCCAGCGGCGTGAGCGTCAGCGGATCCTCGTAGTGGATCTCCGGGGTGCAGATCCGCAGGAACGCGGCGCTGTCGCGGCCCGACCAGGCAGCATCCCAGGCATCCATCAACTCCTGGGCGGTGCGCTGACGCAGATCCAGCTCACGCGGGCTCACACCGCGATCGTAGTGGCCGCCCGCCCCCGCGCGCGCTCCTGGCAGACTCGGCGGGGTGATCGATAACCCACGCGAGCGGCTGGCCGAGACGCGCCTGATCCTGATCTGCGAGACGATCGACCCGGAGCGCCTGGAGGAGGCGCTGCGGGGCGGCGTGCAGATGGTCGAGATCCTCGACAACGGCGCCGGCGACCAGCAGGTGCTCGCCACCGCCGCGAGCCTGCGCCCGGTCTGTGAGCGCCACGGTGTGCCGCTGTTGCTGAACAACCGACCGCACCTGGTCGAGCAGGCCGGCGCTGACGGCGTGCACATCGACCTGCAGGGCGAGGCGCTGGCGCAGGCGCGCGCGCTGATCGGCCCGGACCGGATCCTCGGCACCTCCGCCCACGACCCCGCCGAGGTCGACGCGGCACAGACGCTCGGGGTCGACTACATCAGCGTCGGACCGGTGCACGCCACACCGACGCGCCCGGACCGCCCCGCGGCCGGTCACGGCCTGGTCACCTACGCCTCGCGCCACTGCCGCCTGCCGTTCTTCGCGATCGGCGGGATCGAGCCCCACAACGCCGGCGCGGTGGCGGCCGCCGGCGCGCAGCGGATCGGCGTCGTGCGGGCGATCACGCAGGCCAGCGACCCGGAGCGCTCAGCCCAGGTGCTGCGCGCCGAGATCGAGGCGCCGGCGGATTTCCTGGAGCGTTACCGCGCGCGCACCGAGGCGCAGAACGCAGCCGCGCGCGCGCGGCTGCTGCCGCTGGCGCCCGGCGAGCGACCCTGGCCGCTGAAGCTGGCGGCCGGGCTGGCGGCCACGGCCGGGATCGCCAACCTCGTGGCCTTCATGGCCGGCGCGACCGTCAACGGCAGCCGGCTGTCCGGCGGTGAGATCGCCGCCTTCACACTGATCGCGCTGGTGCTGGCGGTCGGCATGTGGCAGCGCAGCGCCGCCGCGGTGCTGACCTTCATGGCCGTGCTGGCCGTGATCGTCGTTCTGTTCTCGCTGTTTCTGATCGAGGCCAGCAACCTGCTCGGCGTGCTCGTGCCGCTGCTGTTCATCGGCTGCGGCGGGTACGTCTTCTGGAAGCTGATCAGGATCCTCGGGAGGATCCAGGCCCCGCGCCAATCGGGCACTTCACGATAGGCTCTGAGCGTGTCTGAATCTGCTTATGACGTCATTGTGATCGGCTCCGGCCCAGGCGGCTACGTCACCGCCATCAGGGCCGCCCAGCTTGGATTGAAAACAGCGGTCATCGAGAAGGACAGGATCGGCGGCCGCTGCCTGAACTACGCATGCATCCCTGCCAAGGCGGTGCTGCGCGTGGCCGACGTGGTGGCCGAGATCCGCGAGGCCGATGAGTTCGGCATCACCGTCGGTGAGCCGAGCGTCGACTTCACGGCGGTGATGGCGCGCCGGGAGAAGGTCGTCTCGACGCTCACCGGCGGCGTCTCGGGGCTGCTGAAGAAGAACTCTGTGGACGTGATCAGCGGCAGCGGCGCGCTGACCGGCAACGGCGGCGTGGCGGTCAGCGGCGAGCAGCCGGGGACCCACTCGGCGAAGTTCATCGTGCTGGCCACCGGCTCGGTCAAGCGGCCGATCCCGGGCACCCAGTTCGGCGGGCGCGTGATCGGCACCGAGGAGGCGTGGGCGCTCGAGCAGCTGCCGTCCTCGATGGCGGTGATCGGCTCTGGCGCCTCAGGCTCGGAGATCGCCTCCGCGTACGCCCGCCTGGGCGTGCAGGTGCAGCTCTTCGAGGCGCTCGAGCGGGTGCTGCCCAGCGAGGACGCGGACATCTCCAAGCTCGCCGAGCGCGGCTTCAAGAAGCAGGGGATCGACGTCCACACCGGGACGCTGGTGACGGACGTGCAGAGCGGCGAGAAGTCGGTCACCTTCAAGTACGGCGAGCAGCAGGGCGAGGCCGAATGGGTCGTGATCGCCGCCGGCCGCGGGCCTGACATCGAGGGACTGGGCCTGGACGTGGCGGGCGTGAAGCTCGACCAGCGCGGCCTGATCGAGGTCGACGGCGCGATGCGGACCAGCGTGCCGGGGATCTACGCGATCGGCGACCTGGTGCCCGGCCCGGCGCTGGCCCACAAGGCCTCCGACGAGGGGATCATCGCTGTCGAGGACGCGGCCGGACTGCACACCCATCCGATCAGCCACGTGGACATCCCGCGCGCGACCTTCTGCACCCCGAACGTCGCAAGCTTCGGATTGACCGAGGCGCAGGCACGCGAGCAGGGCTACGACGTGGTGGTAGGCAAGGTCCAGTACGGCGCGGTCGGCGCAGGCACCGTCTACGGCGACCGCACCGGCCTGGTGAAGATCGTCGGTGACAGGCAGTTCGGGGAGCTTTTGGGCGGCCACATCGTCGGCGCCAAGGCGACCGAGCTGATCCAGGAACTGGTCAACGCCAAGCTGCTGGAGGGCGGATATCCGGAGGTGGCCCGCATCATCCACGGCCACCCGACGCTCTCCGAGGCGCTGATGGAAGCCGCCCGCGCCGCGGACGGCTGGTTGATCCACGGATAGTTGGCTGCGGGGCGGCCGGTCCGCTGACCGGCCGCCCACCGGGCCGGGCGGCGATCCGCCCGCAGCCGGTGGGAAACTACCGGCAGCCTCTCCACTTACGGGTATCTTGAGCAGATGAGCGACGCCGCACCAGCGCAACCGACCGAGCAGGGTCTCAAGGGCAACGTCACGGTGCTGGAGCCGGACCGCTTCGAGCGCTCGATCGCCAGGCGCAGCGCGGAGACGCGCGCGACCGTGCCGACGATGGAGTTCACCAACATCGTCAACATGGACGCGAGCCTCGAGCGCGAGGCGCAGCTCGGCTGCGGCACCGCGGCACTGCTGATCAACGCGGCGGCGCAGGCACTCGCCACCGTCCCGCGGATGAACGGCGCCTACCGTGACGGGCACTACGAGTTCTACTCGCGGATCAACGTCGGCGTGACGATCGTCGAGCAGGACATCTACGTCACCCCGACGATCTTCGACGCCAACGAGAAGTCGGCCCTGGAGATCGCCGCGGAGCTGGCCGACTACTACATCCGTGCGCGCGAGGATGAGCTGCGCCCGGCGGAGCTGGCCGGCGCGACGTTCACGGTCGTCGACTCCTCGGCCTACGACATCGTCGCGCTCTCGCCGCTGATCATCACCCCGCAGGCTGGGGCCCTGGCGGCCGGACCGATCCGTGACGTGCCGGTGCTGCGCCACGGCGAGGTTGTACCGGGACGCACCATGCAGCTGGCGCTGTCGGTCGATCTGCGGATCGTCTACGGGCATCACGCCGCCTCGTTCCTGGAGGAAGTAAAGGCAAACCTCGAGGAGGCAAGGGCGTGACCGACACCCGATCAACAGTTGAAGAGCTCGCCGAGCGCGTCGCCGCGGGTGGACGCGAGGAGCTGCTTTCACGTCTGCGCAGAGCCTATGCCGACGCTGCCGCTGCCCACTCGGACATCGTCACGCTCGACAGCTCGCGGATCGAGGCGATGGTGCAGTCGGCAGCGGACCGCGCGGATGGCCTGCAGTGGCGCCGGGCGCTGGCGAACGTCGCCATGAAGGAGCTGGGCGTGAGCCTCGCGGACGCGCTCAACCACCCCTCCGTGGCCCGCGCGCAGGAGCTGGTCGGTGCGCCCTCCTATGAGGCCAGCCTGGCGGAGCTGGTAGCGCGGCCGGTCCCCCCGGCGCGCGCCTCCGGCGAGAACGGCGGTGAGTCACGACCGCGCTTCTCGGCGCGGATCGAGGAGATCACGGCTGCCGTGGTCACCCCGGCTGCCAGGCCCGATCCGGTCACCGCGATGCCGACCGTGCAGATGCGCGCGGAGGAGCTGCCGGTGGCGGAGCAGCCCGAGCCCGAGGCTGAGCTGGCCCCGATCGAGGAGCCCGAGCCGGAGCGCTCACAGCCGGAGGCGGTGATCGAGGAGCCCGAGCCGCACGGCGCCACCGGCGAGCTCGACATGGTCGAGGCCGACGACACGGTGCTCGAACTGCTGCCCGAACCGGAGCCGATCGAGTATGAGACCGAGCTCTACGAGGAGCCCGCCCTCCAGCCGGCGCAGGCGCAACCGCCCCTGCTGGAGCAGGTTCCGTTCGTGCCCGAGCCCGAGCAGCCGCCCTACGCCGAGCCGGAGCCGCTGGCGGTTGCAGACGAGCCGAACGGGCAGCACCTGGGGCAGCCCACGCAGCCGCACATGCTCGAGCACGTCGATCCGCCTGCGCACGACGCGGACGCGGTTCTGGCGCCCGTCGAGGTCGACTCCTACGGCGCGCAGTACGGCGGCGAGCACTTTGACTACCCGCCCGCGACCGACGGGGAGCTGCGCATCACCGCCCATCACCTGGGCGGCGTCGCGAACCTGCCGACCGGGCGCAACGGCCTCGACATGCGCCTCTCCGATCAGGGTCTGGACATCCTCAAGCCGGAGGGCGAGATCATCGGCCGCCTGCATTGGGAGGAGATCGACTCACTGGAGGTGGTGAGCGTGCGCAGCCGCCTGCGCCGCCAGGCCAAGCCGCAGTCGCGGATCGTGGTGCGCACCAAGCACGGCGACGCGACCTTTGAGATCCCGGGCGTCTCCAGTGAGGAGCTGAAGGCGCGGGTCGAGCCGCTGCGCGACCGCTACGCGCTGGGCGCCTGAGCGGGATCCGCGAGCTCCGCGGGCTCGGGCGAGAGCCGCCGCCGCATCACCTCGATCGCCGTCGGGCTGGAGTCGATCAGCACGTAACGGCGCCCCAGCGCCCGGCACACCGCGCCGAGCGTGCCGGACCCGGCGAACGGGTCCAGGCACCAACCGCCGGGCCTCGAGCTGGCCGCCACGATCCGCCGCAGCACGCCCTCCGGCTTCTGCGTCGGGTAGCCGGTCTTCTCGCGTCCGTTGGTCGGGACGATCGTGTGAAACCAGACATCGGTGGGGCGCTTGCCCCGCGCCGCCTTCTCGGGGGTGACGAGCCCGGGCGCCATGTAGGGCTCGCGGTCCACGGCCTCGGTGTCGAAGTGGTGCGCGCCGGGCGTGCGCACGTAGACCAGGATCGTGTCGTGCTTGGCGGGCCAGCGCCGGCGCGGCTTGGCGCCGTAGTCATAGGCCCAGATCAACTCGTTGAGGAAGGCCTCGCGACCGAAGATCTCGTCGAGCAGCAGCTTGCAGTAGTGCGACTCGCGATAGTCGATGTGAAAGTACAGGGTGCCGTGCGCCGCCAGCAGCTCACGGCAGGCGCGCAGGCGCGGCTCCAGGAACCCGAGGTAATCCGCGAAGCTGTCGTCGTAGCTGAGGCTCTGCAGCAGCCGTGAGCTGTAGCGCCTGCCGCCGAAGCCGGTGCGGTTGCCGTCGCCCGCCGCCGCCGGCGACACCGTGAGTGAGTCGCGGCGCTGGGCGCGGCCGGTGTTGAACGGCGGATCCAGGTACACGAGGTCAAAGCTGGCGCGCGGCAGCGCCGCCAGCGCCGGCAGGTTGTCGCCGTGCAGGATCAGGTCGTCGTCCAGCAGCGGCTGCTCATCACTGGCCTGCCATCTCACGTATCGCGACGATACGCAGTAGTCTGGACACGTGGCGTATCGGGACGACGCTGAGGCTGGCGGCTGGTGGCTGCTGGACCGGGTCATCGAGTCGGAGTTGGGCCTCAAGGTGACCCGCTATGCGATCGGCTCGGTGATCGCCCTCGCCACCAGCGTGGTGGTCTTTGCGCTGCTGCTGGGCGCCGGGCTGGGAACCACCGCCTGCTCGGTGGCGGCGTTCGTCGCGGGCGCGATCCCCAACTGGGTGCTGAACCGGCGCTGGGCGTGGGAGCGCGGCGAGCACCGGCTCGATGTTGTGCGCGAGGTGCTCGGTTACCTGGCGGTCTCGCTGATCGCGCTGGCCGCGTCCTCGCTTGGCACCGGCGCGACCCACGCCTGGGTGGTCCGCCACGTGCGCGCCGGCAGCACCGCGCGGGTGCTGGTGGTGACCGGCTCCTACGTGGCGATCCAGGCGCTGCTGTTCCTGGCCAAGTTCCTGGTCTACGACCGCTGGGTGTTCAGCGGCGAGAGCCGCCTGCGCGCCGCGATCCGCTCACGCCTGGCGGCCGAGCGCGAGTAGCGGCCCGCCACTGCGGCGGGCCGCCGCAGCTCAACGCCCCGCGACCGTCGCCGCGGGCGGCACCGCCGCCTGGAAGGCGGGAGCATCGAGTGCCAGCGCGCTCCACTCCTGCCATACGCCGCTGACGCCGGCATGGAAGTCAAGCTCCGGCCGCCAGCCGAGCGCGTGGGCGCCGGACGGATCGACGATCACCGCCGGCATCTCACCGGCGCGCGCCGGTCCGTGCGTCAGCTCGAGCGTGGTGCCGCTCACGCGGCGGACCTCGTCGACCACGTCCAGCACGGAGATCGACTCGCCGTAGCCGATCACGACCGGCCCCGACCAGCGCTCGTCGGCGAGCGCCGCGCAGGCCGCGCGCACAACGTCGTTGACGTGCACGTAGTCCCGCACCTGCAGGCCGTCACCGTAGATCTCAAAGCCGCTGCCCAGCCGGATCGCGCGCATCAGCCGCGCGACGATGCTGTCCTTGGCCTGCATCCCCAGCCCGTAGACGTTGGTCAGGCGGATCGCGGTGCAGCGCACCCCGTACGCAGCCGTGTAGGCAGACATCATCATCTCCCCGGCAGCCTTGCTGGAGCCGTACGGGGTGAGCGGACGCAGCCGCGCACGCTCCGTGATCTTCGCCTCCTCCATCGGCCCGGTGACCGCGTTTGTGGAGGCGAACACGAGCGCGCTGACACCCGCGGCGCGCGCGCCCTCCAGCACGCGATGCGTGCCCACGACGTTGGTCTGGAAGGTCAGCTCCGGCTGCTGCACGGACTTCAGCACCGAGGTCACGGCCGCCAGATGCACGACGTGGTCGATCCCGCCCTCGTAGGCGGCCTCGATCGTCTCCGGGTCGGCGATGTCGCCGCAGACCAAGTCCACCTCGGGGTCGGGGTGCGGCACGAGGTCGACCACGCGCACCTGCGCGCCCGCCGCGCTCAGCCGCGCCACGACGTGGCGGCCGATGAACCCGGACCCGCCGGTGACCAGCACACGCCGGCCGATGAGCCCTTCGTCGCGGGCGCTCACGCGCCCGCCATCCGCACGCCGTGGGCGCCGCGCCGAACGCCGCGCCCCAGATGCTCCGGCACCCCGATCCCATTCGAGAGCGCCCCGCTTGCGGCGGCCTGCGAGCCTGCAGCGACCCGCAGGCCGAAGCACTCCTGACCGCCAGGAACAACGATTTGCATATCCTGAGTGCTCCTCAATACCTTCTGGCCGGCTCGATTTCCCCGGTGCTAGCAGCAGGCTAGGCGCCCGACCAAGGCCGATTCCGGAAATCGACGTTGAAAGCGATGTCTGCGCGGTGCGCGCAGCTACCAGGATAACGGACGGAGCACGCGCAGCCCACCGCGCGCGGCAATCGCAGCATCGCCCTAACAATCGAGCGCCGCGCCCGGCGACGCTCTGCACAGCCAGCATAGCCCCAAGCGTCAAGTCCGCATAAAGAGCGCCCGTGGCGCGGCGGCCTCGGCGCCGGGCGCTCAGTGATCGCCCAGGGCGTCGGCGACCTTCGCCGCGGCGCTGGCCACGCTGGCCGCCGGATCGGCCTCCGGCGGGGGCGCGATCTTCGCCTCGTAACCGGCGCGGGCCAGCAGGTCGGCGCGCGCGAACACGCGCCCGGCGCCCAGCAGCCGCGCCACCAGGTCCGTGAGCGCGCGCGGCAACAGACCGGAGCTTCGCACCAGCAGCCCCACGCTGCGCGGCACGTAGATGTCGACCCGGCCGCGGGCGATGCCCTCCACCAGCGCCTCAGCGACATCCTCGGGGCGCAGCGTCGGCACCCCGCGCAGCGGCCGCAACCCGGCCGCCAGCTCCGTCAGCACCGGCGTTGGCATCACGATGTGCAGCTGCACGCCGCTGCCCGCCAGCTCCGCGCGGATCGCCTCGCTGAGGCCCACCACAGCGTGCTTGCTGGTGCAGTAGCTGACGCCCCGCGAGAGACCCACCTTGCCGGCCACCGAGGCGATGTTGACGATGTGGCCGCGACGACCCTCGAGCCTTGCCAGCGCGAGCTTGCAGCCGAGCATCACGCCCAGCACGTTGACCTCCAGCACGCGCGCGGTCAGCTCGTCACGCTCGTGCTCGAAGCGTCCCAGCGGCATGATCCCGGCGTTGTTGACGAAGATGTCGATCTGCCCCAGCTGGCGCTGCACCTGATCCAGAAAGTCGTTGAAGCTACCCCTGTCGGTCACGTCGAGCGGCAGGCCCAGCACCCCGGCGCCGAGCTCCTGGGCGGTTCGGCGGGCGCCATCCCCGTCGATGTCGCCGATCGCCACCCTCACGCCACGGTCGATCAGAGCCGCGGCGGTGGCGCGGCCGATACCGCGCGCGCCACCTGTGATCACCGCCACGCTCCCCTCCAGGCTCGCTGTCTGCCGCCGTCTCATTGCGCTCCTCCGCTCACCTGATTTCGGGCACGCGCCGGCACGCCCACGACCGTCGTCCCCGCCGGCACGTCGCGGGTGACCACCGCGCCCGCGCCCACCACCGCGTCGGCGCCCAGCCGCAGCGGGCGCCCAGGGCTGCCGTTCAAGGTGACCGCACCGGTGCCGAAGAACACGCACTGCTCGAGCGCCACGTTCCCGGAGATGTGCACGCCCGGTGAGAGCGTCGCGTAGGCGCCGATCACGGCGTCGTGGCCGACCGTGCAGTCGAGGTTGACCTGCGCGTGCTCGCCGACCTCGATGTCCACGGTGAGGATGCTGCCGGCGCAGACCACCGCGCCATCACCGAAGCGCACGCTGCGCGCGTCGTACTCGACGCTCGGGTGGATCAGCGGAGCCGTGGCCGTGAGCCCGTGCTCCCTGGCCCTGGCGATCAGCCGCTGGCGCAGGCGCGGATCACCGACGCTGGCCAGCACGCCCGCACCCGGGTGCGCGGCCGCCGCCCGCTCGAGCGTGAGCACCGGCACGCCGCTCAGCTCGGCCGCCTGCAGCCCGTCGTCCACGAACGCCAGCAGCCGGAAGCCGTGACCGTTCCAGGTGGCGCGCTGCACCCAGGAGGCGACCTCGCGGCCGAAACCGCCGGCACCGAAGATCAGCAGCTCCTGCGCTTGCACGGCGCGATCCTATCCCCGCGGCGTCGGTGGTGGCGAGTCGCCGCCCAGGTCCACTCCCCCGCTCAGCTCGGAGTTGTAGAGCCCGTGGCCGCCGAGCACCATCGCCACCGTGCGCAAGAGGATCCGCACATCAAGCCACAGCGAGCGGTGCTCCACGTACCAGACGTCCAGCTCGATGCGCTCAGACCATGGCAGCGCGGCGCGGCCGTTGACCTGCGCCCAGCCGGTGATCCCGGGAGCCACCTCCAGGCGGCGGCGCTGATGCGCGGTGTACTGCTCGGTCTGCGCCGGGAGCGTCGGGCGCGGGCCGACCACCGACATCTCGCCGCGCACGACGTTCCAGAGGTTTGGCAGCTCATCGAGTGAGTAGCGGCGCAGCAGCGCGCCCGTCGGGGTGATCCGCGAGTCCCCCTGAAGCACCGCCAGCCCGGCCCCCTGGAACTCCGCGTCCTTGACCATCGTGCGCAGCTTGTAGATCTCGAACGGGCGTCCGTCGCGGCCCGCCCGAACCTGCTTGTAGAGCGCGCCGCCGGGGGATTCGCGCCGGATGCGCCAGGCCAGCACGGCAATCACCGGCGCCGTGAGGATCACCGCCGGGACGGCTATCACCAGGTCAAGCGCGCGTCGCAGGCGCTCATCGCCCGATCTCTGGGTCCCCTGCGTCCCGCCGGTGGTGGCGCTCACCTCCAGACCTCGCTGCTCATCGCGTCCCCTCCACGGTCTCCCAGGTTGCGGAGCGCTCGCCCGCCAGCCAATCCCACAGCCCGGCCACCAGCGCCCAGTTGGTGACAACGTAGTACCGCGCCACCAGCAGCACCCGCGCCGGTAGCAGCGGCGCCAGCGCCGCCGCCGCCAGCAGCCCCAGCTGCAGCCCCGCGCAGACCGCGTAGACCCAGCTGTTGGCGACCAGCACCAGGCTCGTGAGCAGCGCCAGCCCGTGCAGGAACGGCGCCAGGTAGCGCAGCAGCCGGTGGCTGAAGATCATCAGCGTGTAAAGCGGGTCATAGCCGCGCGGCGAGAACAGGCCGCTGCTCCAGACCGCGGGCCAGGTGCGGCGCGCCATCCGGCGCTTGCGCGCGAACTCCCCCTCGATCGAGGGGGCCATCTTCTCACTGGCGCGCGCCGCCGTCACGTAGAGCGCCAGCCAGCCGCGCTTGACCATGTTGAACGGGAACGAGAGGTCGTGGCCGGCGAACGGCGGGACGCTGAGGTAGGACTCGCTGCGCGTGGCGTAGATCGCGCCGTTGCCTGAGGTGACCGAGCGCAGTCCCGACTCCAGCCGCCTGATCCACATCTCGTAGCGCCAGTAGAGGCCCTCCTGGTTGTTGCCGCCGTCGTCAACGAAGCTGACGTCACCGCACACGTAGCCGACGCGCGGGTCAGCAAAGGCGTCCACCAGCCGCGCCAGCGCATCGGGCTGCCAGCGGCTGTTGGCGTCGGTGAACGCCAGCAGCCGCCCCCGGGCACGCGCCACCGCCGCGTCCTGGGCGCGGATCTTGCCTCCCCGTGGCAGCTCCAGGACCAGGTCCGCTCCCGCGGCGCGTGCGTGCTGCGCGGTCGCGTCGCTGCAGCCGTCAGCCGCGACAATCAGCTCGAGGCGCTCACGCGGGTAGTCGAGCTCCAGCAGGTTCGCGATCCGTGGGCCGATCACGCCCGCCTCGTTGTAGGCGGCGATGATCACCGAGACCTGCGGCAGCTCGCCGCTCCAACGCGGCCGCTGCGGGCCGGGGCGCCGCAGCGCCGCGAGCAGCGCCAGCAGCAGCGCGTAGCCCACCTGGGTGTAGATGATCAGCAGCGCGCTGACCCAGAAGAGCACCGCGAGCAGCGCCATCAGCCGCTGATCTGCTCGTAGACCGCGAGCGTGGCGGCGGCGGCGGCCTCCCACGAGAAGACCTCGCGCGCGACCCGCGCGGCCTGCTCACCCAGCCGCGCACGGGCCTGCTCGTCGTCGATCAGCTCGCGCAGCGCTGCGGCGAGCGCGTCCTCATCGCCGGCGCTGAAGCTCCGTGCCGCGCCCAGCTGCGCAACCTCCGCCAGGCCGCCCGCGTCGGACAGCACGATCGCACGCCCGGCGCCGAGCGCCGTGGCGAGCACCCCGGAGAAGCCGAAGCGATCGCTGCGCTCATACGGCAGCACCGCGATGTCCGCGCGCGCGTAGAGCGCCGCCTCCTCGGCGGCGCTGACGTAGCGCGGCACAAAGCGCACGCCCTGCGGCGCGCGGCGCATCAGCCCGTCGACCGGCATCATCGGGCGGCCGACGATCCAGAGCTCCGCGCCACTGACCTGCTGCCAGGCGTTGACCAGCAGGTCGATCCCCTTGTAGGGCCGCAGCAGGCCGAAGCAGAGCACCACCGGCAGCTGGGTCTCGGGCAGCTCAGGCGGCAGCTGCCCGGCGGTGGCGGCCACCTCGAGCGCCCCGTGACGGATCACGTGCACCCGCTCAGCGTCCAGCCCGTGCTGGGCCACCACGCGCTCCCTGGCGTACTCGCTGTGCACGATGAAGGCGTCGAGCTTGGCGAACGCCGCCGCGCGCAGCGGCGCCTTCAGCGAGGTCCGCTCCAGCGGGTCGTGGATGGTCAGCACCAGCGGCCGGTCGGGCAGATGGCGCAGATCCGCGCGCGGCACCGTGAGCCACTGGAAGTGGACCACCGCACGCGCCTCGCGGCGGTAGCGGCGCATGTCCGCGCCGTGGCTGGCGAGCTTGCTGAGCGCCCGTGCGCGTGAGCCGGGACGGCCCCTGGCGCGGCGGTAGAAGAACAGCTCGCGCTGATACCCGCGCGGCTCGGGCAGCTCGCCGTGGGCGAACTCCGAGGTGACCAGGCGCACATCCGCGCCCAGCGCGGCGAGCGCCGCGGCCAGCGCGTGGTCATACCCCGGGGAGAAGGCGGGCGGATCGACGATGTCGACGCTGATCATGGCTTGCGTGACTTGACCTCGTTGGACATGTGGTGACCGATCTTCTCCTCGACCCCGAGTATGCAGTCCACGAGGAAGAACTGGGCTCGCTGCCAGGCGCTGAGCCGCCGCGCGGCGGCGGAGCTGCGCCCGTCGGCCCGGAACGCCACCCCCGGTCCGATCCCCACGCGCCGCAGCACGCGCCGCACCATGCGGTTGATCCCGGGGTCCAGCTTGAAGTCGGGGTACTGCTCTGAGAGCCAGCGGGCCCCGGCGGCGTAGCCGCGCCACTGACGCCGCAGCGCCCGCAGCGTGTCGCGGTACTCGTGCTGGACCACCGCGTGCTGGTTGAAGCCGAGCGTCCAGCCGGCCGCCTGCAGGCGCCAGGTGAAGTCGGTGTCCTCCGCCGCCCAGATGCCCTCCGTGTAGCCGCCGATCTGCTCGAAGGCGGCGCGGCGCACCAGCAGGTTGGCCGACGAGGCGCGCGGGCGCAACGGGTTCATCACGTGCGAGCGCTGGCCCAGGAAGTTGCGCGCCGTGCCGTAGCGCGCCGCCAGCGTGCGCGTGTTGGGGATCCCGGCGATGTCTCCCGTGACAGCACCGGCCAGCGGCGCGATCGGCTCGCTGAAGAAACGCTCGAGCAGGTCCGGCGGCGGGTGCACGTCTGAGTCCAGGAACAGCAGCCAGTCGTTGACCGCCGCGCGGGCGCCGCTGTTGCGCGCGTGGGAGGCCGAGGCCTCACCGCTGGCCCGGACCACGGATACGCCGTCGGGCTGGGCCGGCGCGGTGCCGCTGTTGTCGGCGAGGATCAGCTCGTCACCGGGCGCCAGGCGCAGTGAGCGCAGCATCGCCAACACGGCCGCGGCGTCCTGCGCCGACCCCGCAAACGGGACCACGACGCTCACTGGCGGTCGCTGCTGGCTTGGCTGAGTCATCGCGGGAATGATGGATGCCCGCGACGCCGCGGGGAAGAAGTATCCTGCATTTTTCCGTTCAACCGTTCAGTGCCGCTTCATTCGACTGTTCTTTACTAAAGCCGCATCCTGCTTACGCCGACTATCTGTGCGTCAAGCGTTCCAGCCGCACCCCGCACAGCCGTCCGGCGGTGAGCGGCACCACGGAGGAGAGAGCAGATGAGTCGCACCGGCGCAACGCTGAGTGAGCAAAGGGAAGCCCCCGGGCCGCACACCAGACGCGGGCCTGGGACAGCCGACATGAACGCTGCAGGGTTGAGCTCGACTCCAAACGCCCTGGCGAACTCGATCGGCGCCGCGCGCGAGCTGGTCCGCACGGCACGGCGTGTGCGGGCGGCGGAGGTCTGAGTGCCTGCCCCGATCAGGCTCACGGGGGCGGCAGCGGCAGCGCTGATGGGCGTTCCCGCGGGCCCACAGCGCCTGCCGGCGGCCGCCTCCGCGACCTACCGTGAGCTGCTGGAGACCGCGCCCGACGCAATGCTCGTGGTCGACGAATCAGGGACCGTGGTGCTGGCCAACTCCCACGCCCAGCGCCTCTTCGGGTACGCCGAGCAGGCGCTGATCGGCGCATCGATCGAGGACCTGGTGCCGGCCGCCGCGGCCGAGGCCCACCGCCGCCACCGCAAGCGCTTCTTCGCGGCCCCTGACAACCGGCCGATGGGCGCCGGCACGGTGCTGCACGGCCGGCGCCGGGACGGGACCGAGTTCCCCGCCGAGGTGAGCCTCTCGGCGCTGGCGACCGACGCCGGCGCGCTGGCGGTGGCGGCCGTGCGCGACGTCAGCGAGCGGGCACGGATCGCCTCCGCGCTGGCCGACGCCGAGGAGAAGTTCCGCAGCACGTTCCACAGCGCCGGGATCGGCATGGCGCTGGCGTCGTTGGACGGGGGGGACAGCGAGCCGATGATCGACGTCAATGAGTCGCTCTCGCTGCTCACCGGCTTTCATCACGACGAGCTGATCGGCATGAGCTTCACGGCGCTGCACCACGCGCACTGGCGCACGGCGGCGACCAGCGCGCTGGCGCGCCTGCTCAGTGGCGAGCGCCGCAGCCTGCGCTACGAGGGCTGCCTGGTCGATGCCGGCGGGGTGGCGGTCTGGGTGCACATCACCAGCTCCCTGGTGCACAACGACCGCGGCGCGCCGCAGTACTGCCTGCACCAGGTGATGGACCTGCGCCAGCGCAAGCGCCTGGAGGCCGACCTGCAGCGGATGGCCGACCACGACCCGCTGACGGACCTGTTCAACCGCCGGCGCTTCCTGGTTGAGCTGGAGCGCGAGGCGCACCTCAGCGGCGCGCACGGCCGGCAGGGCGTGGTGATGCTGCTGGACCTCGACCACTTCAAGTACGTCAACGACTCGCTGGGGCACCTCGCCGGGGACAAGCTGATCACGCGCACCGCCGCGGTGCTGCGTCAGCGGCTGCGTTCCAGCGATCTGCTGGCGCGGCTGGGCGGCGACGAGTTCGCCGCGATCCTGCCGGGCACCACGGTCGAGACCGCGCAGGAGCTTGCCGCCGCGGTGCTCAGCGGGATCCGCTCGGAGCTGCGAGCCGACGCTGACGGTCTCACGCGACCGATCACGGCGAGCATCGGGATCGCGCCGTTTCATCGCGACGGCCATGCCGACGTGACCGACCTGCTGAGTGAGGCCGACATCGCGATGTATGACGCCAAGGCGGCCGGGCGCGACTGTCACGCGCTCTACTCCGGCACGCAGGAGCGCCAGAGCCAGATGAACCTCCAGCTGAACCTGGCCCACAAGCTTCGCGGCGCGCTCGCCAACGACCAGCTGCTGCTGGAGGTCCAGCCGATCGTGAGCCTCGACGGCGACCGGCGGCGGCGCTACGAGCTGCTGCTGCGGCTGCGCGACGAGGGCGGTGAGCTGCTGCTCCCCGGCACCTTCCTGCCAGTCGCCAAGCAGTTCGGGATGGCCTGTGAGATCGACAGCTGGGTCACGCAGCGCGCGGTGGAGCTGCTGGCCGAGCACGACGGTGAGAGCAGGAACCTCTCGCTGGCGGTGAACCTCTCGGCGCACTCGCTGCGGGACGACCGGCTGCTGAACCTGATAGCCGCCGAGCTGCGGCGCGCGGGCATGGACGCGCACAGGCTCTGCTTCGAGCTGACGGAGACCGCGGCGATCGACAACATCGACGACGCGCGGCGCTTCGCCGACGGGCTGCGGGAGATCGGCTGTGAGTTCGCGCTCGATGACTTCGGCAGCGGCTACGCCTCGTTCTACTACCTCAAGCACCTGCACTTCGACTACGTCAAGATCGACGGCGAGTTCATCCGCGGGCTGCGCGAGAGCCAGACGGATCAGGTGATTGTCCGCTCGGTGGCACAGATGGCGCGCGGCCTGGGCAAGAAGACGATCGCCGAGTTCGTCGAGGATGAGGCGACGCTCGAGCTGCTGCGCCGCGACGGCATCGACTACGCGCAGGGCTTCCACGTCGGGCGCCCGACATCCCTGAGCGCGCTCGACGGCTGAGCGGCTCGCGGGCTCACCCGGCGCGCGGCGGCGAGCTCAGTCCTCGAACCCCGCGGCCTGCACCACCATGCTGGTGGTGCGGTCGCGCAGCTCGACGAAGCTCTGGGCGACCATCGCCACATCCGCCGTGAACAGCCGCCGCCAGGCGATCAGCAGCCGCTGCAGCAGCACCGGCTGCTGGTGATGGTGCTCAACCAGCGCGGCAATCACGAGCGCGTCGATCTGCAGCGTCGCGCCGATGAAGCAGGTGAGCGGGACGCCGACGCGGTCATGCGCCTCGGCGATCCGCAGCAGCCTGCCCGGGCGCTGCTCGTCGAGCTGCCCGCTGAAGCACGACTCCACGTACGAGCGCAGCTTGAGCTCGAAGCCGCGCCCGCCGCGCACCAGCCCGGCCAGCTCAGGGTAGGCGAGCAGATGGTCCCTCAGGCGACGCGCGACCACGGCGCAGAGCTCAGCCACCGGCACCGCGTCCGCCAGCAGCGCCAGATCCTGCTCGGAGACCTCGCAGAGGTCCAGCACGTGCGCCCAACGGCGCCGCTGCACGGTAGAGGCGGGCTGCGCCGGCGCAGCACCCACGGGCCGGTCGGCGTCACGCATCCGCAACCAGCCTGCACATGGCCGCCACGCGCGCGGATCTCTCCGGAGCTCCGGCGCGGGGCGCGCCCGACCCAAACAGCAAAACGCTCTCCCACCGCAAGGTCGCGTGCAGTATATGCCACCCCATTCAGAGCGCCGAAGGGCAGCTGGCCATGAAGCCGGCGAAAAACCTCTTTATGCAAGGATAATGTGGTAAAACCGCAGATATGCGTGGCGAACTACGCAATCAAATGTAGGACACTGCTATCGGCTCGTTACTCAGACGCTCACCGCACAAATACCATCGGATCAAATGCCCACGGGATCCCGGCACAGAAAGCTCGCGCCCAGAGTGGCCAGCGCGGTGCAGCGGGAGATCATCGAGCGGGACTGGCCGGTGGGGGAGTCGCTGGGCTCCGAGGCCGCGCTGATCGAGCGCTACGGCGTCAGCCGCGCGGTGATGCGGGAGGCGGTGCGCATCCTCGAGAGCCGTGGCGTGGCGCGCATGCAGCTGGGGCCGGGGGGCGGCCTGACGGTGACGGCCCCGGACGTGGCCAGCGCGGTGGAGAGCGTGGAGCTGCTGCTGGACCACGCGGCGGTCACCGCGCGCGACCTGTTCGAGGCCCGCAGCACGGTGGAGCTGACCTCGGTGACACTTGCGACCGAGCGGATCGATGAGGCCGGGATTGGGCAGCTGCGCGGCGTGCTGCAGGACGGCGCCCGGCTCAGCGACGCATCCGAGCTGTCCCGGCGCTTCCATCTGGCCGTCGCCGAGGCCACCGGTAACCCCGCGATCCGCCTGCTGGTGGAGATCCTGAGCTCGCTGATGGCCAAGCACACACGCTCGGCGGCGCCGACCGAGGAGGCGCTGGAGCAGATGCGCGAGGCCCACGCCTCGATCGTGGCGGCGATCGTCGCCGGTGACAGCGGGCTCGCGCAGCACCGCCTGCGACGGCACCTCGCGGCGCTGCTCAGCCCACCGCAGCTGGGGGAACCGCAGCAGGCGCTGGAGTGAGCCAGGGGCGCGTGCGGGCGCTCACGCGCCCGCGCCGCCGATCCGTGCGCGGGCGCCACGCAGCAGCGCGGCCAGCCGCGCCAGCTCCTGCGCATGCGGGAAGCGGGTCAGCCACAGCACCGCCGGGATCACCGCGAAGACCAGCGCGCGAGCGAGCAGGCCGACAGCCCCGGTGCGCGGCAGCAGCAGATCCCCGGCGACCGCCAGCCCGCCGAGCACCACCACCAGGTGCGCCAGGCGCAGCCACTCGAAGCTGACCGCAAACGCGCGCCTGACCAGCAGGTGCATCACGGCGAGCATCGCCAGGTAGGCCCCGCACAGCGCCACACCCGCGCCGACGATCCCGTGACCGGGCACGAGCGCCGCCAGCAGCGCGACGTTGACCGCCAGGCCGACCAGCGCGGCGGGGAAGTTGCGGCGCGTGACGCGGGCTCTACCGGCAACCACCAGCAGCACCACCCAGAGCCCGTAGAGGGCCCAGCCGAGCGATAGCCACGGGATCGCCCGGTAGGCCTGCAGGTAGCCGGCGTGCGGCGCCAGGAAGCGGATGATGTAGCGGCTCTCCAGGGTCAGGCCCGCCACCACCCAGCCGGCGATCAGCACGTAGTAGGTGGTCACCAGCCGGTAGAGCCTGGCGGCCTGCGCGTCATCCCCGACCGAGTACGCCAGCGGCGGGAAGGCGTACTGGAAGGCCTGCACGAGGAAGACCACGGCGCCCGCGACCTTCACGGCGATCGCGTAGCGGCCGGCCGCGGCCGCTCCCTGCTGGTGCACCAGGTACTGGCGGTCCAGCACGCTCAGCGCGTAGGCCGAGGCCTCCGCCGGAACCGTCGGCAGGCCGAAGCGCAGCAGCGTACGCATGGAGTCGGAGACGCTGCCGCCGGCCGGCAGCAGGCGCTCACGCAGATGCCACCAGAGCCCGAGCAGCACCAGCGTGGAGACGCCGTAGTTGGCGATCAGCAGGCCGTTGTAGCC
The DNA here is from genome assembly GCA_021851525.1 of Actinomycetes bacterium. Taxonomy (GTDB): domain Bacteria; phylum Actinomycetota; class Thermoleophilia; order Solirubrobacterales; family Solirubrobacteraceae; genus Palsa-465. The sequence continues at coordinate 3,756 of JAJZDA010000011.1, read as the reverse complement.
GTCGCCCAGGACCACCACCAGCACCACCGACAGCGCGACGGTGAGCAGCACGTTGGTGGTGGCGCAGACCGCGTACGCCCTGAGGCGCTCGTCGACCCGCAGCACCGCCTGCGCCAGCTCCAGGTTGGTGAACGCCCAGATGCCGAGCACCGCGATCCTGAAGGAGCCCGGGACCGCCCGGCTGGTGATCAGCCTGGCCAACGGCGCCGCGGGAATCAGCAGGGCGACGCCGGCGAGCGTCGTGGTAACCAGCAGGAACAGCACCGCGCGGCGCACCAGCGCGTCCTGGCGGGCCCGGTCGCGGTCGGTGAAGTAGTAGCGCAGGAAGGACTCGATCATCCCGAAGCGCACGACGATGCTGACGAAGATCACGAACGTGGCGAGCGTCTCCACGATCCCGTAGCCCTGCGGCGCTATCCGCGCGGTGTAGACCGGCAGCAGCAGCACCGCCAGCAGCTTCTGCAGGATGCTCGCCAGCTGATAGGCCCCGAGCGAGTGCGCCAGCCGCTTCAGATAGCCGGACATCGGCAGGCTCAGCTGCGCAGCAGCGCCCACACCGCGGTGAGCAGCGCCCGCGCCGCGCCGTCGCTGCGCAGACTCTGGCTGAAGCGCGCCAGCGCGATCTCCGCCACGTAGCCCTTGCCGAAGCTGAAAGCGGCAACCGCCGCCGGACCGCCGGCCCGCCCGATCAGCGACGTACGGGAGCCGGCGGGCGGCGTGAGCTGCTGAAAGCGGTCAAAACCCGTCAGCGCGGGCACGGTGCGCAGCAGCGAGAGCTGGTCACCGAGCACGGTGAGCTGCTGTGAGCCGAGTGTCAGCAGCCCGCCGTGCAGCGCCCCGAAGGGGTCGCGCGCCGCGGACAGCGGCCGCGCCGCCACCGGATCCCGCGGGTAGCCGCTGAGCTGGGCGCTGCCGAGCAGCGCGCCGGTGCCGAGCGACAGCACCCGCCCGCCATGCCTGACGAAGCCCTGCAGGATCGGCGTCAGCGCCGCCGGCAGCCAGCTCCCACCGCCGGGGAGGATCACCCCGGTGCGGCCCGCCAGTGACGGCCCCACGCCCTCCGCAAGGGCGACGTCGGTGGTCAATTGGAAGGTCATGTGGCTGCGCCGCAGGAAGGCCAGCAGCGCCGCGTCGTCAAGCGCGCTGCGCGGCAGCCCCTGCGCCAGCTGGCGCGTGAGCGGGACCGCGTAACCGGCGCTCAGCGTGCTCGGCAGCCCGTCGCCGGTCTGGTCGGCCGGCGCGTCCCCCACCCAGCTGAGCATCGGCGCAAGCACCAGCACGCGTGCGGGCCGGTGCGGGCCCGCGGGCGCGCTTCCCACCAGCGGCACGCTCGCCGAGTGTCCGGCGGCGGTCAGCGTCAGGCTGTAGAGACCCGCGCCGGGGCCGGGCAGGCGCACCCTCAGGGTCGACGTGCCCCGGGGGCCGCTGCCCTGGCGCAGAGGCCGGCGGCTGCCCACCGCGGTCAGCCGCCAGCTGAAGCGACCGGCCGGCGAGCTCACGGCGACCGCCGCACGCGCGCCGGCCACCGTCGGCACCAGCGGCGCGGTGCCCGACACGTAGCGCACGTCAACCCCGGTGCCCGGCGTGGTGCCCGGCGCCGGCGGCAGCCGCGCCGGGAAGTGCGCCTGGTTGCAGGCCATGTCCTGGGCGGTGATGCCGATCAGGTAGGTGCCTGCCGGGGCGGGACCGCCGGCGCTGGTGTTGCCGCGCCAGACGACGCTTCCCAGCGACGGATCGGCGACCCTGAAGCTGTCGACCAGGCGCGGGCGCCCGGGCAGGTCGGTGCGGTAGACGTCGATCCACACGCGGCGGAAGTCAGCCGGGCTGAACCCGGGCTGCGCGTCGGCGAAGTGCACGGTCACGGTCTGTGCGGGCGGGGTCAGCGTGACCGTCGCGCCGGGGTGCGTGGCGCCTGAGCCGGTCAGCGTGACCGAGGTGACCCGCGGCCTGGGGGCGTGAGTCATGATCGTGATCGGCGTCGTGATCGGCACCGTCGTGTCCTGTGAGACGAGCGTCACGCGGAAGTAGTAGTCCCCGTCAGCGGCGATGCGTCCGTCGCTGAGGCGCCCGTGCCAGACGAACAGGCCAGCCTGGTTGGCGGCCAGCGGCCGGCCGGAGGAGACCGTCTTGACCACCGTGCCGGAGGCGTTGAGCACCTGCACGGCCACCGTCTGGGCCTGCGAGGGCACCACCGAGAGCGTCGTGCGGCGGTAGTCCAACGGCCTGCCGAAGCGGTCGGTGCAGACCCGTCCGTGCAACGGGTTGAAGGCCGCCGGGATCGGCACCGGGTTGAAGAACACCAGCGGCGGCCCGGTCTTGATCGCCTGGATCAGGAAGAACGCGAAGATCGTGGCCGCGGCGATTGCCCCGAAGGCGATCGCTGGCAGCCGCCTCACAGCGCCACCACGCCGGTGTTGGGCACCTCGTACTCATGGAACGCCGCCAGCCCGCGCGGGTCGTTGCGACAGAGCACGGTTCGGATCGAGCCGCGGTGGCAGACCACCAGCGCCGGCAGCGGACCGCGCGCGCGGATCTCCTCCAGCGCGGCCCAGACGCGGTCGGCGTGCTCCTGCAGCGACTCCCCGCCCGGGAACCTGAAGTCCGCGCCCGCGCGCAGCCAGGCGGCGTAGAGCTCCGGCTGCTCGCGCGCGATGTCGACGAACAGGCGACCCTCCCAGCTGCCACGGTTGCCCTCCCGCAGGCGCGGCTCCAGACGCGGCTCCAACCCCAGTGCGGCACCGACCGTGGAGGCCGTCTCGAGTGCCCGTGAGAGGTCCGAGGACCACAGCGATGCGATCACCAGCTCGGAGCGGGCCAGCTGATCCGCCAGCTCACGCGCCTGCCGGCGTCCCACCTCGTTCAGCGGCGTGTCGCGAAAGCCCTGAGCGCGCAGCGGTTCGAGGTTGTCATCGGTCTGTCCGTGCCGCGCGAGCAACAGGCCGGATTCACCGACGCGTGCATCGTCAAGCAAGGTCGCCTAACCCGCTGATGTGGACGTGCTCGAGGCCAGGTTGGCGCGGTCCTGGCCGAGCGAGACGATCACCTGCCCGCTGCAGGTGCCGCTCGCTCCGGTGGGCGTGGTGGCGCAGCTCGCCAGCGCCTGCGTGGAGGCCGGCAGCACGACGCTCGAGCCGAGCTTCAGCGCCGTCGCGACGTGGCCGGCGGCGGCCTGGAAGCCGCTCTTGAAGTAGACGATCGTGGTGGACTGGGAGTGCGAGGCGGCGTTGGTCACGCTCCCGGCCTTGTAGCCCTGGGCCACCAGCTGCTTGGAGACATCGCCGGCGAGGCCGGCCACGGCGGTGCCGTTGAGCACAGCCACGGTCACCGACGCGGGTGAGAAGGGCGCGACGGCGTGATGCTTGCCGTGCTTCTTGGAGACCCCGCGCGAGGCCGCCGTGCCGGTCTGAGAGGTGGAGGTCTTGGCGGCGTTGGCGGTCCCGCTGGGCTGTGGCGTGCTGCCGCCGCTGCCGGCTATCACGACCAGGCCGATCACGATCACCAGCGCGGCGGCGGCGATGATGCCGAGTGGCAGACCGCGCCCGGCGATCAGCTCGCGCAGCGCGGGACGCTCGCTCTCATAGATCTCGAACGGCTGCTCCTGAAAGGGCCGCTGCGGGCGCTGGGCGACGGGCCGCACCGGTGCCGTCAGACGCGTGGACGGCTCGGCCACGGTGCGTGGCGAGGGGTCCGCGGGGGCGTCGGGCCTGGCCTGCATGCGCGGCATCACGGGGCGAGGCGGCATGCCTGCGTCCTGCG
>JAJZDA010000180.1 GCA_021851525.1 Actinomycetes bacterium | reverse complement strand
GCCGTGCGCGCTGCCGCCGCCGTGCGCGCTGCCGGCGCTGTGTGCGCTGCCGGCGCTGTGCGCGCTGCCGGCTCCGTCCCCGCCGTCAGAGGTGTGGGCGCTTCTCAGGTGCGGGCCTTCAGGCCCCTGATCGACGCTGCCGGCGCTGCCGCGAGCACGGCGCCCGCGACCGGGCGCTGACCCCTGGGCCTCAGACTCACTCGCTGGCACGCCTGAACGTTATCTCCAAGATCCCGTCCTCGTAGCGCGCCGCGGTGGGCGAGAGCGCGGCCAGCTTCGGTGGCAGCATGATCGTGCGGCGCTGGCCGGCTGCGGTGACCACGAGCTCGAGCCCCACCTGCTTGAGCCCGATCTCCTCCTTGCGCGTGAACGGGATCGGGATCCGCAGGAGGGCGCCGTCCCCGTCGGCGATGATCTGCTGCGTGATCTCCCGGTGCAGCACCGCCGCGGGATCCTGCCCCTCTTCAAACAGCGCGTCCCCGACGCGCCCGAGCATCGTGGTGCCGAGCACCTCCTGCTCAAAGTACGGCACGCGCAGGATCGGCACCGGCGCAAACGCAGAGCTCACCAGCTGGAGCTGCTCCTCCTGAACCCCGCGCCAGCGCTCGAAGTAGGCGCCGACGCCCTCCGGGAAGACACGGTTGACAACCACCGCGTCGGTCACGTAGCCGTAGAGGTTGAGGTAGGTGAAGGTGCGCATCGCCTCGCCGATCACCATCCGGTCGGGGTTCATCACCAGGCGGAGCGTGGTGCGCTCGCTGTCCCTCAGGATCTCGTGCATCGCAATCAGGTTCGCGGAGACACGCCGCATGTCCGTGAACACCTCACCGCCCGGGAGCGGGATGTCCAGCACCGTGCGGGCGAGCGGTGCCGCGGCTGCCAGGATCGTGCGCTCGAACGGAAAGACGCGCTCCAGCCACCAGCGTGCAGCCTCCGGGAATGAGAGCAGCCGCAGCGTCTCGCCCGTGGGGGCGCAGTCGACGATGATCACATCCCACGCGCCGCTGGCGTGATGCTCCTGCAGAGCCAGCAGCGAGAACAGCTCATCCATCCCCGGGGGCACGGTCAGCTCCTCCGCGGTGATGCGGTCGATGCCGCGGTCCACAAGCAGCTCTCCGAGCCAGCCCTGGACTCCCGCCCAGTGGCGTGCGAGCTCGGCATGCGCCTCCACCTGCACCGCCCACAGTGACCCGTCGACCCGTGTCGGCACGTCTGCGACCGGCAGCTGCAGGGAGTCGGCCAGGCTGTGGGCGGGGTCCGTCGAGATGATCAGCGTCCGCGCACCACCGGCCGCGCAGGCCCGCGCCGTGGCGGCGGCCACGGAGGTCTTCCCGACTCCGCCCTTCCCGGTGTAGAGGATCGTGCGCGGCGGCGCGGGGGGCGGCTCCTGGCCGGCGCCCGCGCGGCTCGCTCGTGCTGCCGGCATGCGCGTAGGTTTAGACGATCGGCCCCGCGCGCGTGTGGCGGGCGCGAGCGCTCAGCGCCCGTGACGGTCCCCGCGTCGCCTGCGCCTCAGAACCCGCTCCCGCCGCTCGACCCGCCCGGCGTGGTGGTCGTCGGGGTGGTGGTCGTCCCGGTCGGGGTGGTGGTCGTTGCCGTGGGCGTCGTTGTGGTCGGGGTGGTGGTCGTCGGGGTGGTGGTCGTCCCGGTCGGGGTGGTGGTCGTCCCCGTGGGCGTGGTCGTGGTGGTGGTCGGCGGGGGCGCCGGCGGACAGCTTGCGCTACAGACCTGCAGTGAGCCGTAGACGCGTGTGTAGTTGCCCGCCAGGTCCGTGGCGGCCATCTCCACCGAGTAGCTGCCCGGTTTCAGCTTCCGCGTTCTGAACTCGTGGTTGCCCGCTCTGAAGAGCGCGCGTGTGTAGAGGTAACGCCTGTTTCCCGAGCTCACCGTGATCCCCACGTAGGCCGCCTTGGAGACCAGGAAGCGCAGCTGGAAAGGGTGTCCCGCGACGGCCTGCGTGGTCAGCTGCGCCAGCAGTGGCGTGGTGGTCAGGTCGGTCTTGAAGGTCGCGGCGGTGTTGCAGTAGATCGGCACCGCCAGCTTCTGGCAGAGGCTCTGGGCGAAGCCGGTGACCAGCTCGTGGTAGTTGAGGTTGTCCAGCTGGCCGGGCTGGTAGAGCGACCAGCCGTTCACCACGAACTTCGGCAGCTCCGCCTGGGCCTGGGCGTTGCCGAGGTTGAACAGCGCCAGCGCGACCGGATCCTTGCTCACCTGGCCGTAGTCATAGAGGCCGATCAGGGTCTGCAGGAAGGCGTTGATGATGTCGGTGTGTGGGGCGAACGAGTACTGCAGGAAGCGCGCGCCGAGCGGCGTCGGCACCTCCACGCCCACGGGCGGGCGCGTCTGCAGCAGCGGCAGGGCATCGTGTGCCTCGGTCAGGTAGCTGCTGTTGCCGGTTGCCAGGTAGCCGTTGGTGAACGCCTCGATGCCTGTCGCCTGCGCCATCGCGCTGACCCACGGCGGCGTGCCGCCCTCCCAGAAGAAGTAGTACTCCCATGCGATCCCCCCGGCGCGCGGGACCGCCAGCGACTGCATCTCGCTGAGCACCTGCTCCAGCTGGGGGTAGTCGCTGCTGCCCGCCTCGTAGAACCCGTTGGCCTCACCGAAGGTGCCCAGCACCTGGAGCTGCAGGCCGTATCCGGGGTAGTACTCCCAGACGAGCTCTGACCCCGGGAAGCTGACCCGGTCGGCATACACGAGCCTGTGGCCGGACTTCCAATACTGGGCGTTGACCTTCAGCGTCAGGAACAGCACCGGCAGGCGGGGCGCGGTCATCTGGCGGTCGGCGGCCAGCGCGTGCAGCAGCGTGGTCACGTCCGCCAGCTGCTGCCTGCGCCACCCGCGCAGGGCGCGCTCCTCGCGCAGGTCACCGACCCATGCACGCAGGTCCGCGTGGAACTCCGCGGGCGTGATCCGGTTGCGCCGCAGGAGCGTGCTCAGCGCTCGCGGCACGGTCACGCTGGGAACGTGCCGGCGGATCGGCTTGTGGGTCTTGGCAGCGGCCGTCGGCACCCAGCCGACCGAGAGGGCCAGCAGCGCGCAGAGCAGGACCGCCGCGCTCAGGCTGCGGCGCATGACCCTCGATGGTATGTTCGGCTCAGCTTGTCTGTGCACGGTCTCATGCGTGTCGCGCGGGGGCGGCTCGCGCCTCTGGCTCTCACTCTCACAACAGCCCTGGCGCTGGCTAGTTGCGGTTCGTCCTCAGCCGGCCCGGGTTCCTCGGCCTCGGCGCGCCGGCTGCTGAGCGAGACCTTTGCCGGCTCCCATCCGGTCACCAGCGGGGACATCGAGCTCTCGCTGGGGCTCACTCCCAGCGGCTCATCGCTGCTGAGCGGACCGATCAGGCTCGCGTTCGGCGGGCCGTTTCAGAGCGGCGGCGCCGGGCGCGTGCCAAAGTCCGACTTCTCGGTCAGCGCCTCCGCGCAGGGGCGCACCGGCAAGCTCTCCTTGATCTCGACGGGAACCGCCGGCTACATCACCGTGAGCGGCGCCAGCTACCAGCTGCCGGCGGGCAGCTACAGCAAGCTCAGCTCCGGGTTCTCCGCGGTGTCAGGCGCTTCCAAGCGGTCGGGCGCGGGGATCCTCTCGGGACTCGGGATCAAACCGCTGGACTGGCTGACGGACCCGCACGTGGTGGGCGCCGCCACGGTGGCCGGCGCGCCGACCACGCAGCTGCGAGCGGGGGTGAACGTGAGCCGCCTGCTGGCCGATCTGGAGAAGCTGCTCGGCAGGACCTCCTCGCTCGGCCTCGGTGGCGCCGCCAAGCTGGGCGGCGCTTTCAACGCCAGTGCGCGAGCACGGCTGGCGCGTGAGATCAGCGGCGTCAGCTTCGAGGTCTGGACCGGCGTGCACGACCATGTCCTGCGGCGCCTGCAGCTGCGTTTCACCGTGCCTCTGAGTGGCAAGCTGGCCAGGCAGCTGGGTGGCCTGCGCACGGTTGCGGTGGCGCTGAGCTTGCAGTACAGCGACATCAACCAGCCTCAGCAGATCTCCGCTCCCGCCAAGCTCGCGCCGTACGCTGCCTTCCAGCGCAAGATCGCCTCGGTCCTGCTCGCTGTCGAGTCAGCGGGGCTGGGTGGCTCCCTGAGCTCGGGCGGCGGCTCGAGCGCCGGATCGGCGACCGCTGAGCAGAAGTACGGCACCTGCATAGTTCAGGCCAACGGCGACGTGGCCAAGATGCAGAAGTGCAGCTCACTGCTGGGCGGCTGAGCCCTCACGCGGCGGCCGGCTGAGTTCTCACGCCGCGGCCGGCTGAGCCCTCAGGCCGCAGACCGCGGCCGCAGCGTCGCGCGATGCCTGCGGGGGCGCCGCGGACCTGCCGGCAGCCGCGCCCCCGCGGAGGATCACTCCCGGCCGACCTCCTGGTCGTCCTCCTCGAGCTCGTCCTCCTCGTCCTGCCCGTCGGCGGTCATCTCGCCCGGGTGGTAGTGGACCTGGAAGCGCTCGATCAGCTCGTCGCGCCGGCTCTCGTCCACCGGCACCTCATCGGAGATGCGCACCCAGTCGGCGCCCTCGAACTCCTCCATGTTGAAGATCTCGGCGTCCAGCTCCGGTGAGTCGTCGACGATGATCAGCACTTCGGTCTGCGGGTTGAAGTAGGTCCCTGGCCGGTTGACGATGTCTTCCAGCTCCAGTCCTTGTGAATCGGCCATTGCGGGAGCCTAACGCGTGCTGCAACTCGCTGCCCCACAGCGACCCTCGACCGCCTCCGTGAGGCCGGCGCGGGGCGTGCTTGGAGGCTCGCGCATGGGCATGCGATAACCTTGCTGGACTGGTTGACTGACTAGTCAATCGCCCGCCCGCAGCGGCTCCATCGAACGCCGCCTCCGGGTGAGTCACAACTTCCAAGGAGAACTTGAAACGTGATTGATTTCACGCTCACCGACGAGCAGCTGGCGATGCGCGAGATGGCGCACGACTTTGCGGAGAAGGAGATCCGTCCGGTTGCGTGGGACTACGACAGAGACGGAACCTGGCCGCAGGAGATCATCGACAAGGCCTGGGAGCTGGGCCTGATGAACAGCCATCTGCCCGTCGCCTACGGCGGACCGGGGCTCGGTTACCTCGACGGGGCGATCCTCGAGGAGGAGATTGCCTGGGGGTGCTCCGGCATCGGCACGAGTCTCTCGTGCAACGGCCTGGCCACCGCGCCGGTCGCGCTGGGCGCCTCGGAGGAGATCAAGAAGGAGTACCTGGGCCGCCTCTCCGAGGCGCCGCTGCTGGCCTCCTTCTGCCTGACCGAGCCCGACGCGGGCTCAGACGTGTCCGGGATGAAGACCACGGCCACGCGCCGGGGCGACAAGTGGGTGATCAACGGCTCCAAGTGCTTCATCACCAACGGTGAGTACGCCAACTGGTACACCGTCTTCGCCAAGACCGACAAGGAGGCCGGCCACCGTGGCATCTCGTGCTTCGTGGTCCCGCGTGATGCCGGGGTCGTCGTCGACAAGCACGAGGACAAGATGGGCCAGCGTGCCTCCAACACCGCGACGATCACCTTCCCGGAGGTGGAGGTCCCGCTCGACCACCTGGTGGGCGAGGAGAACAAGGGCTTCAAGCTGTCGATGATGACGCTCGACCGCACGCGGCCCGGGGTTGCGGCGATGGCCACCGGCGTGGCGCGCGCGGCGATGGAGATGGCCCAGGAGTACTCCAAGGAGCGCGTGCAGTTCGGGGTGCCGATCGCGATGCACCAGGGGATCCAGTTCATCCTCGCCGACATGGCGACCAAGGTGCACCTCTCGCGGCTGGCCACCTACAACGCCGCCGTGCTGCTGGATCAGGGCAAGCGCAACACGCTCGAGTCCTCGCACGCAAAGCGCTTTGCGGCTGACTCGGCCATGGAGATCGCCGTGGACGCCGTGCAGGTCTTCGGTGGCTACGGGTTCATCAAGGAGTACAAGGTCGAGAAGCTGATGCGTGACGCCAAGATCCTGCAGCTCTACGAGGGCACCGCGCAGATCCAGCGGCTCGTGATCGCACGCGAGACGCTGCTGCCGCGTCGCGCCGACTGAGGCTGCGCGCCGGGGCGCCGGCCCCGGCGCCAGGCGCCTGGCCACCGGTCTGTCCCGGTGGCCAGGGCGGTCTCCGCGCCCCGGGGAGGGACCATCGACCCACCCGGGGTCGCGGGGCGCCCCGCCGCAGGCGCCGC
>JAJZDA010000179.1 GCA_021851525.1 Actinomycetes bacterium | reverse complement strand
CCGCCGGCATACGGCAGGAAACGGTCGACCGCCGGCCTGGTCAGGCTCAGCGGGCCTCACCGCGTGGTCCGCCGGTGCCCGCGGCGACGCTGCCGGGCGCCGCGCTTCGCGTTCACGGCGGCTGCCGCCGAGACGGTCCAACTCCGTTTCATCGACGCGCGTGGTCGCCGTGAGCTGACCCTGCGAGTGCGAGTGCGCGCCGCCGGCAGGAGGGTCCTGAGACTGACGCCAGGACAGCGGCGGCGTCTGCGCCCCGGCCGCACGCGGCTGATCGCCCTCGCCGGCCGGGTGCGACGGATGATCCGCTTCACGGTGCTCAGGAGTTGACCTGGCGCCGTCCGCCGGCGGGCTGTCTGAGCGCTCGGGGATGAGCGGCGGGGATCCCAGCAGCAGCAGCGTCGGCGTCGCGCGCCGCAAACTCCTCAGCGGTCGTCCTGCCAGCGCCTGTAGATCTCGCCGAACTCCCGCTGCATCTCCGGCGAGAGATCCTCAGAGACCAGGCTGCCGGTGAGGCGCAGCGTCTCGCGCAGTTGCGAGAGGTAGGCGGTGCAGTGCGGGCAGTGCGCGAGGTGATGCTCGATCCGCCGGTGGTCGCGGCGTGAGAGCGCGCCCTCCAGGTAGCCGGTGAGCATCTCCACGACCTCACGGCAGGCGATCGGTCTGGGGGTGAGCAGGCTCATGCCCCGGCCACCCCGATCACGTCCTCGAGCGCCTGCCGCAGGCGGCTGCGGCCGCGGTGCAGCAGCACCCGCTCGTTGGCGGGCGTCAGCTCCAGCACCTCACAGACCTCGTCACTGCGCAGTCCGTCCACGTCCCTGAGCATTACAACAGCGCGCTGGCGCTCCGGCATCTGCGCCAGCGCCGCCAGGATCTCGGAGCGCAGCGCCGCGGCGCCGATTCGCTCCTCAACCTCCTCTGTCCAGGGCACGGGAGGCTGACTCCAGGCACCCGCAGCATCAAACCGTGATGCGTCGACCGTGGCCACGATGTCATCGTCCGCGACGCTTCGCGCCTCGCGCGTGCCGGCGCTGCGCGCACGGTTGCAGAGGATCGCCAGCAGCCATGTCTTCAGAGAGGAGCGTCCCTCGAACCGTTCGATCCCGCGCAGCACCCCGACCCAGGTCTCCTGCACGACCTCCTCGGCCACCGCGTGGCTGTGGACGAAGGTGGCGGCCAGGCGCAGCATCGCGTCGTGATGGAGTGCGACCAGTGACATGAACGCATCCTCATCTCCAGAGCGCAGCCGCTCGAGCAAGGCGAGGTCAGGGTCGCCCGTGTGCGCCGAGCGGGCACGGTTCCAGGGGAGGCGGCGGAAGCTCTGAGTCGACATTGGACGGGTACCGGCGGTGGCGTGGCCGGCATCTGCCGGATCCACGCCACCGCAGTATCCCTAGAACCCGGAGGTGGCGATCCCCTCTCCGCCGGCAGCGTTGGGAACGGTGACGGAACCGATCTGCGTGAGCGTGCCGCCGAAGCCGACGCGGAACTCATCGACGATCCCGGCAGCGCCGGTCTGGACATAGAGGAAGCGTCCGTCGGCGGTCGGCGCGGCGTCGACGGTGCCGCCGTCGGTTGAGGTGGTGGCGGTCAGCGAGAGCGTCCCAAGCGGCCAGTCGAGCACCGAGCTCTCGGTGGCGCTGGCGGCGTTGCCGGCAAACAGCAGCGGCCCGTCGGCCACCAGCCAGCAGGTTGCCGCGCCGCCGGTGGCGACCTGGGATCCCGGTGTGAGCGTGCCGTCGTAGTTGAGCGTGAAGCTCTGCACGGCGTTGGTCCCGGCCTCGCCGACGACGACCTGGCCACGCGGCTGGAACGCCAGCGCGAAGGGCACGGTTCCCGGCTCACTGTTGACCACCGGCTGGTCGGCCGGCAGACCCTGCCAGTTCACGGGGAAGACGTCAATCGCGCTGCCGCTGGCCTTCGTGGTGACCACCAGGTCACGCCCGTCCGGCGTGAAGGCGATGTCCCCCGGGGTGTCCACGAACTGCGTCGGCGAGGCCGCCGTGTTCAGCGCCAGCTGGCGCGTTGATCCCGGGATCGGGCTGAGCGCGCCGTCCTCCAGGCGGAAGCCCGCGATGCTCCCGCCCCCGGTCGCGTTCAGGACATAGACGAGGTCACCGTGGACCGCGATGCTCGCGGGGAAGCTGCCCCCGGAGCCGATCACCTGGCGCAGCGCCAGCCGGTCGCCGTCGACGCTGAACACCGACACCGTGTTGCTGCCGGCGTTCACGGCGAAGAGCTCACGCACCTGCGGGTCGTAGACCAGCGAGTCCTGCGAGGCGAGGTGGTCGACCACCGAGCCCTGCAGCACCCCGCCGTTGCCGCCCGTGGCGTAGGTGCCCGCCGGGCTCAGCGTCCCGTCGAAGCTGCGGTCATAGACGGCGATCGCGTTGCCGGCCGGGTTGTCGGTCTGCACGAACACGGCGCTGCTGAAGTCATCGGCGAAGCCTCGCCAGTGATCAAGGGCGACCGAGCGCGAGGCCCGCCAGGGCTCATGCGCCGCGGCGCTGCCTGCAGCGAGCGTGAGCGACGCGGCCGCGGTGAGCGCCAGAGCCGCGCTGAGCCTACGTGGGTTGAGCATTCTTACCTCCGGGATGGTTGACGTTCCAATCCCGTAGTCCGCCGTGGGCGGAATCCGTTACAGCGACCTTCAGCGGCGTCTTCCCACGACCCTGCGTGCGCGAGGCCGGCCGCTGGTGGCATGTCCCGCTGGTGTCCCGCGAACTCCCGACGCGGGACGCTAGTGCTGGCGGACTAGCGCGAAATCGTCCGCGCGGCCGACGACGCGGGCCGCGCGCGGACCTAGCTTGATGCTCTCCGGTTTCCGATGCTGAGAGGTCCGAAGATGACGAGATTCACCGCCGGGGTGCTGCGCCACCGGCTTCTGGTGTGCGTGCTGTGGGTGGCCCTGACGATCATCGGGGGGATGCTCGTGGGCAAGGCCAACAGCGGCCTCACGCACACGATCGCGACGCCTGGGCTGGCCGGCTTCGATGCCAACCAGGCGATGATGCGCCAGCTGGGGATTGATGGTGGCGAGGCTCCCGTGATTGCCGTGCTGCGGCTTCCCGCCGGCGCGTCGATGGCCGATCCCGCCGCACGAGAGCTGGCGCAGGCGGCGTTCGCCCGGGCCGCGAAGCTGGCTGGACACGTTGGTCTGATCGACTACGCGACCTCGCACGACAGGCGCTTCATCACCGGTGCAGGCGACTTCACCTGGGCGCTCTACGACGTCCCCAATCCCGACAAGGGAGTCAACCGCAGCGCCGAGGCGAGGCTCGCACCCGCGCTGGCCGCGGCCACGCCGGCGGGCGCCCGGATCACGGTCACCGGCAACCAGGCGCTCCAGTCGACCGGGACCAGCAAGGGCGCGGGGCTCAGCACTCTGACCGAAACGCTGATCGGCGCCGCCGCCGCCCTGGTGGTGCTCGTGTTCGTCTACGGCTCGGCGATCGCGATCGTGCCGCTGCTGATGGCGCTGCCGAGCATCCTGGTCGCGTTTCTCTCGCTCTACGGGCTCGAGCAGCTGGTGCCGGTGTCAAACCTCGAGCAGTACCTGGTCGCCTTCATCGGGCTCGGGATCGCGATCGACTACTCGCTGCTGATCGTGACGCGCTGGCGCGAGGAGCGCGAGCGCGGACTGGACAATCACGCCGCGATCCTCGCCGCCAACGAGCATGCGGGACGGGCCGTCCTGCTCAGCGGCCTGACCGTCGGCCTGGGCCTGCTGGCGCTGCTGGTGATCCCCGTGCAGTTCCTGCAGGATCTCGGCCTGGGCAGCCTGCTGATCCCACTGGCGTCGATGCTCACAGCGGTCACGCTGCTGCCAGTCGTGCTGTCCGCCTGGGGCCCGACCCTCGACCGCCACCGCTTGCGACGCGGCTCAACGACCCACAGCCGTGCCTGGGAGCGCTGGGCGGAGATGATCGTCAGGCACCGCACCCTGGCGGCTGTGACCGGGCTGGCGATCGTGATCGCGATGGCGATTCCGGCGCTGAGCATCAACACCGGTCAGCCGAGCGCCGGCGCGCTCGGCGGCAGCAGCCCCGCGGCCCGCGCGTTTCACCAACTGCAGCGCAACGGCGTGCCGCAGGCGGTCAGCTTCCCGATTCAGATCCTGGTTCATGGCGACCCGGCCAACGCTCGGGCGGTCGCACGGTCGGTGGCACGCACCGCCGGGGTCTGGGGGAGCTTCACCCCGGCGCTGCCGGCCGGCACCACCGCGCACGGTCAGCTGCTGACGGTCGTGCCCAAGCAACCGGGCAACGTCAGCGCCGGCACGGACACGGTGACGCGGCTGCGCACGGTCCTGGCCCACGCCCCCGGGAGTCCGGAGGTTGGCGGCGACACCGCCGCCAACATGGACTTCACCAGCGCGATCTACAACCGCTTCCCGCTGGCGCTGGCGATGATCGCGCTGATCACGTTCGTGATGCTGGCGCGCGCGTTCCGGTCGGTGCCGTTGGCGCTGAAGGCGGTGCTGCTCAACCTGGTCTCGCTCGGTGCGGCGTTCGGGTTCATCGTGATGTTCTGGCAGTCAGGTCACGGCTCGAACCTGATCTACGGCATCCACGCGATCCACGCGATCCGCAACTGGGCGCCGATCGTCATCTTCGCCTTCCTCTTCGGAATCTCGATGGATTACGAGGTGTTCGTGCTCGCACGGATGCGCGAGGAGTACGACGCCAGCGGCGACACGACCCGCGCGATAGTCGCATCGCTCGGGCGCACGGGGCGGCTGATCACCTGCGCGGCGCTGATCCTGGGGATCTCGTTCGCGTCGCTGAGCACCACCAACGACATTGCCGTGCAGGTGCCGGCGACCGGTCTGGCGGTCGGCGTGATCCTCGACGCGGTGGTCGTGCGCACGCTGCTGGTACCGGCGATCGCAGCGATGCTGGGACGCTGGAACTGGTGGATGCCGGCGAGCCTGGCGCGGTTGCTGCGGACCTCAGGGTCGAGTGGCTCGCTGGCCGTCACCGCGCGTTCCGTGGTGGCGGACACGGGCGACTGAGGCCGGGGGCATGGCGACTGGGACCGGGCCATAGAGTGAGCGGCGTGCGCAACCACACCGATCAGCAGGGCCGCCCGCCACTGCCGGGCGGGCGACCCTGGACGGGCGCCGGGGGCAAGTTCACGGCCCTGCACGTGTCCGTGCTCGACGTGCTGCCGGCGCTGGGCGCCACCACGGCTGTGCTGATCGAATCCCTGATCCGGGCGCCGGCCGGTGTCGCCCCCGCAGCCTTCCTGCTGGCGGCGCTCGGCGGGGGGCCCCTGCTGCTGCGCAGGAGCGCGCCGCTCGGGACGTTGCTGGCGGTGGCGGCCGGCTCGGTGCTCTGCGCCGCGGTGGTGTACGCCGACTGGTCGGTCACGGCGGTCACCGGGTTCGCGCTCTACAACGTCGCGGCGCGGGGAGATCGACGGCGCTCACTCATGGTCGGGGCGCTGACCTCCGTGGCGGTGGCGGCCGCCGTGCTGGCGATCGGCACGAAGGTCGAAGCGGGATCGTTGATCACGCGGGTCGTGCTGGTCGGCGCCTGCGCGGTGGCCGGCGAGCTGATGCGCTCACGCGAGGAGCTGCGGGCGGCCCGGCTGGAGCGGGCGCAGCGGGACGCCCGCGAGCGCGACGAGCAGCTCCAGCAGCGAGCCATCGCCGAGCGTATGGAGATCGCGCGGGAGGTGCATGACACGCTCGCTCACTTCCTGGTGGCGATCAACGTCCGGGCGAGCGTGGCGGTCGACCTGCCAGAGTCGGCGGACACGCTCGCAGCGCTCACCGACATCAAACTCGTGTCCGCCAGCGCGCTGCGTGAGCTGCGCTCGACGCTGTCCGTCCTGCGCCGGCCCGGTGAGCAGGCGCCCACCGCTCCCGCTCAGAGCATCGACGCACTCAGCGGCCTGGTTGAGGCCGCCACCGCTGCGGGCGTGCAGACGCGGCTGGAGCTGGACGTGAGCGCCGAGGCGGTTCCCGCGGCAACCTGCGCTGCGATGTTGCGGATCGTCCAGGAGTCACTCACCAATGTGATCAGGCATGCACGCGCGCAGCACGCGCGCGTGGCGGTGCGCGCCGTGGGTGACGTGCTGCACGTGGATGTCAGCGATGACGGCGCGCTGCCCGGCGCGCTCGCCGGGCAGCCCCCGGCGGCGGGGTTCGGCCTGCGCGGGATGACCGAACGC
>JAJZDA010000178.1 GCA_021851525.1 Actinomycetes bacterium | reverse complement strand
AGCTGCCGGCGGCGGCGGGCTGCGCCGGGCCGGCCTCGCGCTGCTCCCAGCCGTGCGCCAGCAGCGCCAGCAGCTGCTCCGGCGGCTGCGCGCCGGAGGCGCCGAAGCGGCGATCCACGACGAACATCGGCACGCCGCTGATCCCGAACTGGGCGGCCATCTGCTCATCCTCGCGCACCGCATCGGCGAAGCGGTCCGAAGCGAGCGTGGCGCGGACCTCATCCTCGGGCAGACCGACCTCCAGCGCCGCCTCGACCAGCACCTGCGGGTCGGAGATCAGCCGCCCCTCGGTGAAGCGGGCGCGGAACAGGCGCTCCTTCATCTCGTCCTGCAGACCGTGGGCCTTGGCGAGGTGCACGATCCTGTGCCCGTCGAAGGTCGAGCCCATGCGCGCCAGCTCGAGGTGGTACTCCAGGCCATCACCCGCGGCGGTCTGCGCGACGCGCTGCTCTGCGGCCTGCGCCTGCTCGGCGCTCATCCCGTACTTGCGGGCGATCAGCTCGACGCTGCGCCCGGGCAGCTCCGCCGGCGCAGCGGGATCCAGCTCAAAGCTGCGCCATGTGACGCTCACCTGCTCAGCGTGCTCAAAGGCGGCCAGCGCAGCCTCCATCCGTCGCTTGCCGATGTAGCACCACGGGCAGGCGATGTCAGACCAGATCTCGAGCTCCATACCCACCTCTGCAGACATAGTTGATGACGCAAGTAAGGCTAGCGTATGCTTGCCGGATGGCCAATCCGATCTACACAGCAACCGCGACGGTGACCGGCGGACGTGCAGCCGGCCACGGACGTACGCATGACGGCGCGCTCGAGGTCAACCTGCGCCTGCCCAAGGAGATGGGCGGCGACGGCGGCGAGGCGGGCACCAACCCGGAGCAGCTCTTCGCAATCGGTTACGCAGCGTGCTTCGAGGGTGCGCTGGGCGTGATCGCAAGGCGCGAGAAGGCAGAGCTCGGCGAGGTCTCGATCGACTCGAGCGTGACACTCACCCCCAACGGTTCCGGGGGATTTCAGCTGAGCGTCGAGCTCGACGTGACGCTGCCCGCGCTCAGCGACCCCGAGCAGGCGAAGGCGATCGTCGCCGGTGCCCACGAGGTCTGCCCCTACTCAAACGCCACGCGCGACAACATCGAGGTCAAGCTCACGGCCAACGGCCAGAGCGTCTGAGCCTCGCGGCTCACAGATGTTGAGGGTGGTCCGCGCCGGCGCGGACCACCCTCAACGCATGAGAATCCTCTTACTTTACGGGGAGCATATGAGAATGCTCTTAGTTAGCGGCCAAGTCTTATCGCGCTCTTACCGCCCGCTGGTCTTCTAGCCCAGAGCAATCAGGCCCGTCAGCGGGCGACGCAACCGACAGAGGATCAGGAGAAAGTGGCCACCCAGACACAGACCGCCGGTGTACTGCCCCAGCGCGGCTCCCGTTCGGGATTGATCAACACGTTCGTCGCGCTGTTCGCGCTGGCGGTGGTGATCAACGGTGGCGTGATGGTCTGGGTGTGGCTGAAGGACGGTGGCGTCACCCAGGTGCACAACTTCACGGAGTTCCTGCTGAGCTTCGGGCGCATCACCGGCCTGGTGGGTGCCTACATGGCGCTGCTGCAGGTGCTGCTGCTGGCGCGCCTGCCGCCGCTGGAGCGACGCATCGGGCTTGAACGGCTGACCGTCTGGCACAGGCGCAACGGCAAGCTCGTGATCTACCTGGTGGTGATCCACGTGGTCACCAGCACGATCGGCTACGCGCAGACCGCCCACACCGGCTTGTGGCTGCAGTTCAAGGAGTTCCTCAACATCTACCCCGGCATGGTGACCGCGACGGTCGGCACGGCGCTGATGCTGCTGACCGTGGTCAGCTCACTGGTGATAGCGCGCCGGCGGCTGCCCTACGAGGCGTGGTACGGGGTGCATCTGACCGTGTACGCGGGGATCGTGCTCGCCTACCTGCACCAGATCCCGTCGGGCACCGACTTCTTCACCTCCACCGTCCAGAGCGACTGGTGGATCGCGCTCTACGTGGTGACCCTGGCGCTGCTGCTGATCTACCGCGTGCTGCTGCCACTGCGCCAGTTCGTGCGCCTGGACCTGCACGTGAGCGCCGTCGAGCGCGTCGGCCCCGACGTGAGCTCCATCACCATCACCGGCAAGCACCTGGAGAGCCTCGGCGCGGTGGGCGGGCAGTTCATGCTCTGGCGCTTCATGAGCAAGGGGCTGTGGTGGCAGTCACACCCCTTCTCACTCTCAGCGGCGCCCAACGGCCGCGCCCTGCGGATCACCGTGAAGGCGGTTGGCGGCTACACGCGCCTGCTGCAGGATGTCCCGGTCGGCACGCGCGTGCTGGCCGAGGGGCCGTTCGGACGCTTCATCGGCGCACGCCGGCAGCGCCGGCGCGTGACGATGATCGCCGGCGGCATCGGCGTCACGCCGCTGCGCTCGATCTTCGAGGAGCTCAGCGACGCGGCGGTGACGTTCATCTACCGCGCCGTGGACGACGCTGACCTGGTGCTGCACGACGAGATCACGCAGCTGGCCAAGGAACGTGGCGCGCAGGTGCACGATCTGGTCGGCGACCATCGCGACCCGCGCTTCGCGGAGCTGCTCTCGAGCAAGAACCTGATCGAGATCTGCCCGGACATCGCCTCCTCGGATGTGTACCTGTGCGGGCCGGTGCCGATGATGCATCACGCGATCGAGAACCTGAAGGCGGCCGGCGTACCCAAGCACCAGATCCACTGGGAGGCATTTGCCTTTGCCGCCTGAGCACCGACCCGCCGGCGCTGACGCGCCCAACCAGCCACGGCGCGGAGCCCGCGCCCACCACTCTTCTCCCGCAGCCTGAAAGGACAGCAGATGAAAACCCGTACCCTCGCGATCGCGGCGCTCACCGCCAGCACCGCCGTCAACCTCGTGGGCGTCGCCGCCCCGGGCCTGGCAGACGCCAAGGGCAAGAGCAAGCCGAAGCCCAAGCCCAAGCCCAAGCCCAAGCCCGCGCACGCGGCGTCGAGCGGCAACTACACCGGCGCCACCGCCTACACCCCGTACATCAACATCAGCGTGACGCTCACGGTCAAGAACAAGAAGATCACCAAGCTCACCGTGCGCGACAACCCGCAGGACACGTTCTCCGCGCAGCTGGCGTCGGCCGCCATCCCGATGCTGCGCCGTGAGGCGCTCAAGAAGCAGACCTGGCGGATCAACATCGTCTCCGGCGCGACGATCACCAGCGACGCGTTTGCCACCTCGATGTACTCCGCGATGCACAAGGCGCACATTTGACCCAGCTGAGCTACCGGCCGCGAGCGTCCAGCTCGTCCTCGCACACCGCGATCTCAACCGCCCCCAGCGGCTTCGTGCCGGCCACGCGTGACGGGCTGCGTCACGTCGAGCACGTGATGGGGATGCCGGTGATGTTCGAGATCTGCGACCCGCAGATCAGCGAGGATGTGCTGGCCGGCGTGGTCAGCTGGCTGCACTGGGTGGACGCGACCTTCTCCACACACCGCGCCGACAGCCAGATCAGCCGCCTCAACCGCGGCGAGCTGGCGGCGGCGCAGGCCGATCCCGCGGTCTCCGAGGTGCTGGCGCGCTGCGCCGAGCTCAAGCGGGAGACGGCCGGCTTCTTCGACATCGAGGCCCCGTACCGCAACGGCGTGGCGCCCGCCGCCGGCGCCGGCGGCCCCGGCTCCGTGGAGCCATCGGGGTATGTCAAGGGCTGGGCCATCGCCGGCGCCGCCCAGCGCCTGCACGACGCCGGCGCCCGCAACTTCTCCGTGAACGCGGGCGGCGACGCGCAGCTCAGCGGGCATCCGGACAGCGGTGAGCGCTGGCGCGTCGGGATCCAACACCCGCGCCTGGCGGGTGAGATCGCCATGACGCTGTGCCTGCGCGACCAGGCGATCGCCACCTCCGGCAGCTACGCCCGCGGGGAGCACATCACCGACCCGACCTCAGGCAGCAGGCCAGCGGGCCTGCTGTCGGTGACGATCGTCGGGCCCCAGATCGTCACCGCCGACGCCTACGCCACCGCCGCGTTCGCGATGGGCGCCACCCGGGCGGCCGCCTTCTGCGCCGGTCTGGACGGCTATGAGGCGGTGCTGATCCGCGACGATGACACGGTGCTGACCACGCCGGGCATCGACGCGCTGCGCGGCGACTGAGCAGCCCGGCCGCGCCGCGCTCAGAGCAGCCCGGCTGCGCGGCGACTGAGCGGCCCGGCCGCGCGGCGCTCAGAGCGCTGCGCGCGCCGTCAGCTCGAGGTCGGCGCCGAACTGCCGCGCGGGCACCGGACGGCCAAACAGGTAGCCCTGCGCCAGCGGTGCCCCCAGCTCCAGGACCAGCTCACGCATCGGCTCGCTCTCGACACCCTCCACAACAACCGCCACGTTCAGCGCGCGGCCCATCTCCAGCAGGCCGCTGAGCACCGTGCGCCCCGCGCAATCGGTGCAGGAGGCCGGCCCCCGCCGCTCACTTTCCGGCAGCTCGCCGGCGGCCGCCAGCACCAGGTGGCGGTCGAGCTTGATCGTGGAGATCGGGATCGTGCGCAGCCGCGCCAGCGACGAATGGCCGGCGCCGAAGTCATCGAGCGCCAGCGAGACGCCGGCCTGGGCCAGCTCGATCAGCTGACGCACGCCCTGGCCCTCGATCTCGCGGCTGGTCTCGGTCAGCTCGACGACGATGTCGCCGGGCTGGATGCCGGCCGCCACGATCGCCTGCAGGATCGAGCGCGTGAAGCCACTCCAGCGCACCATCCGCGCCGAGACGTTGACGTGCAGGCGCAGCGCGCGCCCCTGCTCACGCCAGGCGCGCGCCTGGGCGCAGACCAGGTTGATCATGTGCACGTCGAGGTCGACGATCAGTGAGCTCTCCTCCGCGGCCGGCACGACCTCGCCGGCGCCCAGCACGCTGCCATCCTCCTGCTCCCAGCGGACCAGCGCCTCGGCCGCGCAGACCTGTCCGGTGCGCAGGTCGATGATCGGCTGGTAGTGCGCCACCAGCTCACCAGCGTCGATCGCGTGGCGCAGCCTGTAGTCAACGGAGAGCCGGCGCAGCGGCTGGGTGTGGTCGGGGCGGTAGCGGTGCGCCACCCCGCGACCGGCGGCCTTGGCGCTGGCCACGGCGGCGTGCGCGGCGCCGTGCAGCGTGTCGGAGTCGGTGCCGTCCTTCGGTGAGAGCGCGTAGCCGATCGAGGCGCGCAGGTGCAGCTGGTGCTCGCCGGCTTCGAAGGGCTCGGTCAGCGCCTCACCGATCCTTGCGGTGAGGTGCGCGACCTCCATTTCCGCGGCCGCCGGGTCGAGGTCCGGTACGAGCAGCAGGAACTCATCGGCGCCTGGGTAGGCCAGCAGCTGGCCCGGCTCCACGCAGGCGTGCAGCCGCCGCGCCACCTGCATCAGCACCACGTCGCCGGAGGCGTGGCCGACGGCGTCGTTGACCCCGCGGAAGCGATCCATGTCGATGTCCAGCAGGGCGACGACGTGGCCGATGCGCTGGGCGCGCCCCAGCGCCAGCTCCAGCTGCTCATCCAGCACCTGGCGCGTGGGCAGCCCGGTGAGGAAGTTGTGGCGCAGCACCAGCGCGGCGTGCCCGTCGAGCACGTTCTCCCCCAGCGCCCGCGCGCCGAAGCGGCTGAGGTCGACCACCGTGCCGTGGGTGCACAGCGGCCGGCCGTGGCTGTCGCGCACAATCGTGTTGCGCTCCCAGACCCAGCGCGGGCGCCCGTCGGGGCCGACCAAGCGGTACTCCAGGTCCAGCTGCTCATGGCTGTCGAACAGCTGGTGCTCGAGCTCCAGCACCCGCGCGCGGTCGTCGGGATGCACGAACTCATACCAGAGCCCCGGCTGGGCGACGAAGTCACTGGGGTCGCGCCCGGTCCAGTCGCGGATCACCTCCGAGACGTAGCGGATCGCTCCCTCGCGCGTGTACTCGGCCACGTAGACCAGTGGCAGCGTCGGCTCGAGCTCATTCCATGGCGCCGGCCCGCTGCTGGTCCCCTCACGTCCGCTGGCCGACGTGCGCTCCATGGATGCATTGTGCCGTTTACCACAAACTGGAGCAAGGGGGTCTGCGGGAAACCCGCAGACCAGCCCGGTGCGACGCCATCACGGCGCGGCGCGGCGGCGGCTGCAGGGGCGCTCCGGAGGCCGTGAGCCGCCGCGCGCCGCCACACGGGCCGCGCGTGCATCAGCCG
>JAJZDA010000177.1 GCA_021851525.1 Actinomycetes bacterium | reverse complement strand
AGGTTATGCCATCGTCGGCAGGCAGTGGATCACAGGTAGAAAGGCAGGGTGGGGGAGGCTGGAGGGGTCTCCTGCCGCGCCTGCCGCCGATTTGACGTGCTTACACAGCTCAAGTCGTACCCTAACAAAGAGCCTAACAAAAGCAAAGCGGAAGCAAGCAGAAGGAGAAAAGGAGAGCAGAAGTTGGCCTTCGGGCCAGCACTAGACCGCGGCGGCCCGCCGGCGCCCGAGAGCAGCGTCGTGCGGGCGGCGTGCAGGGCCACCGCGATCGCGCCCTGCAGGGCCGCGCGATCTCCCAGCAGGCTGGTCTCGATGCGGGCGGTGATCGGCACCAGTGAGGCGGCCGCGCCACGCACCGGCGAGAGCAGCATCGGGCTGGAGCCGATGCCGCCCCCGAGCACCACCAGCTCCGGGTCGAGGATCGCGCAGACGGTGGCGATCGCGGTTCCCAGCCGGGCTGCCACGTGATCCACCACCGCGCTGGCCGCCGCGTTGCCCGCGCCGGCCAGCTCGAAGACCTCGTGCACGGCGGAGAGCTCGGGATCCCCCGGGCCGCGGCCGGAGTTGAACGCCGACACGATCCCGGCCGCCCCGATCTCGTCCTCGAGCCCGCCGTGCAGGCGGTGGCGGGGGTCGAACGGGTCTCCCGCGAGCGGCAGGTAGCCGATCTCCCCGGCGGCGCCGTGCGCGCCGCGGACCACGTCGTCATCGATCACGATGCCCATGCCGATACCCGCGCCGATTGAGATGAAGACCATCGTCGAGACGCCGCGTGCCAGCCCGAACCACTTCTCGCCGACGGCGGCGAGGTTGACGTTGTTCTCCACCAGCACCGGCACGTCGAGGCGGTCGCGGATCACCTCCAGCGGGTCAAAGCCACCCTCCGGAGCGACGTTGTAGGCCAGCGAGGTGACGCGACCGGTCGACTGGTCGATGATCCCGGGGGTGGAGATCGCCAGGGCCAGCGGCCGGCCGTGGACCGGCGCGGCGCGGTCGATCACCGCATTGGCCATCTCCAGCACCTGCATCCCCAGGGCGCGGCCACCGGCCTTGGTGGTCGGCTGCTTGAGGTCGCAGATCGGCTCGCCGAAGAGATCGGCGGCCGCCACCCGCAGGTTGCTGCCGCCGATGTCACCGCCGACCACAAAGCCGGCCTGCTTGCTGACCGTGTAGGCGACCGGCTGGCGCCCGCGCTGACCGGCGCGGCGGCCGGCGTCGCGGATCAGGCCGCCCTGCTCCAGCCGGCTGACCGCCGCTGAGACGGTCGGCTTGGAGAGCTCCGTGATGGCGGCAATCTCCGGGCGCGTGATCGGGCCGCGGCGGAAGATCGTCTCCAGCACCGCCTGCTCACCGAGCTCGCGCAGCAGGCCGAGCCGCGACTCGGCGCCGCCGCCGTCGTGGTTGGGTCTGGGGGGCATTGCGGATCAGGCCTTTACAAAATCCATCGTTGGCCCGACACGATAGGTGTTGCGCAAGTCGCCAACGGAAGCAGCCTTGCAGTCCTCGGGGGACCGCCGCGCACGCTCACCGCGTGAGCGTGACCTTGTGCAGGCCCTCGGGACGGTCGACGTCGGTGCCCCGCCCCTCGGCCAGGCGCAGCGCGGCGGCCTGCGCCGGGATCACGGCCAGCAGCGGGGTCAGCCAGTCCGGCAGCTCCGGGGAGAGCGCCACGGAGATGTCCGCCAGCGCCAGGACCTCCGGGTTGTCACTGATCGCAATCGCCAGGCCGGCGCGCCGGCGCAGCCGCGTGAACTCATCGGCTGTCGGCTGCCGGCGCTCACCGATGCTGAGCGCCCAGACGGCAGCCCGCTCATCCAGCGCCGCGACCGGTCCGTGCAGCAGGTCGGGCAGTGAGAAGGCCTCGCCCTGCAGCCCGGTCAGCTCGCGCAGCTTGATCGCTGTCTCATGGGCTGTGGCGAACTGCAGCCCGCGGCCCACGACGGTCAGGGAGCCCAGCTCTCGCAGCGGGTCAAACCGTGCCCGCTGCGCCAGCTGAGCGTCGGTCATCTGGCGGGTGAGCTCGGGCAGCTGCGCGAACCAGCGCGCGCGCCCGGGTTGCTCGCCGAGCAGCGTCGAGATCTGCGCGATCGCGTGCAGCGAGGCCAGGTAGGTCTTGGTGGCCGCCACCGAGAGCTCGGGTCCGGCGAGCATCGGCACCACCACGTCTGCCTGGGCGGCCAGCGGTGAGCCGGGATCGTTGGTGATCGCGATGCTCGGCCGGCCCTGGCTGCGCGCGGCGCGCGCCACCGAGATCACGTCCGGGGACTGACCTGATTGCGAGATCGAGATCACTGCCGCTCCGCGCAGCAGCGGCGCGCGCTCACCCTCATACAGCCACGGTGTGGCCAGCGCCACCGGCAGGCGCGCGTCGAGCCCGAACAGGTACTGGGCATAGCGGGCGGCGTTGTCCGAGCTGCCGCGGGCGCTGATCACGATCTGCGTGATCTCCGGGGCGCGCAACAGCTCGACCGCCTCCCGGGCGGCCTGCCAGCCCGGCTCGGTGCGCGCCTCGAGCACCGCACCCTGCTCGCGGATCTCCTGCTCGAGCCGGCTCTGGGGCTGGGACGACATCGCGGCTCCTCAAGTTTCGTAAGGAAGGTTGCCAAACCGGATACGTAAGCCGCCCCGCGCCTTTTGTTGACGGATAGGCTTGCTGGCGGTTACGATGGTACTCTAGTTAGGACATTTTCCAAATTGGTCGCTGCCCGTAGAGAGGCGCGGGTACGGACTGGAGGGTTGGGGACGATGTTGACCCTGGGTGAGACTGTGTGGGCGGGCTGATGAAGCTCGCCGTGATCGGCGCCGGCTCGACCTACACGCCAGAGCTCGTCTCCGGGCTGATGCGTGAGCGCGAGCGGATCGCGATCGACCGGCTGGTGCTGCACGACATCGACGCGCAGCGGCTCGAGGTGGTCGGCGGCATGGCGCAGCGGATGCTCGCGCGCCAGGGGTATCAGGGGTCGCTGGAGCTGACCGGCGACCGCGACCGCGCGCTTGACGGCGCCGATGCGATCCTCCTGCAGATCCGCGTGGGCGGCCAGGCCGCGCGGCTGCACGACGAGCGCACTCCCGCGCTGTGCGGCTGCATCGGGCAGGAGACGACCGGCGCCGGCGGCCTGGCCAAGGCGATGCGCACCGTGCCGGTGGTGCTGGAGATCGCAAGGCGCGCACGGGAGCTCGCGGCCGACGACGCCTGGATCGTCGACTTCACCAACCCGGTGGGGATCGTCACCCGCGCGCTGTTGGACGACGGGCACCGCGCGATCGGCCTCTGCAACGTCGCTATCAACTTCCAGCGCCAGATCGCCGCGCACCTCGGGGTCGCGCCGGAGCGTGTGCTGGTCGACCAGGTCGGGCTCAACCACCTGACCTGGATCAGGGCGGTGTGGCTGGACGGCAGTGACGTCCTCGCGGACGTGCTGCGCAGCTTCGGCGGGCACCTCGCGCAGGAGATCGGCCTGCCGCTGGCGCTGCTGGAGGACCTCGGCGCGATCCCCTCGTATTACCTGCGCTACTTCTACGCGGAGCGCGCGGTGCTCGAGGAGCAGCGCCACGAGGAGCCGCGGGCGGCCGTGGTGGCGGAGATCGAGCGGGAGCTGCTGGCGCTCTACCGTGACCCCGGGGTCGACACCAAGCCGGCGCTGCTGGAGCAGCGCGGCGGCGCCTTCTACAGCGAGGCCGCCACCCAGCTGCTGGGTGCGCTGTTCTCCGACAGCGGTGAGACGCTGGTGGTTGACACGCGCAACGGTGAGACGCTCGCCGGCCTGGCCGCGGATGACGTGGTGGAGCTGCCGGCGCGAGTCGACGCCGCGGGCGCGACGCCGCTGCCGCAGCGCCCGCTGGCGCCGGAGCTGCTCGGCCTGGTCCAGCATGTGGCGGCCTACGAGCGGATCGCCGCGCGGGCTGCGGCCACCGCTGACAACGAGCTGGCGCGCGTGGCGCTGATGACCAACCCGCTGGTGCGCGAGTACGCGCTGGCCGGGGAGCTGATCGGGCAGCTGCGCGAAGCATGAGTCCCGCGCAGGCGCAACACGTGGTGCTGGCGATTGACGGCGGCAACATCAAGACCGACGTCGCCCTGCTGGGCGCCGACGGCCGTGTGCTGTCGCTGATCCGCGCCGGCACGAGCTCACCGCACGTGATCGGTTACGACGGCTGCGTCCGGTTCCTCGCGGAGCTGGTCACCCAGGTTGCGTCCGCGGCGGGGATCGCACCGCAGAGCTCCGGCGAGGCCGGCGGCCAGCGGGCCGCCGGCAACGGGTCGGGCGCCGCGCCGATCGCCGACATCGCCCGGGTGCTGCTGGCCGGTGCCGACCTGCCTGAGGAGGTGGAGCTGCTGCAGGGTGCGCTCGGCGCGCTCGGTTGGGCGCCGCGCCTGGTGGTCGAGAACGACACGCTGGCGCTCTTGCGGACCGGCACCGATCGCGGCTGGGGCGTGGCGGTCGTCTGTGGTGGCGGCATCAACGCCGTGGGGATCGCACCCGACGGGCGCACGGTGCGCTTCCCGGCGCTGGGCGCGATCACCGGTGACTGGGGCGGCGGCCACGACGTCGGCGTCGCCGCGCTCGGCGCCGCCAGCCGCAGCGCCGACGGGCGCGGCCCGGCCTCGACGCTCGAGCAGGCGGTCCCGCGGCACTTCGGCCTGCGCACCCCCCTGGAGGTTGCACGGGCGTTGCACTTCAAGGAGCTCTCGGTTGAGGCGCTGGCCCAGCTCTCACCGGTGGTCTACGACCAGGCGGCGGTCGACGGCGCCGCACGCGCGATCCTCGAGCGCGTCGCTGATGAGGTCGCGGCGCTTGCACGGGCGGCGCTGACGCGGCTCGAGCTCTGCGAAGCCGGTGCCGACGTGGTCGTCGGCGGCGGGCTGATGCGGGCCGCGCCGCCATGGATGATCGAGCGCATCGCCGAGCTGGTCCGCGCCAGCGCCGCCGACGCCAGGCTGGTGCTGGCACACGAGGGTCCGATCGTCGGCGCGGCGATGCTCGGGCTCGACACGCTCGGGGCCGGTGAGGACGTGGTGGCAGCCGCCCGCAGTGGCCTGCAGGACGCGATCGCCGCGCTCGCCCGCCAGCCGGTCGGCTGAGGAGCGGCCCGGTCGGCTCAGCGGCGGCCCGCCTGGGGGACCGGCGTCGCGGTCGGTTCAGCTGTGCTCTGGGCGCGTCGCTCGGAGAAGCGTTGAGGCGGCTTGCCGCCGGCGGCGCGCTGCCCGATCATCACGGCGATGCGGTCTGCAATGCGTGCGCGGAGACTCATGGGGGCAGCAGTCCTGGCGCCGCTACTGTGCGGCGCCCTGGCCGCGCTGCCGGGCGGCGGCCGGGCGGCGGCGGCCGCGCGCCTGCATGCGCTGCGGCGGGCGCGCCTGCGTGCGCGAGCGGGCGTCGCTGCCGTCCCGGGGCCACGCTTCCCGGGGACCGACTGCCCGGCATTCCCGGCAGACAACGTCTGGAACACGCCGGTCACGGGCCTGCCGGTCGACCCGCGCTCGGCGCAGTGGCTCGCGCACATGGACGCCGGCAGCACCTTCCTGCACCCCGACTACGGGCCCGGCGGCGGCGCCAGCCCCTACGGCATCCCGTGGCAGGTGACCGCCGCGCACCCGCGCTTCGTGCGCGTCCACTTTCTCTACTCCGATGAGAGTGATCACCGCCCCTACCCGTTCTCTGCCCGGACCCCGATCGAGGGCGGTCCGCACGCGGGCGGCGACCGTCATGCGCTGATGGTCGACCCGACCACCTGCACCCTCTACGAGCTCTCCGACGCGTACTACCGGGCCGGCGGGCGTTCGACGGCGGCGGCCGGCGCGATCTGGAACCTGCGCTCAAACCACCTGCGTCCGGCCACCTGGACCTCGGCGGATGCCGCGGGACTGCCGATCCTCCCCGGCCTGGTCAACTACGACGAGGTGATGTCGGGCCACATCAACCACGCGATCCGCTTCACCGCGCAGCTCACCAGCACGCGCTTCATCTGGCCTGCGCGCCACCAGTCGGGCCAGACGGCGAACCCCAGCTACCCGCCGATGGGCGCCCGCTTCCGGCTCAGAGAGGGC
Source organism: Actinomycetes bacterium (assembly GCA_021851525.1). Taxonomy (GTDB): domain Bacteria; phylum Actinomycetota; class Thermoleophilia; order Solirubrobacterales; family Solirubrobacteraceae; genus Palsa-465. Next base: position 286 of record JAJZDA010000177.1, on the reverse strand, counting down.
TTTCATCTGCCCGCCTCGCGTTGCGCGCGCGCCTGCCAGGTCGTGATCCGCGCGATGAAGGTCTACGGCCTGATCCTCGCCGACAATGGCAGCAACTGGTTCTTTCAGGGGGCCGCCGACAGGCGTTGGACCTACACGCTGGTCGACCAGCTCAAGCAGATCCCGGCGTCGGCCTTCCAGGCGGTCGACGAACGCTGTCTGATGATCAACCCCAACTCCGGGCAGGCCCGTCAGCCGGGCAGTGCCGCCTGGCGCCGCGCCTGCCGCCGCTAGCGGGCGGCGGCCG
>JAJZDA010000176.1 GCA_021851525.1 Actinomycetes bacterium | reverse complement strand
GGGGCGTGCGGGGCGTGGGGCGTGCGGGGCGTGGGGCGCGCGGGGCGTGGGGCGACGCGCGGCACCCGGGGCGCGGGACGCATGCCGGCTGACTGCCTGGCTGACTGGCTGCCGACCACCGGACTGCCGACCGCGGACGAGCCTCGCCCAGCTCAGATCTGGCTGCCGTTGGGCATCAGCCCGGTGCCGCCGGCGACCGCGATCGCGCCGACCACGCTGAGCGCGGCAACCGCCAGGCAGCCGAGCAGCACGACGCTGCGGCGGCTGCGCTTCTCGCCGTACTCGGTCACCAGCTTGCCGGTCAGCAGGCCGGCCGCCAGCCCCCCGAGGTGACCGCCGACCGAGACCCCGGGGACGCTCAGCGTGATCACCAGGTTGAGCAGCAGGATCGGGATCAGCCCCGTGGCCCAAAGCGGGATCCGGCGCGCGTGAGCGACCATGATCAGCGCTCCGAAGACCCCGAAGATGGCGCCGGAGGCACCGAGCGTCGGCTGATCGGGAGTGAAGAGCAGCACCCCGAAGGAGCCCGCCAGCAGGGAGCTGAAGTAGATCGCGGCGAAGAACGTCCGGCCGATGGCCGGCTCCAGTGAGCGGCCGACGAACCACAGCGAGAGCATGTTCATGCCGATGTGCCAGATCGACTCGTGGATGAAGCCCGAGGTCAGCAGCCGCCAGTACTGGTGCTCGATCGTCAGGTAGGGGCCCGCAAGCCAGCCGTTGGTCAGCACCGCACCGTGGTCATTGCTGCCACTGAACGTCACCCCGGTGGCGACCTCCCAGATGAACACCGCACAGTTGATGAAGATCAGCGCGTGCGTGATCGACCAGCTGCGCGGATCGTGCCAGACGGCCTGCTGGAAGGCCGCGCCCGGGGCCCTGCGGGGAACGCGGTGCACCCGCGTGCGCTCGCCGGCACACTCCGGGCAGCGCATCCCGACCGAGGTCGGCGTCATGCAGTCCGGGCAGATCGGCCGTCCGCAGTTGGAGCACGAGACGCCTGTCTCGCGCGTGGGGTGTCGGTAGCAGACCGGCACTGGTTCAGACTCTCAACGGTCCGGGAGGACCCTGCGTGTTTCCTCGGCGATGTCCTGGAGCGTACGCTCTGCGAACTCCAGAAGCGTTGACGACTCCTCCACTCTAGCTCGGTGCCGACCGCGGACGCGCAGCGCCACCAGCGCGCTGCCGGCGCTGACGGCGACCCCGGCGGCCAGCACCGGGCGCACCCAGTTGCGCGGGTCCCGCATGGTGGAGAGCTCCCAACCCTCGAGCTCCTCCTGCGCCAGCTCCGTCAGCGAGGTGAGGCGGAGCTCCAGCTGCTCGGTGAGGCGTGAGGGCGGGTCGACCGGGGCGAGCGCCTCACGCAGCAGCGCCTCCACGTTGACGTTCATGACCGTGCCTCCGTGCTGCCGGGGCCGGAGCCGGAGCTGTGGCTGGAGCCGGAGCCGGAGCCGGAGCTGTGGCTGGAGCCGGAGCCGGAGCTGGAGCTGGAGCTGGGGCTGGGGCTGGAGCTCGGGCTGCGGCTGGAGCTGGGGCTGGGGCTGGGGTCGGTGGGCGTCGCGGGCGCGGCGCCGGCGTCAGGGCCGTCCTGCGCGGGCGCGTCGACGATCCCCTCGAGCTGGCGGATGGCGCGGTGCAGCAGCACCTTCGTGGCCCCGTCGGTGCGCCCCAGCGCACGCGCGATCTCACGGTTGTCCATGCCCAGCGCGAAGCGCATGATCAGCGCCTCACGGCGGTCATCCGGGAGCTGGCGGACGCCGTCCAGGATCGTCTTGAGCTGCTCACGCCCCTCGACCAGCGCCTCCGTCGTGTGCGGCGCCGAGATCATCCCCGCATCCTCGATCGCCGATTCCGGCTTGCGCGAGCGGTCGCGGTAGAAGTTGGCAGCCAGGTTGTGGGCGATGCGGATGAGCCAGGGGCGCAGTGGCCGCCCGTCGGACTCGCGCAGCGCGCGCTCAAAGTGCCGGTAGGCCTGCAGGAAGGTCTGCTCGGTGAGGTCCTCCGCGTCGTGGTGGTTGCCGACGCGGTAGAAGTTGTAGGAGTAGACGTCACGCACGTGCGCCCTGTAGAGCTCGGTGAACCTGGCGTCGAGCTGCGCCTTGCTGGTGGGTGAGTCGCTCTCCACGGTTGGCAGAGCCTACCGGGGCGCGAGCCGATCACTGCGGGCCTCCCGCTCATCCGACGCGCGCCGGTCGCGGATCGGTCGCCTGCTGCCTGCGGGGCTGGCCGCCCAGCCACTCCCACTGCAGCTCAACCCGGCGCCAGATGTGCTCCAGCGCGGCCGCCGCCAGCGCCGGCGAGGCCTCTGGCACGCGCGGCAGGCGCAGCGGCAGCCCAGCCCGCGCGCGGATCCGGCGGGGCCTCAGGATGAGGCCCCGGCGCACGGCGTCGGTGCCGATGATCGCCAGCGGGATCACCGGTGCGCCGGTCTCCAGCGCAAGCCGCGCGACGCCCCGCCTGGGCACTCCCAACGGGCCGGGACGGGTGCGCGTCCCCTCCGGGAAGATCAACACCAGCTGCCCGCTCTCCAGCAGCTGCCTGGCGGTCTGGATCGCCTCCCCGTCACCCTCGCCACGCCTCACCGGAAAGGCCCCCAGAGCGGTGATCAGCCGGGCAATCACGGGGTTGGCAAAGAGCTCGCTCTTGGCCACGTAGTAGACCGGCCGGCGGGCCATCGTGCCGATCACCCAGGGGTCGATGAAGCTGCGATGGTTGGCGGCGATGATCGCCGGCCCGTGGGCCGGGATGTGCTCCCGCCCGAGCCTCGCGGTGCGGAAGTAGAACCTGATCGGCAGCTCCACCAGGGCCCGCACGACCCAGTAGAGCACGGGGTTTGCGCCGCGCGTCCGAGCGCGCCTGTGGGACACCGCCTGATCCATCAAAGATGGGTTACCCGTGAGCGCGGTCCGCGTTACAGTCGCGGCTGTGCGCGTGCTGATCACCGGCGCTTCGGGGTTCGTCGGCGGCTGGCTGGCGCGCGCCTGCGCGGCGCGCGGCGATCAGGTGCTGGGCGTCTCTCGCAGCGGGCGGCTGGAAGCGGGACTGGGTGACACGCTCGCCGCAGACCTCACCGACGCGGTGGCGCTGCGCGAGGCCATCCGCAGCCTTGCGCCGGAGGTGGTGTTTCACCTCGCGGCGCTCAGTCACGTGGGCAGATCCTGGGAGGATCCGCAGCGCACGCTTGCGCTCAACACCGCCACGGCGGCGGGCCTGCTCGAGGCGTTGCGGCTCCATGCGCCCGGCGCCAGGCTCGTGTGGGTCTCCTCAGGGGAGGTGTATCGCGCCGGGACGCAGCTGCCGCTCGTCGAGGATGACGAAGTGCTGCCATCGAGCCCCTACGCCGTCTCCAAGCTCGCCGGGGAGATGCTCGCCTCGCTCTACTCACGGACCCACGGGATCGATCTGGTGATCGCCCGCGCGTTTGCGCACGCGGGCCCCGGGCAGCGCCCGATCTTCCTGCTCTCGAGCATCTGCCGCCAGGCGGCGCTGGCGCGGCTGTCGGGAGCCCGGTCACTGACCATCACCACCGGCAACCCGCAGACGCGCCGGGACCTCACGGACGTGCGTGACGTGGTGCGCGCCTACCTGCTGCTGGCCGAGCGCACGCTGCCGGCGGGGGTCTACAACGTCTGCTCAGGGGTGTCGAGCTCCACCGCGCAGCGCGTCGCCGCGGTGGCGGCGGCGCTCGCCCCGCTGACGGTCGAGCACGCCGTCGACCCGGCCCTCGTGCGCGCTCACGAAGCGCCCGTGATCACCGGCTCCCACGCGCGCCTGCGCGAGGCCGGCGGCTGGTGCCCGCAGATCCCGCTGCAGCAGACCATCGCCGACACGATCTCCTGGTGGGAGCGGCAACTGCGGGAGTGAGGCGATGAGCTGCGCTCAGCTGTCGAAGCCGAGGCCGGCGCGGTCCAGCGCGCGCAGCCAGAGGCCACGCCGTCCCTGGTTGCGGTCGGCCGCCGCCAGGCGGTTGCGGGTCAGGGCGATCACGGCATAGCGCAGCGGCTCAGGCGGGAACGGCAGCGGCCGGGAGCGCACCATCCGCAGCTGCGTGGCCTCGCTGCTGCGCCGGTCAAGCAGATCGAGCGCGGTGCGCCCGCCGAAGCGCGAGGCGCCGACACCGAGCCCCGTGTACCCGAGCGCGTAGACCGCACGCCCGGAGAGCGCCCGGCCGAAGAACACGCTGAAGCGGCTGCAGGTGTCGATCGCACCGCCCCAGCGGTGCGAGAAGCGCACTCCGCGCAGCTGCGGGAAGGTGGTGAAGAAGTGCTGGGCGAGCGTCGCGAAGGTCGGCTCGTGATCATCGAACTGGGGCCCGACCGGACCACCGCTGCGGTAGACGGCGTCATAGCCGCCCCAGAGGATGCGGTTGTCGGCGCTCAGGCGGTAGTAGTGGAACTGGTTGGCCAGGTCACCGATCCCCGCCCGGCTGCGCCAGCCGATGCTCTGCATCTGCTCACCCGAGAGCGGCTCGGTCATCAGCGCGTAGTCATAGACCGGCGCGATGTAGGCACGCAGCCGGCGCAGCGGCGCCGGGTAGGCGCTGGTGGCCAGCAGCGCGCCGCGCGCGTCCAGCAGACCGGCGGGGGTGATCGCCCTGACCCCGGTGCGCGTCGTCTGCAGCTGCCCCACGGGACTGAACTCGTGGATCCTCACACCCATCGCGAGCGCCGCGCGACGCAGACCATCGACGAGCTTGGCGGGGTTCACCTGGGCGGCGCCGGTGCGGTCGTGCAGAGCGCCCAGATAGAGCGGCGAGTGGACCTCCTCCTGCACCTGCTCACGGTCAAGCAGCGAGACGTCGTGACCGTGGGCGCGGGCCTCCGCGGCGGCCTCCTCGAGCTCCTCCAGCTGGTGGGGCTCGAGCGCCACGTCAAGCGCGCCGGTGTTCTCGAACTCCGCGTCGATGCCGTGGCGCGCGAGATCCGCCTGGAGCTCCGCGAAGCCCGCCAGCCCGAGCCGCTCGATCTGCTCGATCTCCCCCGGGAAACGGCTCAGGCCGTTGCTCAGGCCGTGGGTCACGGACGCCTGCAGGAAGCCGCCGTTGCGGGAGCTGGCGCCGTCCCCGCAGCGCGTGGCCTCGAGCAGCACCACGTCGCGCTGCGGGTCAAGCTCCTTGGCGTAGAGCGCCGCCCAGAGGCCGGTGAAGCCGCCACCGACGATGCAGAGATCGGCCTGCTGGCGGCCCTGCAGTGGCGCGTGGGGCTCGCGTGGCACCAGCGTGTCCTGCCAGAAGGGACGCACCACGGCGTCCGCGAAGGCGGCGCGATCCGCGGCGGAGGGCGCTGCGGCAGGCCATGGTGAGCTCATTGAGCGATGATCCCAGCGGCTGGATGGGCCGCTGCGTTCAACGCGCCGGGGCGCGCATGTACAGGCGGCACAAGCACGCTGCTCACGCGACCGCGGCGGTGTGCTCGAGGATCGCCTGCACCAGCTGCGGCCACAGCGGCTCAGGGCGGTCGTGACCCATGTCCGGCACGAGCATCAGCCGCGAGCGCGGCACCAGCTCAGCGGTGCGCCGCCCGCCGCTCGGGTCGATCATCGTGTCGTCAAGGCCGTGGATCACGAGCGTCGGCTGCTGCAGCGCGCTGAGGCCCTGCGCGCGGGGACCGCTGGCGAGGATCGCGCTGAGCTGGCGCTGGTCGCCCTCGGGGTAGTGGCAGCGGTCGTAGCTGTCGGCCGCAAGCCGCATCACGAACTCCACGTCGGGCCAGCGGCGCGAGCGCCAGCCGGTCCAGTTGCGCGCCGCCTCGATGTATCCCGCGCGATCGCGCGGGCTCGGGGTCAGCAGCACCTCCAGCGTCTGTGGCGTTGCCTGGCCGTACTCCGGCTCACCGGTGGTGGACATCATCGAGATCAGCGAGAGCACGCGCTGCGGATGCTCGATCGCGATCGTCTGGGCGACCATCCCGCCCATCGACGCGCCGAGCACGTGAGCACGCTCGATCCCGAGCGCGCTCAGCAGGCCGACGGCGTCAGCGGCCATCTCACTGAGCGTGTACGGCGCAAGCCGCCGGGCGCCGTCCAGATCTCCCGAGCCGACCGCCGCCAGCACCGCGTCGAAGTTCGCCGGGACGCCGTCGAACTTGTGCGAGAGCCCGTTGTCACGGTTGTCGAAGGTGATCACGTACCGGCCACCGTCGGCGATCAGCTGCGCGAACTCCCGCGGCCAGCCGATCAGCTGCATGCCGTAGCCGGCGACCATCAGGAGCGGCGGGTTGTGCGGGCTGCCGTGGGTCTCGTACTCGAGCGAGAGCCCGCCTGGAATCGTTATCTGGGGCATCGCCGCCAGCATGGCAGCTGCCGGGCGGGTCCGTCGCGCGCCGCGACGCGCTGGCCGGCGCGCG